>PLOC01000115.1 GCA_003141955.1 Chloroflexota bacterium
GGGCGGCGGCGGACGCGGCGGCCGGGGCGGCGGCCGGGGCGGGCGCGCTGGCGGGCGCGCTGCGCCGTCGAGTGGCACGGCCGGTGGTGGAGCGGCCGGTGGTGGAGCGGCCCGTGGTCGGTGCGGGACCTGTCATTTGTTTCACCTCCCCCGCCGGCGAAGCGGTCCATCCCCGGGCCGGGGCTGGTTTCAGCGGAGGCCGGCGTAGGGCCGAGTATGGTCTGGTCGCCCGTCGGGATCAAACCCTTTGTTGGTTAAGTTCGGGTTGCCAATCCGCGCCCTCGACGGCCGGCCGCCCGATCGGCCGAATCCCGGCTCGGATCGGGCCGATCTGGAGCGCCCAGGCACCGCTAACCGTTCGATCCGGTGGCTTTAGGGTGTCTGGCGGACCCCCCGTCCGGGGGCGCTCTGCTAATCTTCACGAACCGGGAATCGGATCTGCTATTCCGCTGCCGGAAGTGGTGATGGCCTCAACCCTGGCGCTGTCCACGCTCGATCACTATCGGACGTTCGGGCTCGATCCCTCGGCCGGTTTCGAGGCTGTTCAGGGCGCCTACCGAATCCTCGTCCGCCACCTCCACCCGGACGTCAACCCCGCCACGAGCGACGCGATGAGCCGGGCGAACGTCGCCTTCGAGGCGCTGCGGTCGGCCGAACAACCCACGGCGGCAGCCGACTTCACGCTCGATCCCACGCCCGTGCTGCGCCGGGCTCTTTCCGGCTCGGATCCGCTGTCGCGTTACCGCGAGGCGGCCTCGACATCGGTCAGCCAGCTCGGCCAGCTGGTCGATGTCTTCGCCTGAAGCGAAGGACGGGGGACCCGATACCGCGGCCCGGGCCGCAGCCGGACGGAGCGATCCCTTCGACGTGTCGCCGCGGGCCGCGGGAGCCCTGGGCCTGGGCGCCACGGCGGTGATCCTGCTCGGCGCGCTTGTCACGGCAATTCCCTACGTCGGGTACGCGGGCGAGGGTTACTCGCCGCTCAACCACTTCATCTCCGAGCTGGGCGAGACCGGCCGGTCGCAGCTGGCCCCGGTATTCAACGCCGGGATCGTGATAGGCGCCATCGGCCTGGGCCTGTTCCTGCTGATCCTGTCGCGCCGCCTGACGGGCCGCTACCGGCCCGCGCTCATGCTGGCGGGAATCGTGGCCGGCACTTCCGGCGCGCTGGTCGGCATCTTCCCGATGGACACCCACGCCGTTCATCGCCTGGTTTCGAGCGTCTTCTTCTGCACCGGCTGGATCGTGGTGGCCGTCTTCAGCGTCTGGCTCGCCCGGCGCCGGCCGTCGGGCTACCCTCGCTGGCTCCTTGCCCCGGGTGCGATCTCGGTCGCGATCTTCTTCGTCTTCCTGGCGGTCTACTCGACCTACCGCCCGATCGACCCGGACGCCCCAATCGTCGTGCGCAGCGCGATCTGGACGGTGCCGCTGCTCGAATGGGCGTCGCTGCTGAGCCTGCTGCTGTGGTTCGTGTGCGTCTCGCTCGTCCTGGTGCGACGCCCTACCTGGCCCTCGACCGAACGCTGAACGCGCCACCGAAAAGCCGGTGCGCGCCCATGGCGACCGGTCGCTTATCCTTCGCGCCATGTCCGTGAAACGCTCGACCCGACGCCAGCGACTGCGCGGCCTGCTGGTCGACCTGGAGCCGGTCAGGCGCGACCGCGACTTCCGGATGATGTGGCTCGGCCAGCTGGTCAGCGGCGTCGGCCGGCAGGTCACCGTCGTCGTCCTGCCGCTCGAACTGTGGAATCTGACGAGGAACCCGCTGGCGATCGGCCTGCTCGCGATCGTGCAGCTCTTCCCGATCCTCGTCTTCGCCCTGGGCGGCGGAGCGGTCGCCGACGCCGTCGACCGGCGCAAGCTGCTGCTCGTCACCCAGGTCTGCCTGGCCGCGACCAGCGCCATGCTGGCCTTCCTGGCATTCCTGCCCGCCCCGCCGCTGTGGGGCTTCTACGTCGTCGCCTTCGTGGCGGCTGGGCTCGGCGCCGTGGACGCCCCGACGCGCTCGTCCGCGATCCCGCGGCTCGTCCCCAGAGAGCGGCTCCAGGCCGCGATCGCCGTCAACTCGCTCAGCTCCCAGACCGTCTCCGTCGTCGGGCCGGTCTTCGGCGGCGTCCTCGTCGCGCTGGCCGGAGCGGGCTGGGCCTTCTCGTTCGACGTGGCGACGTTCATGGCCGCGATCGCGGGGGCCCTGCTGATCGCCCCGATCCCGCCCCACCCCGAAGCCCCGCGCCCGAGTCTCAGTTCCGTTGTCGAGGGGCTCCGCTTCGCCCGGTCACGCAAGATCGTGCTGGCCACCTTCGTCATCGACCTCGACGCGATGATCTTCGGCATGCCGAGCTCGCTCTTCCCGCAGCTCGCCCTGACGGTCTTCAACGTCGGCACGGCGGGCTACGGGCTGCTGACCGCGGCGCCGGCGCTGGGCGCGCTCGTGGGCTCGGCGCTGACCGGCTGGACGGCCCACACTCGCCACCCCGGGCGGGGAGTGGCGGTGTCCGTGGCGGGCTGGGGTGCCGCGATCGCCGCCTTCGGCCTCCTGGCGGCGAGCTTCCCCCTGGCGCTGCTGTTCCTGGCCGTGGCGGGCGGCGCGGACGTCATAAGCGCCGTGCTGCGCAACTCGATCGTCCAGCTCGAGACGCCGGACCCGCTGCGGGGCCGCCTGATGTCGATCCACACCCTGGTGGTCACGAGCGGTCCGCGCCTGGGCGACGCCGAGGCGGCGGCCGTATCCGCCATCGCCGGGCCGCAGTTTTCGGTGGTCTCCGGCGGCGTGCTCTGCCTGGTGGGCCTGGCCGCGGTGCTGCGGCTCTTCCCGCAGCTGCTGGGCTACGAGGTTGCGCACGGCGATCGGGTCGCGGCCGCCACCGGGGCCGCGGCTAGCGGGTCCTCAGCCACCGGGTCCTCAGCCACCGGGTCCGCGCCCAAATAGAAGAGCCGGCGCTGTTCGCGCCGGCTCTTGCCTGGTCTGGGTCAGGGCCGCTTACTTGCGGAGGAGCCGCCTGCGCCGTGAGATCGGCACCAGCGCGGCCAGCAGCGGGAGGAAGGTCAGCGGGAGAAAGGCCGTGGGCGAGGGCGAGGGCGCCGGCGGAGGCGTCGGCGGAGGCGTGGGCGTGGCCGGCGGTTTCGTGGGCGTGGGCGTGGCCGGGCCCGGAGTGGGCGTCGGGGTCTTCGAAGGCGGAGGCGTTCCCTTGTACGCCAGCAGGCCGTTGACCACCCCGTAATGGGAGTACCACGTGTCGGTGTGGATGACGGCGCCGCTCGCGTCCTTGACCGTCCGCGTCACCACGGTGTTGAAGCCGTTCGTCGGGTACTCGAAGCGGTAGGGGCTCTTCTCGCCGGGCGGCAGGGCGGCAACGTACTCCGTGGTGTCCGTGGCCTTGACTATGCTGGTCTTGACGGGCGGGTTCGGCGAGAAGGTCGTCGTGCGCCCGTTCGGCAGGCTCCACAGCTGGACGTAGATCCTCCTCTTCGATGAGGTGCCGGCGGTCCAGGACCTGATCACGATCGGGTACGGAGTGTCGTTGGTCCAGCGCAGGTTCCAGGTCGTGCTGCCGTTGGAGTAGACGGTGGCGTCCAGACCAACCGGGTAGCGGTCGATGTAATAGAAGTGCGCGTGCCGCTCGTCGATCTGGAGCCCCGCCCGCGCCGCGGCGTTGAACATGGTCGTGGACATGGAGCAGATGCCGCCGCCGACGGCGCCTGTGTGGTTGCTCGCCCCGTTCAGGATGACGCCGCCCATCTTCCAGCCGGTGGCCAGGCTGATCGTGCCGACCCGGCCCAGGAAGTTGAACTCCGCCCCGGGAGCCACCACCTGTCCGTTCAGAATGGTGGCCGGGAGGTTGATGTTCACACCGTTGCCGTTGGACTCACCCGGGAGGTAGACGACGTCCCACGAACCTATGATCACGAAGCCGGTGAGCTGGGGGTTGTCGGCGAGGGTCGGCTGGGTCACGTCCACGACGAGCGCCACGTCAGTGCTCGCGTTCTCGCCGCCCGAGCCCAGGTTGTCCAGGTAAGCCTCGATGGCCTGAGCGGTGCCGTCCACGTCGAGGGTGAGGCCGGGCTTGCCCTGGGTCACGCCGTTGGGCTGCCCGGACTTGTAGACGATGTTGGGCTCGACGGCAGCGACGTTGACGTCCTTGGTCAGCGTGCCGACGTAGGTCAGGACCAGCGCCGGATTGATGACCGGTCCATAGGTTCCGTCAGTTCGGTTGCCGAAGATGATCCAGCTGCGGATCGTGGCCGCGTCGATCGTCCAGGTCTTGCCGGCGTACGCCAGGGTGAGATCGGCCGACATCTTGTTGGCGCTGTCGATGGCCGCCTGGGCATCCGCGTCGGTCACGTTGGGCTGGACGGTGACGAACTTGCCACCGACCTGGATCTGGCTTGGGGCATCGGCGCTGGCCAGTTGGTCGATCAGCCCGGTCGCGATGGTGTTTTCGTCGATGCCGCGGCCGGGGGTGCCCGGCACCACCGTGAAGTCCGTGCCGCTGACGGAGACGCTGGCATCCGTGGGCGGATCCTGGGTTGAGCCCGTAATCTGGTGGAGCTTAGTTTCGAGGGCCAGAGGATCCAGCTTGACGATCACCGGGATCTGGACGCCACCCGCGAAGGTGCGAATCGCCGACGTGACGCTGGTGACGGGATTGTCGCCGTGTCCGACCGATAGGGCCGCATCCGCCATGGCGGCCGAGTCGGGGGCTCGTCCGGCTTCCTGGTAAGTGATCGTGCCGGTCCCAGTCGGCGTGGTGATGGTGACCTGACCCTGCCCGAGTGACGCATAAGCGGAGTCGATGGCGCTGACGGCCTCGTCGCGGGTGAGCCCCGACAGATCCACCGTTCCGGCGTGGACGCCGGGCATGATCTTGCCGTCGTAGGCCTGCGAAAGCCCCAGAACGGCGGCGGAGGCGAGGATGAGCGCGCCGAACACCCCGATGGTGAAGCCGACCACGAATCGCACCGTGGCCATGGACATCCCGGAGTGCGGCTTGGACGCCGTCCGAGACCTGGCGCGCCTGGCCGCCGCAACGGTCACTTTATCGGTCGCGGCCGACCCGTTCGAACCGTTGCCCGACCCGTTGGAGCCGTTGCCCGAACCGTTCGAGGTCGGCAGCGTGGTGGCGGTGCCGCGGACCGACTGGCCGGCCGGAGCGGAGCGAACCGCGGACGCCGTCTTGCGCGCCGGCGTGCCCGATTCGTCCCACCAGCCCGGGCCTTCCCAGCCCTGAGGGTGCGACGCACTCGGCTTGGCTTGGTTACTTGGCTCGTGGGAGTCCCAGGTCATAATCGTTCCTTCTGTCGCGCCGATTGATTCGTGGTGGGGGGCGGCGCTGGACGGCAGGGGCTAGCTGGACCCTAGGCGGTCACGCCCGGGCGCGCGATAGACGCACGACCTGGCGTTACCGTGACGCCGTCTTCCACATGATAAATGAGCGCGCCGATATCGTTTGCCACTCCCCAAAGAGGGAGCGACGCGTCCGGGCCTTGCCCAACGACGGTTGCCCATCGTTTCCTGGGGCGGGATTGTCTACAGTTCTCGCGGAAGCACCACCACGCGACGATTGGGTTCTTCACCGATTGACTGCGTGGCCACCTTGTCGTGGTCGCGCAGGGCGAGATGGATCCAGCGCCTTTCGAGAGCCGGCATCGGCTCGAGCTGGAGCATCTTGCCCGTTTCCATCACGCGCTCGGCGGCGCGATTGGCCAGGTCGCGGAGCTGGCGCTCGCGGCGGCCTCGGTAATCCTCGACGTCGACGAGGATTCGCGTCCACTCGCCGACCTTCTTGGACAACAGCAGGTTCACGAGGTGCTGCAGGGCGGACAGGCGCTCGCCCTTGCGCCCGATGAGCGCGCCGAGCGATTCCTTCTCGGCGCCCTCGCCAACCACGTTGAGGCGGTTCGTTTCGCCGGCCTTGATCTCCACGCGGACGTGGAAATCGAGCTGGGCCATGAGATTTTCGAGGATCTCCTTGGCCGCGGCCATCGCCTCGGGCGTGACCTCGGCGGACTCGGGTCGCTCGATCGGCGGGGCGACGCGCGCGGCGGCGACCTCCTCGAGTTCTTTGGCGGTCAGGGCGGCCTGCGGTGCGGGTCGTCCATCCGGGCGCGGGCCACGCGCGCCGCCGTCCGGGCGGCGGCCACGGTCGCGGTCGAATTGCCCTCCGCCGGGCGCACGATCCGGACGACCGCCGGCGGCGGGGCGGGGCGATCCACCGCGCATAGGAGCGCCTTCGGGGCGGGGTGGCCGCGGGCCGCGGTCGCGATCGAAGCCACCACGGTCACCACCGCGATCACCGCCGCGGTCGCCCCATGCAGGACGGCTGCCACGGTCGAAGCCGCGGTCGCGGTCGTGATGCGGGCGATCCTCGCGGTCCCGGGCGGGTGGGGGCGGCAGCGGAACCTGGGCCGCGGCCTCGCGCTTGGGGGTGGAGCCGCCAAGCGCGGATCGGGGCGCTGCCAGGACGCGGGCCGGCTCGGCGCCCATGCCGAGGACGCCGCGGCTGCCGGGCGTCAGGATCTCGAAGTCGAGCTCGTTGAGGTCCACACCGAATTCGTCGCGAGCCGCGCGGAGGGCCTCCTCCGGAGTCTTGCCGGTGAACTCGCGGTATGCGTCGCGGTAGCTACTCATGTCAGCGTCGTCTCCCTCGCCGGCTCGATCGCCGGTGCGTATTGGGCCGAACCGTTGAGGCCGCCGATGCCCACCGCTCCTCCGGCTTGTACCGGGTTGCGGCCAGCGACTTGCCCGCATTCGCTGGCTCGGGCATGGTGACCGGGAACCTTGGAGTGTAGTTTTGCGCGAAGCCCGGGGTCCGTCCAAAGAGCGGGAACAACGCGCCCCATCCGACGATCAGGAACTGCTGCACGATCGAGAACACCGAAGTAACGATCCAGTAGATGAACAGACCGGCGGGAAGGATCCCGCCGTACAGGATCGAGATGAGGGGCATGAAGATCATCATGCTGCGCTGAGTGCTGGCCGAGGGATCGTTCTCGGCATTGGGCGGCATCATCATCCGGCTCTGAACCATCTGAAGCGCCGCGGCGGCGAGAGCCAGGAGGCTCACCCCGAGAGCCCACCCGTTGATACCGAGTGGCAGGCTGAAGAGGACCTGCTCCTTGCCCATGTCGATGCCCGCGATGACGGTGTTGATGCACGGCAGGGCCTTGTCCAGGACGCCGTTCACATAGTGGGCCGGGTTCGGGCAGGTGAGTGGCACGACCTTCTGGCCGAAAACGGTCAGCATCGCATTCGGGTCGAAGTTGGTCAGTCCGATGCGGATGACCGAGTACATGGGGATGAGCATCCCCATCTGCAGCAGGCTCGGGAGGCAGCCGGCGGTCGGACTGACGCCTCGCTCCTTGTAGAACTCCTGCTGGGCCTGATACACGGCCTGGCGATCGCCCTTGTAGCGGCGCTGGAGTTCCTTTTGCATGCTCTTGAGCTCGGGCTGAAGACGCTGCATGCGCTGCTGGGAGGCGAGCTGGCGGGCCGACAGCTTGACCGTCGCAAGCCGGATGATCAGCGTCAGGAGCACGATCGCGATCAGGACATTGCCAGTGAGCACGTACAGCCAGGTCAGCAGGATGAAGAGGGCCTGGAATATGGGCGTGAAGAGCCAACTGAGGAAGCTGAACGGGTCGGTTGGGGCGGCCGCCGCCAGGGGCAGGGGCACTGGCGTGGGGCTGGGCGACGGAGAGGTGGCCAACCCGCCGGCTCCAGGCGAAGCGATCGCCGAGGCGGCGGCGCCGGCGGACGGCCCCGAGCTGGAGCTGGCCGTGCCCGCGCCGGCGCACGCTACTACGGCGAGCGCGACGAGCACGACGAAGAGCCCGAGCACGAGCCAGCGCGCCCGGGCCATGGACATGCGCTTTCGAGAGCTCACGCTAGCGAACTGGGTCGTAGCCACCGCGACTCCACGGGTGGCAGCGAGCGATTCGACGCATTCCCATCCAGCTCCCTCGAAACAGACCGTATTTGGCGATCGCCTGCTCGGTGTAGACCGAACAGGTCGGCTCATAGCGACAGACCGACGGGCGCCAGGCGAAAAGGCGGCGGTAGAGCCTGATGAGCCCGATGCCGACCGTTTTCACGTGACGGTCCGCCCTCCGAGAACGCCTCCTCGGCGGAGGAGACTGTGCAGGGCTCCCGTCAACGCTTGGTAATCTGCTGCGATGACGGGCTGTCGGGCGATGATCAGAACGTCCCAGCCGGGCCGGAACGAGGGCGCCATCACCCTTAGCGCCTCACGGAGTCGCCGGCGGATTCGGTTCCGGACGACCGCTCCGCCGAGCTTGCGTCCTGTAGAGAGCCCGAATCGCGTCTCCTCGAGGTCATTCCGGCGGATTCGGACGACGAGCAGGGGATTGGACCGGATTGATCCTTGACCCTGCAGTGCGGCGAAGTCCTCCAGGCTGGAGAGCATCACCAGCCGCGGCGAGTTATGGCCGCGGTCCGCCGTCAGACCGTCAGCTTCTTGCGGCCGTGGGCGCGGCGTGCGGCCAGCACGCGACGTCCCCCGGTGGTCTTCATCCGGGCGCGGAAGCCGTGCTCTTTTGCGCGATGCCGCTTCTTGGGCTGATAGGTCTGCTTCATCGGACGGCGGGTATCTCTCCATTCGGCCTCGGGGTCAGGATACCCCGAAAGGCACGCGAACGCGCCTGGCGCCACAAGAGCGCTTCAGCGCGTCTGCCGGCGGATTATATGAACGTGACACACAGAGTGTCAAACCATGGGGCCGTGACGGCACCCGAAGGGTCGCCGGGAAGGGTCGGTCGCCCGATACTCCCCGGGAGTATACGATTCGGATCGGGCAGAAGCCTTGCCGGGGCCGCCGGGGCGGTGCTATTCTTCGGCGGCCCGCGGCGCCAGACAACCCCAGGGCCACGGCCCGGAGGGACCGTGAGGACCGCCAGACTGCTCCGGAGGAGAGCCTGATCGGTCGAGCTCACGGCGCCGAAAGGTAAAAGCGGAAGCGGGCGTCCGTCACGATTCCGGCTATCCATCTCCGTCTCTTGGGACCAAGCCTGCCTCGATGGACGCAAAGCAAGTCTGGCGCGCAGCACTCGGAGAGCTTCAGGTTTCTCTGTCTCCGGCCAACTTCGAGACGTGGCTCCGCGATACGGTGCTCGTCGACGTGGACGACAACCACTTCAGGATCGCGGTCCCCAACGGCTTCGCCAAGGACTGGCTGGAGACACGCTACCGGTCGCTGATCTCCCAGACGCTGGCCCGCATCGTCGGGTACAGCGTCCAGGTCGAGTTCGTGGTTCGCCCGGCCGGCGAGACGCCCGGCGCGGCCGCGGGCAACGGCTCGAACGGCGCGGCCGCGGGCAACGGCTCGGCGCCGGCTTCGTCGCAGCCTGTCCGGGTCGAGGCCACGCGCGCCGGGGCGCCCGAGGGGGCCTCCACCAACATCAACGCGCGCTACACCTTCTCGAATTTCATCGTCGGGTCGGCGAACCGCCTTGCCCACGCGGCCAGTCTCTCGGTCGCGGAGCGGCCCGGCCACGCCTACAACCCGCTCTTCCTGTACGGCGGCGTGGGCCTGGGCAAGACACACCTGATGCACGCCATCGGCAACGCGGTCATTGCCCGCTACCCGCGCAAGCGCGTCGTGTACGCGACCAGCGAGAAATTCACCAACGAGTTCATCACCAGCATCCAGCAGGGCAAGATCGACGAATTCCGGGCGCGCTACCGCCGGATCGACCTCCTCCTCATCGACGACATCCAGTTCATCGCCGACAAGGAGCGGACCCAGGAGGAGTTCTTCCACACGTTCAATGCCATCCACGAGGATGGCAAGCAGATCGTGCTGTCGTCGGATCGGCCGCCCAAGGCGATCCTGACGCTGGAGGAGCGGCTCCGCAGCCGCTTCGAATGGGGCCTCATCGCGGACCTGACCGCGCCGGACCTGGAGACCCGAATCGCCATCCTTCGCGCCAAGGCGGAGGAGCAGGCCGTGCCGGTCAGCTCGGACGTGCTGGAGTTCATCGCCCGCAAGGTCGTCAGCAACATCCGCGAGCTCGAAGGCGCCCTCAATCGGATCGTCGCCTACGCCAGCATGGGCGCGGTGCCGATCACGATCGAGCTGGCCCAGGCGGTCCTTTCGAACGTCCTCTACAACCCCAAGAAGCGCCAGGTCACGCCCGAGCGGATCACTCGCGCGGTGTCCGACTACTACGGCGTCCAGATCGAGGCCCTGAAGGGCCAGAAGCGGGACAAGGCGATCGTGGTGCCGCGCCAGATCGCGATGTTCCTGATGCGCGAGGAGACGGATGTCTCGCTGCTGCGTATCGGGGCCGAGCTGGGCGGCCGCGACCACTCCACGGTCCTGCACGCCTGCGACAAGATCAATCGCGAGATGGGTATCAACGATGAGCTGCGGCGGGAGCTGGCGGCCGTCCGGGAGCTCATCTACGCGGAATAGGGCCGCCGTTCAGCGTCTGGATCGGGCGGCCAGATGCTTGGTTGCTCCCTGCGCTCCTCGCTCCCGGACGTCCAAGTCCGCTCGCTCCGGCGCTCGAACGGCCCGCGGCGTGGATAACCGGCCCCAAACCGTGGATAACCGTGGTCGGGCGTGGAGAAACTCGGCCCGCACGGCGGATGCCGGAGTGGTTGAATCACCGCCCCGAGAGGCCGGCGCCCGAAGCGAGGCCGCCCTCTCCACTGCACTGAAATACATCCATCCCCAATCCGACTCAGTCCATCCACCATCAGCCGGGACACTTCCACCGCCGACCTGAGCGTGGCCACGTGGCGAACGCACACTCTCCACACCATGATGATGGTGATGACGGGATGAGAAGATAGATGGACAATCAACCAAGAGTAGGATCGCGCTGCCCGTCACCCAGCTACCCGATCTGCCCGCCGTGTCCGACCTCAGGGGAGTGAAGCCGAAGTGAAACTCTCGGTCATGCAGGAGAACCTGGCGCGAGGTCTCCAGGTCGTCAGCCGCGCCGTTCCGACACGGAGCACCCTGCCCGTTCTCAATAACGTCCTCCTTCGAACCGAGGATGGTGGCCTCAAGCTGACCGCCACCAACCTCGAGATCGGGATGACTTACTGGGTGCCCGGCAAGATCGAGGTGAGCGGGGCGACGACCACGCCAGCCAGGCTCCTCACCGACATCGTGGCAGGATTGCCGACCAACGAGCGAGTCGATCTTGAGCTCCAGGCCCAGGAGACGCTGCATATCCAGGCTGGCCGGTTCGAGACGCGCGTCAAGGGGATCGATGCCGAGGAGTTCCCGGCGATCCCGACCGCCGGTGACAAGCCGACCACCAGGATTGCCCAGAACGTCCTGCGCAAAGCCCTCACCGAAGTGACCTTCGCCGCTGCAAGTGACGAGGCCAGGCCGATCCTGACCGGCGTCCTGGCTCGTTTCGAGGGCACGCAGCTCACCCTGGCGGCTGCCGACAACTACCGGATCGCAGTCAAGACGATTACCATCCTCGACCCCGTGGAGGAGACGAGCATCGTCATCCCGGCCCGCTCACTCGACGCTCTGAGCCGGGTGCTGTCGGAAACCGACGACCCGGTCAGTGTCGTGCTCTCACCCAGCCGTAACCAGATCCTGTTCCATGTCGAGGGCATCGACCTGGTGAGCCGGCTGATCGACGGCCAGTTTCCCAACTATCAGCAGGTGCTGCCGAAGAGCCACACCACGACCGCGACGGTCGACCGCGACCAGCTCCTCAAGGCCGTTCGTCTGGCCGGCTTCATCGCCTTCTCGTCGGCCAACATCGTCAAGCTCCACATCGGCAAGGAGGCGGCGACGGGCCTGATGGTCAGCGCCGCGGCCGACATCGGCGACAACCACAGCGAGATCGAGGCTCAGGTCGACGGTGACGGCACAACGATCTCCTTCAACGCCAAGTACCTGGTCGACGTCCTGGCGAACGTTCCGGCAGAGCAGTTCTCGATCGAGCTGAACGGGCCCCTTTCGCCCGGTGTCTTCCGGCCGGTCGACGACGCGGACTACGTTCACGTCGTCATGCCGGTCAAGACGACCTCTTAGGGGCGGGGGATCCCCGTGCCCGGGTCGACCCGGGCTAGGGACCGCGTGGTCGCGCCTCGGTCGAGGCCGCCGACGCTGCTTCGCTCTCTTGCTCTCCGGAATCTCCGGGGCTACGCCTCGTTGGACCTGACGCTGGGCCCCGGGCCACAGCTCGTCTGGGGCCCGAACGCAGCCGGGAAGACGACCCTGCTCGAGGCCATCGTGCTGCTGGCGTTGGGCCGCTCCCACCGAACCGGCGCCGATGCCGAGCTGATCCGCTGGGGCACCGACTTCCTGAGGGTCGAGGGCGTCGTTGGAATCGCCGGGGCCGAGGAGGAGGAGGCGGAGGGCGTTGCGCTGGACGTTTCCGTCCAGGCCGGCGGGCGCAAGCGGATCCAGGTGAACGGCGTCCCTCGCCGCCCCGCGGCGCTGGCCGAGCAGCTGCGGACCGTCCTCTTCGCCCCCGAGGAGATGCTCCTCGTCGTGGGGCCGCCGACCCTGCGGCGGACGGCGCTCGACCAGCTCGCCGGGCCTCACACTCCGATGTACGGGTCGCATCTGACCACGTACACCCGCGTCCTGTCCCAGCGGAACAGCCTGCTCAGGCAGATCCGCGATGGCGAAGCCGACCGCGCCCAGCTGCGCTACTGGGACGAGCCGTTCCTGGCCTCGGGCGCGGCGATAGTGGCTGCGCGCCTGCGCCTGCTGGAGTTGCTCGCAGAGCCTCTGGCGGCCGCTCACCTGGAGATCGCCCCGGCGGAGGATCCCCTTACGCTGGCCTATGGCACGAACGCGCCGCTGCTCCCCGGAGAGTCGCCACGGGACGCGCTGGCCCGCCGGCTGCACGAGACGGCCGAGAAGGAGGCGTGGAACGGGACCACGCTGGTGGGCCCGCACCGCGACGACCTGGTCTTTCGGATCGGCGGCCGCGACCTCACCACGTTCGCCTCGCGCGGCCAGCAGCGCACGGCCATCCTGGCCCTCAAGCTGGCCGAGCTGGATCTCCTCACCGCTCTCGACGGGCGTCCCCCGCTGCTCCTGCTCGACGACGTCTTCAGCGAGCTCGATCCGCTGCGCCGGGGTCACCTGGTCCGGCGCATCGCCGAGCTGCCCCAGGCGTTGGTCACGACGACGGTGCCGGAGGATCTGGACCCGGATCTGCGTCGGCGGGCACACGCCTGGCGGGTGATCGCGGACGTCGAGGGTGCGCGGATCGAGGAGGGCGAGGCGTGAGCGGGCAGCGCGGAAATCGGGGCGAGGACGATCGGGGGGAGAGCGGCCGGTCCGGACGTCGGGGCATGGAGCGACTGGGCGATCTGCTGCCCGACGCGGCCCGCCAGCTCGGCCTCGAAGACGAGCTCGAGCTGGCCGCGGCCATGACCGCCTGGCAGAGGATCGTGGCCGAGCGAATCCCGCCCGCCGTTGGAGCCTGCCGGATCGTGGCCCTTTCGCAGGGCGTGGCCACGGTCGAAGTCGACGAGCCGATCGTGGCTCAGGAGCTGCGACTTCGGTCCCCGGAGCTGGTGGCCGCGCTGCGGTCGGCCGTGCCGAGCCCCGTGCGCCAGCTTCGCATCACGGCGAGACACGTATAATCGCCACCTGCTGATCCCGGACAGATTCACAGCCGTCGCTAGCAGTCGTCATGACCGTCCGCCTTCAAATGAAGCTCGGCCTCGTGGCCGAGTCGCAAAGACCGCCCGACTCGCCAGATACGGTCCTGGTCGTAGAGCCCAGCATCGGGTCGACGACCCGGACCAAGGGCAACCTCTACCTGGTCGTAACGGGCGAGGGCGGAGGTGAGCTTCGTTCTGCGACGAACATGGTCGCCGAGCGCGTCCGGCACGAGTACTACTACGACGAATCGGCCGGCATCACCGTCTGCCTCAAGAAGGCCATCAAGGCGGCGAACCGCGAGCTGCGCGTCACCGAGCGACTGGTCTCCAGGACTGGGGAGGGCGGCCCGATCGGCATCGCCCTGGCCGTGGTTCGGAGCAACGAGCTGTACGTTGCGACCGTTGGACCGGCCGAGGCCTACCTCGTTCGCGAGGCCAGGCTGCTGACTCTGCCTGAGCCAGATCCGGCGAGCGGGCTGCCGTGCGAAGACGGCGCCGAGCCCGTGGTCTGGCACGGCGACCTCCTCGCCGGCGACAGCGTCATCCTCATCTCTCCCAACGCCACCCGCCGGATCGGCCTCGCGCCGATCCAGGACGCCGTGATCCAACTCCACCCTCAGGTCGCGATCGACCAGATCCACCGCCAGCTGGCCGGCGGCGGTCTCGGCGTGTCCGGCGGCGACGGCATGATCGCCCTCGAGGCGGACGAGGTGTCGGTCACGCAGAAGAGCCAGCCGCTGAAGGCGGTCTGGCCGAGCGACTCGCTGGCCGGGGTGCCGGATCACTCGCCGATCCCGATGGCCGACGCAGTCATCGAGAGCGTATCGACGGTCCAGCACACGGCCAAGCAGGTCCAGCGCACGGCCGACGGCATGCTCCGCCACAGCGTCTACGGCCTCTTCGACCGGATGCCGCGGCGGCCCGTCCAGCGCGTCCGGGTAACCCCCATCGCCGTCCAGCGGGAGCGCCAGCGCCGCGTCGCGAGCGCCATCGTGGGCTTGTTGCTCGTCCTGACGGTCGTGGGCGCCTCGCTGTGGTACCTGGCCGGCACTCGTCAGAACCTGAACATCGACCGGCAGGGCCGCGCCCAGGCCGCCTATCTGCAGGCCGAGAGCGACGAGATCGCAGTCCTGGGGAACGGCCGCGACCTCGTGACAAGCGATCCCGCGACCGCAAAGACGTACCTGGAGGATGCGTACAAGAACCTGCAGATCGCGAGCGACAACGGTTACACCAGCGCTGACCTGGACGTCCTCAGCAGCGAGGTCGTCGGCGGACTCAACCACCTGTTCGACGTGAACGTCATCACTCCGCAGGTCGTTCTCTCGTTCGGGAGCGACGATCTGACGGGGCTCGTGCTTGGTCCGGACGGCGGGGCGTACGTCATCGACCAGACCGACCAATCCGTCTATCGGGTCGATCTGGTCACGCGTGCCAAGGTTCAGATCGCGGTCAAGGGAGAGCAGCCGGCGGCCGTGGTGGTCACAAACGCAGCCGTGGGCTCGCCCCGTTTGCTGACGACCGGTGGCCAGGACGTGCTGATCCTCGACAACACCAACAACCTGTGGCGCTGGCGGCCCGCGGCCGGGGCGGCGACCGGGCAGGGAACGCTGGCTCAGGTCCTCGTCCAGGACTCCGGAACATGGGGCTCCAACGTCCGGGCGATCGGGACGTTCCTGACCAGCTACGACCTGGACGAGTACTCGCTGTACGTCGTGGTTCCGTCGGCCGGGCAGGTTCTGAAGTACCCGGAGTCGAGCGACGGCAGCGGCTACTACGCCCAGTCCAAGGCGAACTACCTGAGCGGCCAGAACCTTAGTGTGTCCCAGGTGGACGACATGTACATCGATGGCAGCCTCTACCTGCTCGACGACGGAGTGGTCAGGCGGTTCGACTCCGGCCAGGAGATCCGAGGCTGGACAGCGGACCTGCCCGGCGACACGGTCATGCGGCCCTCGGCGCCGTTCTACACACGGATTTCCGCCGACAACCCCATCGCCGACCAGGGCAACCTCTACGCCTACGACGGCGTTGGCCGGCGGGTCGTCTCGTTCACGAAGACCAACGGCCAGTACGTGCAGGAATTCGTCCTTCCGAACAACTCGCCGTATTTCTCCGCCCTGCAGGGGATGTTTGTTCGGACCGGTCCGAACGGTTCGAACCCGACTCTCTTCTGGATCGAGAGTGGCAATCTCATGAGCGCGCCGCTCGGGACCGGGCCGGCGGCCAGCCCCTCGCCGAGCGTCAGCCCCACATCGTCGTCGAGCGTCAAGCCGACGCCGACGCCCAAGCCGACGCCGACGCCCAAGCCGACGCCGACGCCCAAGCCGACGCCGACGCCCAAGCCGACGCCCAAGCCGACCTGAGCGGCCCGGCTACGGCGCGGGCGGGACTCTGGACCTGGCGCGAGGGCGGACGGGTAGTGGGATAATCCGGCCATGGCAGACTCGCTTGTCGAGGTCGTCGTCGAGAGCGTCCGAGTCCACATGCTCTCCAGCCAGCACGTTGTTCTCCTCAAGGAGACGGAGCGGGATCGCTATCTGCCAATCTGGATCGGCCCGTGGGAGGCCAACGCCATCGCAACGCGGCTGCAGGGCGTGGCTCCCGAGCGGCCGCTAACCCACGATCTCTTCGTCTCCACCCTGGTCGCCCTCGGCGCGAAGCTTCGACGGGTGATCATCTCCAGCCTGGCAGAGGAGACCTACCACGCCACGCTCGAGGTCGAGCTGGATGGCCAGACCTTCGAGGTGGACGCCCGACCGTCGGATTCCCTCGCCCTCGCGGTTCGGACCGGAGTCCGGATCTTCGCCTCGGAGGCGGTCCTGGACAAGGCCGGCGTCGAGCCGGAGACGCACGTCGACGAGAAGCTCGAGGTCTTCCGCGAGTTCGTCAACTCGCTGGATGTCGATCTCGAGGAGGGCCACCGCGAGGGTCCCGGCACTCAGGAGTAGTGCTCCGGCGGGCCCCTGACCCGCGGGGACCGCACCGGGCCGGTCGTCTCTAGCCGAGCATTGCCTCGCCGCGGCGCATGCCCTTCGAGCGGCCCAGCCACAGGCGGAGTCGCAGCGACCAGAAGTCGCGCACCGCCCGGAAGACCACGCTGGGCTTCGCGCCCGTTGGCGAGCCGGCCGTCCGCGGGTAGTGCGGCACGCCGACCTCGGCGATGCGGCGGCCTTCGAAGCGCAGCTTGATCAGCAGCTCGGCGGTGAAGAAGGCGCCGCCCGAGGACACCCTGATCGGCTCGAGGGCCTCGCGCTTGAAGAGCTTGCAGGCGCAGTCCATGTCGTGGACGCGGACACCGAAGAAGATTCGGTTCGAGAGTCGATAGACGCGGGCATACCAGCGCCGGATCGGGGGATCGGCGCGCTTCAGGCGGAAGCCCACGACGACGTCCGGGGAGTCGGGCGCGGCGATCCGCTCCGTCAGGCGGCCGACGTCGATCACCCTGAACTGTCGGTCGCCGTCGACGAAGGCGATCAGGTCGTATTGCGCGGCTCGGAAGCCGGATCGGAGCGCCGCCCCGTAGCCCAGGTTGGTGGGGTGGTGGACGACGCGGAAGACGTCCGGATGGCGCTTCGCCAGGTCGTCGGCGATGGCCGGAGTCCGGTCCTTCGAGCCGTCATCGATCGCGATCACCTCGAACTTCTGCGCCAGCGAGGGCAGTGTCGCCAGCGCCTCGTCTGCCAGCGCCTCGAGGTTCGCCTCCTCGTTGTGGGCAGGGAAGAAGAACGACAGCTCGGCGACCCGGTTGCCGGGCTCCCCAGCAGACGCCCCTGGGTTGTCCGTTCGATCAGCTTCGCGCATTGGCCTCACTTTCGGGCAGTGACTTTGTTGAGAACGTACGGTTGGCACGGATCTATGACGTAGCGGGCGCATAGGGCCGGAATGCCGTCGCCCGTGACCGGATCGCCGGCATCAGTCCGAATCGTGTAGACGGGCCTCTTGCCTAGGTACTTGTCGAACACGTCGGTGACCTGCTCGAAGGTGACGCCGTTATCGACCCGGTTGCTATCGTCCACGATCAGGACGTCCGGCCGCAAGCCCTCGACCCGCTGGCCGTACCAGAGAGTCGTGGATGCCGACCACCAGCTCACGATGACGGCGTTTTCGGCCACGCCGCCCTGGTCCGGGGGAGCCAGGACGCTATGCATCCAGGTCGCATTCTCCGTCATGTCGGACTCGCTGACGGCGCCCGGTCCCGATCCGGCCAGCGCCTGACGCGCGGGCACGACAGACACGCTGGCAACCACCAGGACAACGGCCGCGACGATCTCGGCGATCAGGAGCGCGCGACGATTCCAGGCCTCGCCGTCAGGGGAGAGGGCGGAGCGAGGGACGTCGGCCGAGGGCTCAAGTGTGGCCGTTGCCGGCGCAGCAAGGCGGGACCTGAGTCTCTTCTGGCCGCTCGCCACCAGCCACATCCCAAGCTGGAGAGCGTCCGCCAGCCCAAACCCTACGTAGAGGAAGGCTACGAAGAGCGGCACGAGGAAGTACCGGTCGAGCTCAGCATTGGCGTACGAGGCGGCGAAGTCGGCGGTCACCGCCGCGGAAATAACGCTCAACAGGACGAAACGCGGCCGCCGAACCAGGCTGGTGCCCAGGCCGATGACGGCCAGGTAGCCCAGCGCCCCGAGCCAACCCGCGAGCAGGACCAGCACGGCGGCGTACTTGTCCGAAAGGTTGCCCAGCGGGTCGATGAGGCTGCCGCCGAACTGCTGAGCCAGGACGACATATTGGAAGCCGGCCCAGGTGTCCGGGTTCCCGTACACCTGCGACGCCCCCATCGCCGCACGGATGGGCAACTCCAGGAACAGGATGACGATCGTCGCCGCCAGCACGGCGGCGCAGCCCAGGATCAGCCGCCACTGCAGCACGATGCGCGGCGCCACGGCCAGGACGAAGAGGGCGATCGCCGGCGGCAGCAGCCACGCCAGGCCGTGGTTGGCGAAGGCCACCCCGTAGACGAAGGCAGCGGCCACGAGCCAGCGGTCGGCTCTGCGGCGTCTCTCTTGGCCGTGGCCCGTCCGCCACCGCTCCCACACGAGCAAGAGGAGGAAGAGCAAGGCCACCAGCGCGAGGTGGAGCATGTGGTAGTCGGCGTGGGTGGCGATCTGCCAGAGGAGCGGCGTGGACGTGACGCCGTAGCCATCCGGGAACCCGGCCTGCGCCGGCGACAGAGTGGGCATGATCAGGAACAGCAGCCCAGAGGCCAGGGCGACCCAGCGCATGTTCGTCAGCATCTGGATGATGGCCACCACGGCCGCCACCGCCCCTGCCGCCAGGATCGCGTTGAGCAGGTTCATTCGGTAGGCCGGGTCGCCGAACGGCAGCAGGTGGGAAGCAATGAATCCGAGGATCACGTAGGCCGGATAGCCCGTGGGGTGACCGGTGCCGAGCACCGGCGCGACGGTCTGGAACTCGGCGGTATCCCAGGAGAGGACGCCGGGCGCCAGCGTGGGAATAACGAGCCAGAGGGTCGCCACGGCCGCGACGAGCGGCGCGAAGGCTGCCGCCGCCAGATCGCGATTCAGGCCGGCGCGCGCAAGGCGACGCCCGATCGCTTCGGTTCGGCGTGAAGGCGTGGTCGCCTCAGGCGAGCCACCGGTCCGCGGCAGATCGTCACCAGCCAAGCATCACTCCCCAGACGGCGCCCCACAGGTTGATTGCGATCGAAGCGGCCACGAACGGCATCAGCACCCACCAGTAGCGGCCGAGGCGGTTCGCACCGAGCGCGACAAGAACGATAGCGAACGGAGCGAAGTCGTTGCTGAAGCGGTAGCCGAACTGCACCCAGCCCTGGCTGAAGTGCATGAGGTTGAAGAAGGCAATCGCCACGACGGCGATGGCGGCGCCCACGGTCACGCGGTCGAGCCTGCGCCAGAGGGCCGGGATGAAGGCCAGCGGGGCGAGCAGATAGGCCGGGCTGCTCAGGATGACGCTGTTGCCGACCGGGTTCGGGATCGCAATCGGGCAGTTGACGTCGAAAATGCCTCTGGCCTGCCCCAGCTGGCAAAGCTGATCGGAACGGTACGGCAGCGTCTCCGGGCTGAAGATGGGCGTGTTGAACAGCATGATCATCAGGTTCTGCGGCACGTAGCGCAGGTCCTCGATCGACCAATCCGCGTGGTAGTTGAGGAACGGGTACGCGACGATCTCCTGCTGGTACAGGTAGTCGTACACGGGGTTGAAGAGGTGACCCGTTTCCGCGTACGTGTAGACGAGCAGCGCGACGAGCGGGACCGCCGCTCCGGCGCCGGCCAGCAGCCCGCGACGCAGCCAGCTGCTGCTGCCGCCCACCAGGAGCAGGAACGGGAAGCCGAAGACGATCGTCAGACGCGCCGTGCAGGCGAGGCCGAAGAGAAGCCCGGCGGCCACCTGGCGCGTCTCCGGCCGGGCCATCGCATCCCAGAAGGCGGTCACCGCGCGATCGATCGACTGGGGTCGAACGCGGGCCATGACCACCAGCCCGACGACCAGCACCAGGACCACGGCGTCCACGAGTGCCAGCGCCTCCGGGTCCTGGGCCCCGAGTACCAGGGCCGCGGGCACGCCGCCGACGATGACGACGACCGCGACGAGCGGCACCAGAACGCCGCGCTGGCCGGACACGGCGAGGGCCAGGATGGCGGCCCCGACCGCCAGGAGCACGCCCAGGCCGGCGACCGTGGCCGCTGACGTGCCGGCTTCCGCCAGCTTGAAGAGCAGCTCGCCGAGCACACCAAGGACGACGACCGTCACCGCCGAGCGCCACCAGCCGGGCCACGCCAGACGCCGGGCCGCGGCGATCTCATTTGCGAGGGGCCGCGGCTCCGCGGCCTCCCGATCGGCGGAGAGCGCGAAAGCAATCGCCGCCAGCAGGCAGCCGACGGCGACTATGTGGGCCCAGAACCAGGTGCTTCCTATGGCGGCCGCGTACCAGAGGACCGTGCCCAGGCCCAGGAACAAGGTGGTCAGCTGGCGCACCTCCTGTCGGATCGGCAGGTAGCCCAGCATCCAGTAGGCAATCCCAACATCCAGCGCGGCGAAGATCGTGGCCAGCAGCTGCTCGTTGGTGAACAGATGCCAGATGGCGACGAACGGCAGCAGGACCAGCGCCGGGAGCGGCGGGAACGGAAGGTCGCCGCGGTTGGTGTCGCTGCCGCTGGCGTCGAGGATCGGCTGGAAGTCCTGATACCAGGAGTCGCCCGGCGAGGTCGCCGACGGCGCGACGTGGGTCGCGATCGAGGTCTGGCCGTCGAGCCACGCCTGTGCCTGCCAGACGAAGTGGATGTACGGGTTCTGGCGGTTCGGGTTCGTGAAGATGAACACGACCAGGCACAGGACGACGAGGGAGATGCCCCAGACGAAGGGCGCCAGGCGCACGTTCTCCTGCTGGGCGCCGGTGGCGCCGGCAGACAGATCATCCGCCGGCCCGGCAGCGGGGCTGGCCGGTGCGCCGTCCCCAGGCGTGGCCTGGGTTATACTCCGCTCCACCTCAGCGCTCGTCCAGGAGGCCGTTTCGGTTGGCAGGCCCGAGCACGCGAGAGGCCAGCCCGCGGGGGAACGCGGCAGCGGGAACGAACGGCGTCGAAACCTTTGTTCCCGCCATCGTCGTCCTTCTCCTCCTGGGTTTGGCCCTCCGACTCATCATCGCATACGTTCTGCTTCCGGGGTCGGGCTTCCCCACCGACCTCGCTTCGTTCCAGGGATGGAGCAGCCAGCTAGTGGCGCAGGGCCCCGTCGGGTTCTACGACAAGGCCGGCTTCCTGGACTATCCCCCCGTCTACCTGCTCTTCCTGTGGGTTCTGGGCCTGATCGTCTCGCCGTTCGGTGGCGTTGGTGAGTCGATCAAGCTGATCCCGATCTTCACGGACCTGGCCCTGGCCTTGGTCGTCTTCGTCATGGCGCACGAGCTGGGTGCGTCGCGGTGGCGGGCCGTGGGCGCGGCCGCGATCGTCCTGTTCAACCCCATCACCTGGTTCAACAGCGCGATCTGGGGCCAGGCGGACGTGGTCGGCTCCCTGTTCATGCTTCTCGGCCTGCGGGAGCTCCTGCGGGATCGCCGCGAGCTCGCCGCGGCCTTCGCAGTCGTAGCCGCGCTGACCAAGATCCAGCTCGGCATCCTCGGCGTCCTCGTCGGCTTCGTCATCCTCCGGCGGTCGCTGGCGCCGCGCGAGGGCCGGCCCGATCCAGAGCGCGTCCTGACGTCCATCGCGTCGGGGTTGGCCGCGGGCGCCCTTGTCTGCCTGCCATTCACGGGCCTCGATTTCGTGGGCCTGGCCGGGCGCCTGGCCACGCCCCAAGGACTTCTGACGCTGCCCGCGGGGTTGATCGCCGGCCTGGGCGTCTACCTGCTGGTCCGGCGGTCCGACCTCGTTTCGGCCGCGTATCGCGACCTCGCCGCCGCGTCAGCCGGCGCGGCCACCGTCGTCGGCTTCGCCGCGATGGCTTTGGGCTCGATCGCCAGCCACATCATCAACACGTTCGGCGAGTACCCGTACCTGACTCTCAACGCCTACAACCCCTGGGCGCTGGTCGGCACCGGGACCGGCGGCGCCATGGACCAGACCCTGGGCTGGATCCACGATGTCCTGGTCTACGACAACGGCGCCGCCCAACCGTACTTCAGCGTCGGGCCGTTCTCGACCCATGTCGCGATCGCCATGGCGGTCACCGTACTCGTGCTCGTCGCGGTCGCCGCCGTCGCCTGGACGCGCGCCAGGGCGACGGATCCGGGGGAGGTGTCGGTGCCGCCAGATGTGGACGCCGCGGCGGCGCCCGCAGCCAACCAGCTCGAGGCGAAGCCGCAGGCGGCGGCCGAATCCCGCAAGCCCGCCTTCTCGCTGCCGTCCGAGCTGCGCGCGCTCGCGGTCGGGTGCCTGGTCGCGGCGGGCGCGATCGTCTTCCTCCTCGCCGGCCAGCCCATCGGCGGGCTTCCGGCCGCCGCCGTCGGCGACGGGTTCCTGGTGGCCATCCTGGTCGGGGTGAGCGTCTGGGCGGCCTGGCGCGACGACCGACTCTCGATCGTGGTCGCCCTCGCGATCCTCGCCATTGCCTTCTTCGTCGTCCCGACCCGGGCGCACGAGCGCTACCTGTTCCCGTTCTTCGCGGTGGGCGCGATCCTGCTGGCCATGTCGTGGCGCTGGAGCGTCGCGTACGTCGTGCTGGCGGTGGTCAACGCCGCGAACCTGCTGGCCGTCCTGGTCGAATACCAGGGCATCCCCGGCGTGCAGGGGGCCAATGGGACGGCCGGCCCGATCTCGGGGCTGCTGGGCGACTGGGGCAACTTCCTCAAGACCGCCGAGTGGGCCGGGGTGATCTGGCCGATCGCGCTTTCGGGCGTCGTCACCGGGCTGGCCCTCCTGTGGGCCCTGACGCAGATGCGACCCCGAGCCGTCGCGGTGCTGGCATGGGAGACGGAAAGGGCGGGCCGCGAGCCCGAGCCCGAGCCCGAGCCCAGGGTCGAGCCCGAGGTCGAGCCGGCCGCCGCGGAGAGCCTCGCGGGCCGCGAGACGGCGGTATCGGACGCGACAGCCGGCTACGCGACAGCCGGCGACGCCTACGACGCCAACGAGGACTACGAGGACTACGAGGACTACGAGGACGACACGCCGTCCGGCGAGCAGCCGGAGTTCGTCCCCGGCTTCGTGATGTCGGCCTGGCGATGGCTCAACCGCCCGGGGACGATGCCGGATCGTTCTGCCTCTCTTGCGACCGAGCCCAAGGGGCGCTTCGACAAGCTCGACCTCTGGGTCGTCGTGGCCCTGGTCGTCGTGATTCTCTCGATGCGGGTCTATCGCCTCGACGAGCCGTCCCAGATGTACTTCGACGAGGTCTACCACGCCCGCTCCGCCACGGAGTTCCTGCAGGACTGGCAGTACGGCATCTACCACGGCATCTACGAGTGGACTCACCCGATGCTGGCCAAGTACGCCATTGCGGGCGGCCTGGTCGTTTTCGCGGACGACAAGGTCACGGCCACGAGCAGCCTCGACGTGCCGGTGAAGGATGCGGTCGTTCAGCCGCGGATCACGCCCGCCAGCGCGGACTCCGGGGCCAGCTCCACCGACCCCCGGGACAACCCCAACGCGCGCCTCGGCGATCGTCTGTACGTCGCCACGGGCACAGATGTGATCGCGTACGATCTCCAGACGCGAGCTGTGGAGGCGACGTACCAGATCCCCGGAGCGTCCGCGCTCTCCATCGCCGGCGACACGGGCGACCTCTTCGTCGGCACCTCGGACGGGCGTATCTGGCGCATCGACATGTTCCAGCTCGACGATGTGCGCCTCGGCGCGGCGAGCGAGCCCGCACCGCCGGTCGAGCTGTCGACCCAGACGGGATTCCCGATCGTCAAGATCTATGCTGACTCGCCGCCGTTGATCCTGGCCGTCGACGCCACCGGAACGATCGTGTCGCTCGATGGCACGGGCAAGATCCTGGCCCGCGAAGTGGTGGATGGCGCCGCCGATTTCGCACCGCTGACTTCTACCGCGACGACGGTCGTGCGGACGGCGACCTCGAGCTCGACTGCGGAGCTGTCGGCGGAAGCCAACGCCATTGCCGCGGCGCTGAGCATGTCGCCGGATGACGTCGCGGCGGCGCTGAGCTCGCCGGCGACCTCGGGTCTCGACACAGTCCTGGACCTGGGCACGCTCTCGCAGGACGAGGTAACCGCACTCCAGCAACTCATCGACGCCGGCCAGCTGCCGGACATCGCCGTCAGGACGGACGACCCGCAGGTGGTGGTCGCGTACGCCAGCGGCGTCGGCATCATGGACGTGCGGGACCTCAACGTCACCTCGACGATCCCCTCGGCCACGGTCGTTTGGACCCCGACCGCCAGCTCGAGCCCGGCCCCGGACGTGTCCGCGGAAGCCCAGGCCATCGGCTCGGCGTTGGGCCAGGATCCATCGGCAATCGAGGCGGCGCTTAACGCGGTGGCCGGCTCGAACGTGGAACAGCCGATCAACCTGGGGACGCTCACGCTGGACCAGATCGCCGCGATACAGCAGCTCGTCGACGCCGGCCAGCTGCCCGATGTCGCCATCCGCGACCACCCGGCGACCTCGATTGCGATCGATTCGGACCCCAGCCAGGAGTGGTACGTAGCGGAGGGCGCCTCGATCCTCCTGCTCGACGTGAGCGACTCGGGCACTGCCTCAATCACCACTGCCCCCGATCAGCCGCTCGAGGTGATGCCCGGGCTGATCACCAAGATCGTCTTCGACGACTCGACCAAGGTCACCCAGGCCCTCGGCAAGACTCCCGACGGGTCGGGCTGGGCGGTCTATGCGATCGAAAGCAACGGCAACGCCGTCTTTTCGGACGCGACGCTGCCGTTCGATCCGGTCGCGATCGGGGCCGACTCGACCCCGGACCTGCCCAACACCGACCGCCAGGATCTGCTCGCCGTCGCACCCAACGGCGACATGGCCCAGGTTGACATCGGCCAGTTCGCCTTCGCCTGGCGCATCGTCGGGGTCCTCTTCGGAGCGCTCATGGCCGTCTGCCTCTACCTGCTGGCGCGGCTCCTCTTCCGCCGGCGCTCGGTCGGACTGCTGGTGGCCCTCTTCTCGTGCGTGGACGGGATGTTATTCGCCCAGTCGCGCATCGCCATGAACGACACGTACGTAGGCGGCTTCCTGTTACTGGCCTACCTAATATTCGCGTACATCTGGCTCGGCGCGAAGAACAATCGCCGGTCGTGGCTCGGCTTCTGGGTCGGCATGCCGGTGCTGGGGGTGGTGCTGGGCCTGGCCCTCGCATCCAAGTGGGTGGGGCTGTATGCGATCGCGAGCATCGGCATCCTGATCTTCATCCGATCGGCCCTGGGACGGCTCCTCACCATCCTGGGCCTGGTCGCCGGGACGGGAATCCTCGGCTGGAACGCAATCGCGGAGATGCAGACCCTGCCGGGAACGGGGAACGTCGCCGCTCTCCTGCTCATCCTCGGCGTGGGAGTTGCGGTCCTGGTGGGCGGCGTGTGGTACGCCATGGTGCGTGCGCGGACGACGCCCGACAAGGTGCTCTTCGTGGCAGTCGCGGCCCTGATCAGCCTGCCGTTCTTCTACTGGGCGATGAAGTTCTACCCGGCGCCCGACCAGAACGGCGGCCCGGACTACACGTTCTTCTTGATCATGCTCGTGGCGACTGCGATCGCCGCCGCCGTGAACGCCTACCACCCGATCGCATGGAGCAAGCAGGAGTTCTGGTTCGCGGTTTTCGCCCCGCTCGGGATCGGTCTGGTGGCCGGTCTCGGCCGGCTGATAGTCGGCGTCCTCGACTTCGTGCCCTTGCAGGGCATCCTGGCCTATGTCGCCTCGCGGGGCATCGTGGGCGGCATCGCCGCCGTCCCCGCCATCGCCTTCGTCTTCTGGCTCGCCGGCAGGTTGGGATTCGGGCCGCTGGCCGTCCCGCCGAGTGCGGACGATCCGGCGTCCTTCGCCGAACCACCTGCGCCGGCGGCGGAGGGCTGGCTGCGCCTCGGCTCGGGCTTCGGCCTGCCGGCGGCGTGGATGATGGCCTGTCTCCTGGTCCTACCGCTCGCCGTCTACGTCGCCCTGTACGTCCCGTGGGCGGTGCCCTGGCAACAGGAGACGACGGACAGCGGCCGGCTGCCCATCCTGATGTGCTGGAACACCGACGCGAACGGCGACTGCACGAACGCCTGGCCATCGGGCCACACCGGCCAGACGCTGATGCAGCTGACCGAGCAGATGTACGCCTACCACAACGATCTGCGCGCCCAGCATGCCGCCAGCTCGCCGTGGTGGGCCTGGCCCCTGGATCTGAAGCCCGTCTGGTTCGAGAGCGTCAGCTACGGCCCTGACCTTGGCTCATGGATCCACGACGGCGGCAACCCGGTGCTGTGGTGGCTGGCCATCCCGGGCATGGCCTTCGTGTGCTGGCAGGCCTTCAAACGGCACAGCCTGGGGCTGGCGCTGATAGCGGTTGCGTTCTTCTGGCAATGGCTCTCGTGGGCCCGCATCGACCGGGCTGCCTTCCAGTACCACTTCTACACGGCGCTGCCGTTCTTCCTGTTAGGCCTGGCGTATTTCCTGGCCGAACTGTGGCACGGGCCGTCCCGCAGGACATGGCTGCTCGCTCGCGTCGCCGCCGTCGCGGCGGCGATGGTTCCGGCTGCCCTGTGGGTGGCGAAGTACCCGCTGTGCAGTCTCGCCCGCGTAGATACGACGAACTACTTCGGCAACACCGCCTGCGGTTCCGTGACGGGTACGCTCACGGTCGACACGCGCACCTTCCTGATAGCGGTGGTCCTCGTAGGAGCATTGGCCGTGCTCGCCCTGACGCTGATCCGCCTCGAGCGGCACGCCTCGCAGGGAGGTGAAGAGGGTCAAGCCTGGATCTTCCAGATGATCATCCCCGTTGCCGTGGCCGGAGGCCTGATCCTCTGGCTTGGCGCGAACGGTCCGCGCGACGTGATCTTCCAGGCGGCCCTGCCGCCCGACCTGCTGGCGCTCGTCATGGCGGTGTTGGGCGTGTGCCTGGGCATCCTCGCCATCACCGCCCGCGACTCGCGCCGCCTGGTGCTCGGGATCTGCATCTTCGCGGTGGTGGCGTTCGCCCTCCTGTATCCGGACCTGTCGGCCCTGCCCATGCCAAACCTGCTGCTCAACGTCTACGACGCCATCCTGCCGACCTGGTTCTACGGCTTCCAGTTCGCGGACAACCTGCAAGCGTCGCAGACCGTGTCGCTCATCAGCGGCGCCGCAATCGTGGTTTCGATCTCGGCCCTCTTCGTCGCCTTGCTGGCGGGTTACGCGGCCTGGGTGCAGCGCGTGGTCAACGGGTACCGCCGCCACCAGCGGCTGATCGCCGGTCCGGGCGAAGGTGATGGTGCCGGGAGCGATTCCGCAGACGAGCCGGCGGGCGGAGCGGCGGGCGAGGGCGGAGCGTCAGACCGGCCGGCGAGCTCCGGAGGCTGACGGCCGCCCGAGGCGGGCGACCAGCCAGCTCAGGCCTCGGGGGGTCCTCCGCGCGGCGGAAGCGGGATCTCGGCCGCGAAGCCGGGTGGCAGCTGGCCCTGGGCGGCGAGGCGGCGGATCACGAAGCCGTAGTACTCTTCGACCTTGGCCGTGACCCGCTCCCAGCTGAACTGCTCGGCCCGGGCCTGGCCACTCGCCCCAAGGCGGGCCCGCAGCGCCGGATCCGTGAGCAGTTCGGTGATTCCGGCGGCCAGCGCCTTGGCGTCGCGCGGCGGCACGAGGATTGCCTGGCGACCGCGCTGGACCACGCCCTTATAGCCGTGGATGTCGCTGCACACGATCGGGGCGCCGGCGGCCATCGCCTCGAGGAGGACGATCCCGAACGACTCACGGCCCGTGGCCGGCGAGACGAAAACGTCCGCCGTTTTGAACAGCTGCGCCTTTTCGGCGTCGCTCACCCGGCCCAGGAATTCCACGCTCTGGAGGCCGCGGGTCATGACATAGCGCCGCGCCTCACGCTCCTGCGGCCCCGATCCGACGACGAGCAGGCGCGCCTCCAGGCCGCTCTTGCGGATCAGCCGAAACGCCTTGAGCAGGTGCGGCAGGCCCTTGCGGTCTTCCAGGCGGCCGACGAACAGCACGTTCGGCGTCCCGTCCTGCCAGCGGGCAACGGGTACGGCGCGCTGGAAGCGACCCGTGTCCACGCCGTTGGGGATGACCTTGTAGTCGCCCGGGAAGAAGCGATCGACGAAGTGGCGGGCCGCGGCGCTGACCGCGATGCGGCCGTCCAGCCTTGCCGCGTAGCCTTTCAGCGTCTTGCTGCCGAGTTCCATCGCCGGCGAGAACCCGGCGTAGGCGTGGAAGGTGGCTATGTTGACGCTGGTCGACTGGCGCAGCACGACCAGCGAGAGGAACGGCACGAACGGCTCGTGGAAATGGAGCAGGTCGAAGCGCTCCTGCTCCAGCACGCGCTTCACCTGGGAGACGTAGCGCGGCGAAACCGTGATCGTGCCCACCGAGCCGTTGCTCGGCATGCTGAAGCCCTTGCCGATGCGGATGACGTCGCCTTCGGAGGAGCGCTGCAGGCCGTGGCTGCTGGTGATGATCCGGACGTCGTGGCCGCGCAGGCGGAGGTTCTCGTAGAGGAAGCGGACGTGCTCGTTGACTCCGCCGGGGATCGGGTAGACGTAGGGAGTCACGAGCCCGATCTTCATGCGGGCGGCTCCTCGACCTCGTGGCGGTGTGCGGCGGCCATTGATCGGGCCCGGGCTCCCCGGCGCACGTTGAGCAGGCGTCGGGCCAGGCCGGGCTCGGTCTCGCGGTCGGTCGTGCCGGCGGTCGAGCCTTCGGCGAGGCGGCGCGCCTCGCGTTCCAGGAGATAACGGCGCTCGGCCTCGCGCTGCAACTCGAGCTGATGGGTCGGAACGCCCAGGTCGCGCGGAGAGTCGTCGCGGAGGAGGTTCCGCCGGCCCCAGCGCGAGACGTCGCGGGCCTGCTTTCGAACCTGCTGGCCGTAGATCAGGACCTCGCGGACCGCGCCCCAGGTGACGCAGCTGCCGTCTGTCGTCCCGGCCAGGACGGCCTGGCGGTAGTCCTCGGCCACGGCGCCGGGGAAGAGCGTGTAGCCGTCGCCGATCGTGTCGACGGTGTGGGCGTCGCTATTGCCTACGAGCGGCAGCCCCAGCTCCGCGGCGATGCGGGCGGTGGCGGCACGTCCGTATCGCCCCGCGGTGGAGGGGTTGTAGCCCTCCAGGGCGTCCCAGTAGACGAGCGGATCCTTGGAAAGATGGACGCGTAGGATGGCGTGCTTGCGCATTCCCAGAGTGAACGCGGAGAAGGGATGGGGCACGATCGCCAGGCCGCCCTGTTCGTGGATCTCCGCGACCGTCGTCTCGAGGCGCTGGCTGCGCTTCAGGCGCGCCTGCAGGAAGACGCCCAGGAGATGCCCGCTGCGGGTCGTCACTTCCTCGGCTACGACGACCTGGATCCGGCTGCCGCGCTCCCGAGCCAGGCGCTGGCACTCGATCGCCGCTTCGATTCGCTCGTGGTCGGCGATCGCTATCAGGTCCAGGTCCGTGTGGTTCTCGGCGAAGTCGAGGATCTCGGCGGCCGAGGCGGTGCCGTCGGAGGCGATCGAATGGATGTGCACGTCGGCCTTGCCCGGGCGTGAACCCGCGCAGGATCCATCGAGCGAGCTCTGGGGTGATCCGTCGGCCAGCTTCACCGGGCTTCTCCAGTGTTGGTCTCTTGCGCCCGCTGCAGATCGGGCCAGATCGGGTGGAAGACTGCCAGCCACTGCTCCGGCGCGTCGGCTATGACGCGCTCGAACAGCAGCGCCTCTTCCCGAGCCATCGACCGGCTCCGCTCCCGCCTGCTCAACCCCCCGGGCGTCGGAACCGGCCAGAGAACGCCACGATAGCGGCCCGGGCCCACCCGCCGCACGCCCGCAACGTACGCCGGCGCTCCGGTCTCGGTGGCCAGCAGGGCCGGCCCGGCCGGAATCTTCGTCTTCGCGCCGAAGAGCTCGACCGCGAGCCCGCTGCCGGTCAGATCGCGGTCGGCGATGATGCCGATCGGCTCGTTGCGGCGCAGGACCGCCAGCAGCTCGGGGCCCGCCTCTTCGATGGTCAGGATGCGGACGCCGATGACGCCTCGCGTCCTCTTCATGTAGGCCTGGATGCGCTCGTTGCGAAGCGACTCCATCGGGGCGACGACCTGGCCGAGGCGCTGGAGGGCGAGGAACCCGGGCAGCTCGATCGTGCCGAAATGGAGACCTACGAGAATCAGTGCCCTGCGCTCGGCAAGGGCTGCGTCGACCTCGTCCGGCGTCTCGATTACGAGCCGGTTCTCCAGGTAGTGGAAGTCGAAGCGGGGCGCCCGGGCCAGCTCGATGTAGTAGTGGGCGTGATGGCGGAAGGCCGATCGGACGATCGCCTCCAGGGCGCGTGGGTCGGTGGCCGCGCGGTGGTATCTCTCGTCCCCCACGCCGTGCGCGGCCATCCACTCCGCCACGCGGCGGAGGTTGCGGCGGGCTTCGTCGCGGCGGCTCCGGGCTGCCCGGTACTCGATGTTGCCGGCGGTGTTGCCGAGCCACCAGAGCGGGGCGTCCGGCATGCGCCGGATCAGCTCCATCGCGCCGATGACGACGGCGGCCACCGCCCGGTCGGCCACTCGCCGGCGCAGGCCCCGGCGGGCACCTGGGCCTGCCCTGAGGCCGGCCTTGGAGCCGGTTGCGGCGGGCTCGGCCGGGTGGGCGGGCTCGGCCGCCGCCGAGGGGGACGCCTCGGGGCTCATCGACCCTTGCGCCTCCGCGGATTGCTCACGCCGCCCTCTGGAGAGTCGGCGGCACCGGCCGAGCCGCCGGCCCCCGCGGCAGTGGCAGCCCCGGCCGCCTCGGTGGCCATGGCCGCGGCATGCCGCGCCTCGAGGGCGGCCGCCTCCTCGCTTGTCTCCGGCCAAATCGGCTTGAAGATGTACCACTGCTCCGGGGCAGGGGCGATGTGGCCCTCCAGCGCGGTCGCGATCTCCTGCGTGGCGCGGGCGAGATCGGCCGGCGAGCTGGAGGCGACGTGGATCGGATCGTCCGCGGCCGCCCGGAACGTGCCGTCGGGCAGCCGATTGATCGAGAACGGCACTATCGTCGAGCCGTGCTTGGCCGCCAGGATCGCCGGACCGGCCGGGAGCGTCGTCCAGGCGCCGAACATCTTGACCGGGATCCCGTCCTCTCGATAGCCCCAGTCGACCAGCAGGACGAGGCCTTCGTGGCGCCGCAGGGCGCCGTAGACGCCGCGCAGGTTGCGCCAGGAGATCATCTTGACGCCCCAGCTTTCCCGCTGGCTCTCGAACAGCTCATAGAGCTCGCGGTAGGAGCTGTCGTCGCCGACGACGTTGATCTCCAGGCCGTGCTTGGCGAAGCCGGCCGCGGCCGCCTCATTGTTGCCCAGGTGGGCGGCCACGAGGACCACGCCCCTGGACGCCCGGTAGATCTCCAGGAACTTGTCCAGGCTCTTGACCTCGAGCAGCTGATCGACCTTGTCGGGCTTCAGCCACGGCAGGCGCATCAGCTCCATGACGTAGCGGGCGTAGTTGCGATAGGCGGCGCGGGCGAGGCGGCCCGCGGCCTTGTCCTTGGGCGAGACGCCGAGCACGTGCCCGAAGTTGGCTCGCAGCCAGCGCCGTCGCAAGGGGCTCGCGGCATAGCCGATCATCGCCAGCCAGCCGCCGACGCGGTATGTCGGGCCGGCCGGGAGGTGGCCCATGATCCACGACGACGTCCGCCAGAAGCTGAGCAGCGTCACACCCGCGACGTGGGTGAGGAAGGTCTCCTTCTGCAGGCGGTGAGGCGCCTCGAACTTCCTGGTCGCGCCACCGTTCTCCGGTCTCGCCTCGGCCTTCTTGGGTTGTCCGGAGCGAGACCGCGCCGACCCTGCCCCGGGAAGATCGGAGGCATCGCCCGCCAGCGTGGATGAGGCGGCGCCGGCGGAACCGGCGCCGTCGCCAACCTCGGCACCGACGGCCAGACGTTCCTGCGTCACTTGGCCTCGGCCCTCGCGGTCGCGACGCCGCCGCTGGTCTTGTCGCTCACTGTGCTCTCTGCTCCTCATTGCGAAGCTGCGTATGGACGTGCCAGGTTCGTTGGATCGCGGTGATGCTGGCCGTGACGGCGATGATGCCGAGGCCGAGCGCCAGCCAGAGCTGGCCTCGGGCGCCCGCGGCGACGCCGCCGTCCAGGCCGGCCGCGACGAGGCCGATGGTCAGGAGGACAAGCCGCTCGGCGCGTGGCGCGATGCCCACCTCGCCGTGGAGCTTGAGGCTCTCCGCCTTGGCCCGGGTGTAGCTGACCTGGAAGCTGCAGACGGCCGCGGCGGCGGCCAGGACCGCCCCCGCGACGAAGCCGGCGGCCGAAGCCCCGGCGACGATCCCGATGTAGACGGCCCCTTCGCCCCAGCGATCCAGGGTCGAATCGAGGAAGGCTCCGAAACGAGTCACGCGGTTCTGAGCGCGGGCGAGTCCGCCGTCCAGCATGTCGAACGAGCCGCCGAGGATGACCAGGGCCGCGGCCGGGATCCACAGCTGGGCTGCGGCTGTCGCGGCGGCCACGACCGAGATAAGGAAGCCGATGACGGTCAGGGCGTTCGGCGTGAGGCCTACCCTGCCGGCGCCGAGGGCGATGGGCGTGATCGCGCCGCGAACGCGGGCCCGCGTCTTCTGCGAGACGAACGACTGGTCGCCCACGGCTCAGTGCGCCTCGACCCGCTGGGCGGGCCCGGCCGGCATGCCGAGCAGGATGCGCTGTCGTTCGGCTACTTCGTCGAAGACGTTGGGCCGGAGCTGGCAGAAGACCTCGCGGCCGGTTCGCCTGGTTTCCACGACGCCTGCCGCCTTGAGGCGTGAAATGTGCCAGCTCACCAGGGGCTGGCTCAGGCCGACGGTGTCGATCAGCTCGCCCACGGTCGCCGGCCCCTCGGCGAGCTTACGGACGATGCGAAGGCGGTTCACGTCCGCGAGCGCCTTGTGGAAGACGCGCAACTCACGCAGATCGTCCGGCTGGTCGATGATCGTTGCGACGGTGGACCTGATGTGCGCTGGAGAGGGCAAGGTGCGCGACCTCGGTATCTATCGTGCGGGCCCGTGCGGGTCTCCGCTCGGCGGGTCTCCGCGTGCCTCTGTCGAGGCGGCCAGCGCCCCGGACGTGAGCCCATATATAAAGGCCGGTTGATGCTAGGTTGCGGGGGCGGCGGGTGTCAAGCCCGGAACGGAGAGTCGTGGCGGGCACGCCACTTGGTGCGGTCGCGCGGATCGTCCTGGAACTCGGAGGCGAACTCGACGTGCGGGTCCGCTGGCGCGGCGAGCAGTTGGATCGGCGGCTGGGCGGGCTCCCAGGCCCGGCGAAGCTGGTAGCAGTCGCCTCGTGGCCGGTTCGTGGCCTGTTGCCGCCGCGCCGCGCCCGCCGCCGCTCCCCGGGAGTCAGGCGGCGGAGAAACCCGTGGTTTATCGCGGCCTCCCCTAAACTCACGGCTATGCAGCGGCGCTACTCGTACCTGCTTCTGGCAGTGCTCGGCCTCGGTGTGTTCCTGGCCGGCCTGGAGCTGATGGTCACGGCCGTGGCGTTGCCCCAGATCCTGGCCTCCGTGGCCGACTGGACGGACCTGCGCAAGGCCTCGTGGATCATCAACGGCTACCTGCTGGTCTACGTCGTCACGATGCCGCTGGCGGGCCGCCTCACCGACACCTGGGGCGCTCGCCGCCTCTTCCTGGCGGCCCTCACCGTTTTCACCATCGGCTCGTTTCTGGCGGGGATCGCCCAGGATCTCGACCAGTTGATCGCGGCCCGGCTCGTCCAGGCGGTGGGCGGCGGCGCCATCATCCCCGTCGCAACCGCCGCCGCCTCGCACCTCTTCGAGGGGCCGTCCCGGTCCCGGGCCCTGGGCATCATCGGCGCGCTGACCTTCCTGGGGATGGCCGCCGGGCCTTTCGTCGGCGCCGCGGTTCTGGAGACCGTCCATCCCGACACCGCCCTGGCGCAGCTGGGGATCAGCGGCGGTCCTCTCGTCGGCACCGTCTCGCCGGCGTGGCGTTGGGTCTTCTACGTCAACGTCCCGTTCGGCATCTGCGGGCTCGCCATAGCCTGGGCCGCCAGCTCCGGCTGGGACACCCGCCGCGTGCCCGCGCGAGTGGATCTGCTCGGAGCGCTGCTCTTCACCGTGGGCCTGGCCGCGGTCCTGTTCGGGACCACCCTCGTCGGCAGCGGCGACGAGGTCTTCGGCGTGCCCATCGCCCTGGCGATCGGCGCGCTCTTTGCCGCCGGCGTCGTGTCCCTTATCGCCGCCGTTGTCCACGGCCTGCGCCGGCCGGATCCCTTCCTCGACCCGCGCCTTTTCGCCGACCGGGTATTCAGCTCGGCCGCGCTCATCTCGCTGCTGACCGGCTACGGCCTGGCCACGGCGATCGTGGGCGGGGCCGTGTTCGTGGACCGCGTCCTCTACGGCGGTCCGGCGGAGCAGCGAGTGGTGCTCGGCGCCCTCGCCGGGGCCATGGCCCTGGGCGCGCTGCTGTCGGGCTTCCTGACTCGGCTGCTCTCCCTCCGCCTGATGACTCTGGCCGGGCTGGCGCTGAGCGTGGGCGGCCTGGTGTGGATGTCGGCGTGGAGCCCGACCGCGCCGACCGACGCCTTCGCCGCGTCGGCGGCCGTCTTCGGCTTCGGATTCGGACTGACGGTTACGCCACGGTCGACGGCCGCGGTGGAAGCCGCGGGTCGGGCCGCATTCGGCGCCGCATCCGCGACCGTGACCGTGGCGCGGATGATAGGCATGGCTGTTGGCATGGCCGCGCTCACGGCGTTCGGCTCCACCACCATCACGGCCATCTCCAACGAGATCTACGGCTCGGGCGATGCTTACAAGCAGTACATTCCGGCATACCTGCGCGATAGACCGCTGCACGACGGGTTGGTGGCACAGGCGCTCGAAAGCTGGGCCGCCAGCAAGGCGGCCTCGATCCTGGTCGGCGTCTTCCTGGTGGCCGCGGCAGTGACGCTGGTCGCCGTCATTCCGGCCCTGGCGCTTCGAACCCGGAGTGGGCGCGGCGCGGCGAGCGACGGCCCGGCCGAGGAGACGGCGCATGACGAATCGATCCGCTTCTGAGCCGACCGGCGTGCCGGTTACGCGGGCGAACCTGGCTGCCGGCGAATCGGCGGCCCCGTCGGCCGCGCCGACCAATGCCGGACCGGCTCCGGCGACGTCCCCAGCGCAGCTGCCCAACACGGTCCGTGTGGTCTCGTTCGAGGCCGGGGTCCTTCGCGACCTCGAAGGCGACCCGGCGCTGACCGAGCTCAGGAGAGCAGTAGGCTCCGGTCAGGCTCGAGTCTGGGTCGACGTGTGCGAGCCGGCGCCGAGCCTTCTGGCGGAAATAGGCCAGATCCTCGAGCTCCATCCGCTGCTGGCCGAAGATCTGGCCGAGCGCGATCAGCGGGCCAAGCTCGACCAGATCGGCGAGCTGCTCCACCTGGTCGTCTTCTCGCTCGGATTCGACGGCGGCCAGTACTTCGAACAGGGATTGGCGCGATCGCCGGCGTCTTCGGCATGAGCGAGGCTCAGGCCGCCTTCCGCGCCGATGAAGGCCCGGGCTTCTGGATCATCACCTTCGGCAGCATGATCCTGGCTGCGATAGCAGTCGCGGTACTTCGCAAGGTCGACTGGATCTAGCGGCCGCGAGGCTGGTGAGGGTCCGGCCGCTCGGGCGTCTAGCGGCGGCAGCCGCCCTGGTTCGGCGCCGTGCACAGCGGAGCGTCGGGGCAGACGATCGCGTTGTCCTTGGGGTGGGCCTCCGCCTGAGTCGCGGCCACTACGCCCAAGGGCATGGCGACCAACTGCAGCTTCGTCGACGAGTTGGCGTGGCCCTCCGACGTCTGCAGCCAAAGCTGATCCGTCGTGGCGGCCAGCGCCTGGTCTGCGAACGCCGACGTCGGCGGGACGTGGCGGATCACCTGGGTGATCACGTAGATGTGGTTCTGGTTGTCGTTCGTGTAGACCTCGACCCAGTCGCCGAGCATGGCCGCGCCGTTGTTGACCTTGGACTGCACGAGCAGGTTCCAGAACATGTTGACGCGGGCGTGGGCGTACAGGTAGGTGGCCTGCGGGGCTCCGGGATACGCATAGACCTTGCCCAGGGTCAGGTACTCGGCCACGTTGCAGAGAGGGAACTGCTCGTTGGGGGGCGAGGCCACGACGGCATCGTCGATATTGAGAGCCGGTATGGCCACCCGCGTGGCGATGGCATACGTGCTCGTCCCAGACGCGCCGGGCGACGCGTTGCCCGAAGTCGAGGGCGACGCCGTCACGAGTGGCGGAAGAGTGTACGGTTCCGGCGACGCGGACGTGGCGACGTTGCTCGGCGACGGGCTGGACCCGGCCGCGGACGAGAGGTATGCGGGCGAGAAGTAGTTGAAGAGCCCGGCCACGACCAGAAAGACGCCGGCCCCGGCGAGAAGCGCGGGTACGAGGCCCACCAGGTCGCGCAAGAACCCCCGCAGCGATCGAACGAGCCGGCGGAGTGGGCGGGTGATCGGACCGGCGACCCGGGCCGCCGTGCCGGCCAGCGCTGCCAGCGCCGCCCCGACCGGGCGAAGGATCGAAACGACCGCGCGGAACGGCCGCGCGAGCAATCCGCGGATCGCGCCCTGGACCGTGCGACCGAGCGAGCGAAGTCGATGCATTGGCCGGCATCCTAGCAGGCGAATCGCCGGTCCGCCTCGGGTGACACCCTGAGAGGCGGCGCCAGGAACGCGGCCGCAACGCGTCTTCGGCGCCACTCCGCCGCTTGTCCTGGCATCGCCGGTCGCCAAGAAAGCCGATTCCTGGTAACCTCCGGTGCATGGCACGACGCTTCAACTTCATCTTCGCGGCCCTTCTCGGGGTCGTCACTGCCCTCGTGCTCCTGGTGGGGGCGGCGGTGGCGATGCCAGCTCAGCAGACGACGCTGCCGGCGAAGCCCACCTTCGTGGTCCTGCCGACTCCCACGTCGACGCCCCTGCCGATCGTGACGCCTACGCCCACACCCGGCCCCGCCGGCGACAGCCCCGCCACGACGATCGCACCCTTCGGAGACGGCTGAGTCCGGGCACTTCCGGGTACCGGCCGGATAGACTCGACGACCGCGGTGCCGTCTGAGCGTGCCGCCCTGCGCCTCGCGCCCCGAGCCTCGGGCTACCCCTTCAGGACGCCGGCGGCGCTGCTGGCGGCGTTGAGGATCGCCGGGAAGAGCCCGAAGACGAGCGTGGCGATGCCGGTCACGGCCAGGCCGACCCGGAAGAGCAGGCCCGGCGACAGGGGCGGGGCATCCTCGGCGGGATCGCGCATGTACATGTACACGACCACGCGCAGGTAGTAGAACGCCGCTGCGGCCGCATTCAGCATCGCCAGCACCGCGAGGGCCGTCAGCCAGCCCCCGGCCTGGATCGCCGCGACGATGACGTAGGCTTTGGCCCAGAAACCGGCGAGCGGCGGAATCCCCGTGAGCGACAGCAGGAAGAGCGCCATCAGCGCCCCCAGCCACGGACTGCGCCGCCCCAGGCCGGCAAACGTGGAGATCTGGCTCGTGACCCCGGGCCGGCGCTGCAGGGCGGTGATCACCGCGAACGCGCCCATGTTCATGAACGTGTACGCGGCGCCGTAGAAGAGGATCGCCGAGATGCCGCTGTGCTGGCCGCCGGCGTAGGCCGCCAGGCCGACCAGGATGTAGCCGGTGTGCGCGATCGAGGAGTACGCCAGCATCCGCTTGACGTTGTCCTGGGTGATCGCCACCAGGTTGCCCAGGGTCATCGTCAGGGCGGCCAGGACGATCACGATCGGCAGCCAGTCGGCCTTGAGCGGGCCCAGGGCGGCCACGAACAGCCGCAGGGCGACGGCGAAGGCGCCGATCTTGGGACCGACCGAAAGGTACGCCGTAACGGGCGTCGGAGAGCCCTGGTACGCGTCTGGAGTCCAGTAGTGGAACGGCACCGCGGCCATCTTGAAGGCCACGCCCGCGGTCATGAACGCCAGGCCCATGGCCAGGCCTGGGGCGATCGAGCCCTTCGCTGCCGCCTGTGCCAGCGCCGCGGCCACGACGTCGACGCGCGTGCTGCCGGTCAGGCCCCAGACATAGGCCAGGCCAAACAGCAGGATTGCGCTGGAGAAGGAGCCCAAGAGGAAGTACTTGATCGCGCCTTCGGTCGAGTAGGGGTCGTTCCGAGCGTAGCCGGCCAGCAGGTAGCCGGGCAGGACCATCAGCTCCAGGGCCACGAAGAGGAGGAGCAGGTCGGCGGAGCCCGCGACGAGCATCGCCCCGGTGATGGCGAAGATCAGGACCGCGGCGAACTCGGCGATCGGCAGGCCGCGCGGCTGCAGGTAGTCATCGGCGAACATGATCGTGAGGGCGGCGATGGCCACGAACAGCAGGTCCAGGAATGCGGTCAGGCCGTCCACGACGTAGGCGCCCCCGAAGGCGGTTTCGGTGTGTCCTGCGAGCGACAGGACCACGGCCGCCGTCACGGCCAGCCCCATGAGCGCCGTAGCGATGGCCGGAGCGCGCCGCCCGGGCGCCGCGATGTCCACGAGCAGCACCGCCGCGGCCGTGAGAACGGCCCAGATGATCGGCGCCAGGGAGCCCAGGTCGGACCAGTTCATCTAGTTCTCCTCTCAGCCGCCGACCGCTGAGCCAGCGGCCACGAGGAAGTGCTGGACCGGGCCGTTCAGGAAGTCGAGGATCAGGCTCGGGAAGAGCCCGAATACCACGATCAGGGCGGCAAGCGGGGCGAGAGTGGCGAACTCGACCCGGCTCATGTCGGTCACGTGGTCGCCCAGGCCCGCCAGGAAGTCCGAGACGGGGCCGAAGGCGACGCGCTGGAACATCCACAGCAGGTACGTCGCCACCAGGACCATGACGATGATCGAGGCGACGACGATTCCGGGCGCGTAGACGAAGGACCCGACGAAGACCAGGAACTCGCCGACGAAGCCGGAGAGCCCCGGCAGCCCGGCCGAGGCCAGGATGAAGAAGCCGAAGACGGTCGACCAGATCGGCATCGTCGCCGCCAGGCCGCCCATCTTGGCGATCGATCGGTCGTGGGTGCGCTCGTAGACGACGCCGACCAGGAGGAAGAGCCCGCCCGTGATCAGGCCGTGGTTGATCATCTGCAGGATCGCGCCCTGCAGGGCGGTGGCGGTGAAGACGAAGATGCCCAGAGTCACGAAGCCCATGTGGCTGACGGAGCTGTAGGCGATGAGGCGCTTGAGGTCCGGCTGGACGATCGAGACGATCGCGCCGTACACGATCGCGATCACGCTCAGGACGATGATCGGCCAGGCGAACGTGTGGGCCGCGTACGGGTAGAGAGGCACGGCGAAGCGGATCAGGCCGTATGCGCCGAGCTTGAGGAGGACGCCCGCGAGGATCACCGAGCCGGCCGTCGGGGCCTCGGTGTGGGCGTCGGGCAGCCAGGTATGGAACGGGAACATCGGGACCTTGATGGCGAAGGCAAGGAAGAGCGCCAGGAAGGCCAGCAGCTGGAAGTTCTGGCCGAAGGAGCCGGCGGCGGCGAACGCCTGCAGCTTCTCATAGTCGAAGGCGCCCGCCCACGACCCGGTCGCCGCCTGGTACGTGAAGGCCGTGGCCAGGATCGCCACCAGCATCAGCAGCGACCCGACGAGCGTGTACAGAACGAACTTCATCGTTGCGTAGATGCGGTTCGCCCCGCCCCAGATGCCGATGATCAGGTACATCGGGACCAGGACCAGCTCCCAGAAGATGTAGAAGAGGAAGAGGTCGAGGGCGACGAAGACGCCGATCATGCCGACCTCGAGGACCAGGAAGGAGATCATGTACTCCTTCACCCGGAACTTGATCGGCCCGAAGCTGGCCAGGATGCTGATCCAGCTGAGCGTCGTCGTCAGGACGACCATCAGCACGCTCAGGCCGTCGACGCCCAGCTTGTACTGGATGCCGAACGACGGGATCCAGTCGGCCGCTTCCGTGAACTGGAAGCCGGCCTGGGTGCGGGCAAAGGCCACGAGCAGGATCAGGGACAGGACCCACGTCGCCAGTGCCGTTCCGAGGGCCGTGCGGCGGATCAGGTTGGGGTCCCCGGAGGGCAGAACCGCGATGAGCACCGCTCCCAGGAGCGGCAGGAAGGTGATCAGGCTCAGGATCGGCAGGCCGGACATCGTCGCTCCTCTTACCTGGCCGCGATCACGAGATAGCCGGCGGCCACGAGGATCAGGCCGAGGGCGATGCCGAGCGCGTAGTTCTGGACCCGGCCCGTCTGGACGCGGCGAAGCCACCCGCCGGCGCCGGCGGTGACGGTGCCGATGCCGTTGACGGTCCCGTCGACGACGGTCCGATCGAACCAGAACGCGGCGGCGGCGAGCTTGCCGCCCCACTCGACGAAGAGCTTGTTGTTGATGTCGTCGAACCACCACTTGTTGAACGAGCCCTTGTAAAGCAATGCCAGGCCGCGCCGGGCGCTGATCTCGCGGACCTGGTCGGGACGCGGCTGGGCCCGCAGGCCCAGGACCGGGATCTCGACGCCGAAGAGCCGCCAGGCAAGCACGATTGCCACGGCGACGAGAGCCGTCGTCCCGATCGCCAGGGCGCCGTCGACGCCGAAGAAGTTGTAGGCGGCCTCCGTGTGGCCGCTGGCGGCGATCGTGCTCGCGAAGACCGGCGCCAGCCACTGGTGGAGCAGGCCCGTCTCCGGCGGGAAGCCGATCGCCAGGCCCAGCAGCGCGGCCGGGATGGCGAGCAGGATCAGCGGCCCGGTCATCGACCGCGGCGACTCGTGGATATGGTGCTCGACCTCGGGATCGACGTGACTCGGGCCCCAGAAGGTCATGCCCATGAGCCGGAACATGTAGAAGGCGGTCATGCCGGCGACGACGAACCCGATCGCCCAGACCCACAGGAACCCGTTCTTGAACGCGCCGCCCAGGATTTCGTCCTTGGAGAAGAACCCGGCCAGTGGCGGAACGCCGGAGATTGCCACCGCGCCGACGAGCATGGTCGCGTACGTGATCGGGATCTTGCGGGCCAGCCCGCCCATCTTGCGCATGTCCTGCTCGCCGTCGACGGAGTGGATGACGGAGCCCGAGTCCAGGAAGAGCAGGCCCTTGAAGAAGCCGTGGCTCATGAGGTGGAAAATCGCCGCCGTCCACGCCCCGACGCCCAGGGAGGCGAACATGTAGCCGAGCTGGGAGAGCGTCGAGTAGGCCAGCACGCGCTTGATGTCGGTCTGGGTGAAGGCGATCGAGGCGGCCAGGATGGCGGTAAAGATGCCGATCGCGGCCACCACGACCATGACCTCGGGGGCGGCTCCGAAGATAGGGTTGCAGCGGGCGACGAGGTATACGCCGGCGTTGACCATCGTCGCGGCGTGGATCAGGGCGGAGACCGGGGTGGGGCCCTCCATAGCGTCCGGCAGCCAGACGTGGAGCGGGAACTGGGCGCTCTTGCCCACGGCACCGCAGAAGATGAGCAGCGCGATCGCGATCTGCCACTCGTGGGGCACGCTGCCGAACTTCGCGAAGACGTCTTGCATGTTCAGAGTGCCGAGTTGAGTCCAGATGGCCATGATGCCGAGCGCGAAGCCCATGTCGCCGATGCGGTTGACCAGGAAGGCCTTCTTGGCCGCCACCGCCGCGGTTCGGCGCGGGTACCAGAAGCCGATCAACAGGTAGCTGCACAGGCCCACCAGTTCCCAGCCGGCGAAGACGAGCAGGAAGTTGTCGGCCATGACCAGGAGGAGCATCGAGAACATGAACAGGTTCAGGTAGGCGAAGAAGCGCCACCGCCCCGGGTCATGGGCCATGTAGCCGATCGAGTAGACATGGACGAGCATGCCGATCGTCGTAACGACGATGAGCAGGCACGCGGTCAGCGGGTCTACGAAGAGGCCCATGCTGGCGTTGAAGCCGCTGGCAAAGCCGTTGGCCGGGATCCACGTCCAGAGCGTGATGCCGGCGCCCCCCGTCCCGAAGGGTGAGGCGTGGAGCAGGGCCATGACGGCCACGATCGAAGCCACGACCCAGGACGCCACCACCGCCCAGACGGCGATGCGGTGGGCGTCGTCGGGGTAGCGGCGGCCCAGCAGGCCGGTCAGGACGAAGCCGCCGAGCGGCAGGATCGGGATGAGCGGAAGGAGCGCGGTCATCGTCGGCTCACTGACTCATGGAATCGTATTCGTCGACAAGAGGCGTCTTCTTGTTCCGATAGATCGCGATGACGATCGCCAGGCCGACCGTGGCCTCGGCCGCGGCCACGGCGATCACGATCAGGGCGATGACCGAGGCGTGGACGTGGAGCGGCTTCACGAATGCCCCGAAGGCGATGATGGTGAGGTTGACCGCGTTGAGCATCAGCTCGATCGACATCAGCATGCTGATGGCGTTGCGCCGGGCCAGGAAGCCGAAGGTGCCGATGGCGAAGAGCAGGCCCGACAGGACGAGGTAGGAGTCGAGCGAATTGCTCACGACCGATCCTCCTTGTCGGCGGGCGGCTCACGCCTGGCCAGCAGAACCCCGCCCACCACGGCGGCGGTGAGCAGCACGCTCACGACCTCGAACGGCAGGACGTACTGGCCGAAGAGCATCGTGGCGATGTCGGACGTGGCGGTCCAGGCCACGGCACCGGTGGATGGCCAGGTGGTGGTCAGGACCGTGCCGGCGATGATCGCCGCGATCACGACCGCGGCAACGGCTCCAATCCAGGCCTGGGTCTGGAAGACCAGTCGCGTGGGGGCGTTCTTGGTCTGGGTCAGCATGATCGCGAACAGGACCAGGATGCTGATCGCGCCGATGTAGACCAGGACCTGGGTGGCCGCGAGGAGCGGATTGCCGAGCAGGACGTAGATGCCGGCCAGCGAGGCGAACGAGGCGATCATCGCCAGACCGCAGCGAATGATGTCGCGCATGGTCACGACCAGCAGCGCCGAGCCGAGAAGCATGATCGCCAGCACGACGAACAGGACGTCGTCCCAGCGGACCGCCGTGAACGGGAGAGTCTGGCCTATCGGCATGCCTCCCTGCCCTCCTCGTCGTGGATCACTGGTGCTCGGCTCCATTTCCATCGCCGGGGGCGGCGGCGAGCGCCGGCGGGAGTGCCGGCAGCCCGTCCCCGGGGTTCGCGAGTCGACCGTCGGCCACGGCGTGGGCGAGCCAGTCGCGTTCGCGCCGGATGTAGGTCACTTCGGTTTCGCCGCCCATGGCCGCCAGGCCGATCAGGTCGATCATCGGCTGGGACCGGTCGATGTGGGCGAGCTCGTTGTCGGGGCCGCCGCGCAGCGCGTCGTACGGGCAGGCGTCGACGCAGATGCCGCATAGGATGCAGCGGCTCTCGTCCACGTCGTACTTCTCCAGGACGCGCGGCTTGGGCATGAGCGCGCCCGTGGGGCACGTCTCGGCGCAGCGGCCGCAGGAGACGCACGGCGTGTCGTTGAGGCTCATGTCGAGCGGCGTCGTCACCAGGGTGTCGAAGCCGATGCGCATGAAGTCGTAGCAGGCGGCGCCCACGACATCGGCGCAGACGGCGGCGCAGCGGCCGCAGTCGATGCAGCGCGACGGCTCGCGCAGGATGAAGGCGTGGCTGTCGTCGCGGATGTAGTCGTGGTTGGCGCCGGTGAAGCGGTTCTCGGTGACGCTTCTGAAGCCGGCGCCTTCGTTGTGGCGAGGCTCCAGCGTTTCGAGCGTCGTCCCGTACTCCAGGCCGAGATTGCGCAGGTCGCAGTAGCCGATCGCCTCGCAGGTGCACTGCAGGCAGCGGCTCGATTCGGCCATGGCCTCGGTCTGGGGGTAGGGGATCTCGTACTCGACGTAGCTCCTGTTGCGGTCCTCCGCCGGCATCGCCTTGAGGCGGTGGCGGGGTTCCTTGGGCTCGTCGGTGTAGGGCGTGATCGAGAGGAACTTGAGCTCGGGCTCGGCGAGGGTCTCCCGTGCGCGCAGCTCCGAGAGGTCCGTCCCGCGCAGGAAAGCGTCCACGGCGTAGGCGCAGCGCCGCCCCTCGGCGATGGCCTGTACCACGGTCGCGGCTCCGATACGAACGTCGCCGGTGCCGAAGACGCCGGGCCGGCCGGTCTCGAAGGTGACCGCGTCGGCCTTGAGCCTGTACCTGGCTTCCTCGATGCCCTCGTTGCCGGGTCCGATCCACGACAGATCGGGACCCTGGCCGATGGCGAGCAGGACGCGGTCGCACTTGATCACGAACTCGGTCCCCGGCGCGGGCTCGGGGCGGCGACGGCCGGAGGCATCCGGCGCGCCGGGGCGCATGCGGATGAACTCGACGCCTGTGACGCGATTCTTGCGGTCGACGATGACGCGCGTCGGGCCGGCCTGGAAGATGGCTCGAGCCCCTTCCTCGAGCCCCTCGTGGACCTCGCTGGCGGCCGGCATGTCCTTCATGTCGCGGCGGTAGACGAGCGTGACCTCCTTCGCGCCCTGGCGGACGGAGGTGCGCATGCAGTCCATGGCGGTGAAGCCGCCGCCGATGACGACGACGCGGCTGCCGGCGTGGCCCGGATAGGGCAGGCCGAGAGTGGCGATCTTGAGGTATTCGAGGCCGTCGATGACGCCGTTGGCGTTCTCGTTTTCAACGCCGAGCTTATTCGTGTCGTAGCAGCCCGTGGCGACGATCGTGGCGTCGAAGCCCCGCTCGCGCAGGTCGTCCAGGCTGAAGTCGCGGCCGAGGGCCTGGTTGACCTCGAGGCTGGCGCCCAGGCGCCAGACGGCGTCGTACTCGGGCTCGAGGACGTCCTTCTTGGGCAGGCGGTACTCCGGGATGCCGTAGCGGAGCATTCCGCCCGGCTCGGGGTCGCGCTCGAAGACGGTCGTGTCGTGGCCGGATATCTGCAGGTAGTAGGCCGCCGCCATGCCGGCCGGCCCGGAGCCGACGATGGCGACGCGCTTGTCGGTCCGGGGCTGGGTTTCGAACGGCAGCGGCGGCTCCATGCCGTCCTTCTGCGCCGCGAGCACCACGTCGCCGGCGTAGCGATGGCTGTCGCGGATGGCGATTGCCTCGTCCACCTCGTCGCGGCGGCAGTGCTCCTCGCACGGTGCCGGGCAGACTCGGCCAAGGATCGAGGGGAACGGGATGGTGCGCTTGAAGATGCGCGCCGACTCGCGGAACTGGCCCTCGGCGTTGGCCTTGAGGAAGCCCGGGATGTCGATGTGGCTCGGGCACTTGTTCTGACACGGCGGCAGGCAGTAGGCGTTGTGGTCGCTGAAGATCAGCTCGAGGTTGGTCCGGCGCAGCCGGCGGACCTCGTCGGTCTGGGTTCGGACGACCATGCCCGCCACAGCTTCGCGGGCGCACGAGATCGTCGGATGATCCTCACCCTCGACCTCCACGACGCACATCCGGCAGGCGCCGAAGCCCGGCAGCTTGGGCTCGTAGCAGAGCGTGGGGACGTCGATGCCGTTGGCCCGGCAGACCTCGAGGATCGTCTGACCCTCGGTGCCGATGACCTCGCGGTCGTCGATCGTGAGCTTGATGGTGGGCGTCGAAAGCGGGCGCTGGGGGGCTTGCGCCGTGATCAACCGCTCGGCCGGCGAGTCGTTGAGCGGCGTGACCGTGTCGCGCGGCGCCCTGGCGTCGGGGCGGCTGTCGACGCGTCCGGCCCTGCGGTTCCAGACCGGCTTTTCGTTGGCGGCGGGCCGCAGGCTCTTCACCGAGGGGGCGTTGGGCAGGGCCGGCAGAGGGCCGGGGGCGACGACGGGCGGCGCCGCCGGGAGCCTGCTGGCGGGCATGGCGGGCGGGGCGGGCATGGCGGGTTTCCCGGCCGGCGGGGTGGCGGGCGGGGCGCTCGGGCTGGGTCGGAGGTTCGGTTGACGCATGGGACGCCTCAGGAGACGGCCCGGGCGCGAGAGGCTGCCATCGGCTGGCAGATCCCGGCGGGGCACGTGCTGCGGACGATGTGGTCATCGAGCTCGTCGCGGAAGTACCGGACGAGGCTCAGGAGGGGCAGCGTGGAGCGGCGTTCGTGGTCGCACAGCCGGCTGGCCACGATGTCCGCGGAAAGGTCGGTCAGGCGCTCGATCTCGTCGCCACGGGGCTGACCCTCGCAGAAGCGCGCCCCGATCTCGGCCATGCGGCGCAGCCCGATCCGGCAGGGGATCGTCTTGCCGCAGGCCTGGTCGGCGCAGAAACGGGTCAGCACCGACGCGAGATCGACCAGGCAGACGCGCTCGTCGACGACGACGATCGAGCCGGAGCCCATCCATGCGCCGGCGGCTTCGAGCGCCTCGAACTCGTAGGGGGTCTTGCCGGCGCCGGGCGGGAGGATGCCACCGGACGGGCCGCCGACGAGGAACGCCTTGACCGTGTGGGGCGCCGGAACGCCGCCGGCCAGGACCACGATCTCGCCGATCGTCGTGCCGAGCGGAACCTCTGCCAGGCCGGGATTGACGACCGAGCCGGAGATCTGGACCAGCACGGTGCCCGCGCCCCCTTTGGCCGCGGCCTCGAGGTACGTGCCGGGGCCGCCGGTGATGATCCCCGGGACCACGGCGAATGTCTGGGCGTTGTGGACGAGGGTCGGCTTGCCGTACAGGCCTCTTGTCGTCGGGTACGGGGGCTGCTGCTCGGGCTGGCCGCGGTGACCTTCGATGCCCTTGAGCAGGACCGTCTCCTCGCCCAGCATGTATGCGCCCTGGAGCGGCTTGACCTCGACGTTGATGTCGCGGCCGCTGCCGAGGACGTCGTTGCCCAAGTAGCCCGCAACCTCGGCCTCGCGGATCGCGGTCTCGAGCGTGGCGATGGCTTCCGTGGCCTCGGCGTGCAGCGCGACGATGATGTCGGAGGCTCCCACTGCGACGGCAGCGATGGCCGCTCCCTCGAGAACTGCGTAGGGGCTGCGCTCGAGGAGGACGCGATCGGTGAAGACGGCGGGATCGGCCTGGTAGGCGTGAACGACAACGTAGCGGCGGTCGGCCGCCGTGAGGGCGCAGGCGCGCCACTTCTCGCTCGTGGGGAACCCCGCCCCGCCACGGCCGCGCAACCCGGAATTGGCCAGGACCGCCACGATCTCGCCCGCGGTCATTTCCTTGATCGCCTCGGTCAACCCCTTGAAGGCGCCGGCCGCGACGGCGGCGTCGAGGTCCGTTGGCGCCGCGCCACTCGCGCCGGCCGCGCCACTCGCGCCGGCCGCGCCACTCGCGCCGGCCGCGGGCAGCAGCAGATGCGGCCACTTGTCCGGCGTCGGAAGGACGTTCACGGTCGTCATGCCACGCTCTTCCCTGCCAGGGAGCGGCTCCACGCGGCGGCGCTCGTCTCGGTAACGTCGGCCTGGGGCTTGCCGTCCAGCGTTACGAGCGGCGAAGCCGCGCCGGGGGTATGGGTGGGCAGCTGCTCGAGCGCCACGCCACCCGCCGGCCCGCCGCCGAGCTTCGTCCCAAGCCCCTCGCCGATCGCGTTCGCGATTCGGCCGGACCCGGCGAGCAGGCAGCTGGTGCAGCGGCAGACCGCGACGGTTCGGGCCTGTCGCTCGAAGCTCAGGTGGCTGTAATAGGTTGCCGTCCCGTACACGAGTGCGTACGAGGCGCCGGTGACGTGGCTGATATGCTTGATCGCGGCAATCGGCAGATAGCCATACGCCGCCTGGACCTCTTCGAGGATCGGCAGCATGTTGCCCGGGTCGTAGTCGCGGGCCTCCAGGATCTCCTCGACCGCGACCAGGTCGATCGGCCCGAAGTGCGTGAACGCCTGGTCGGGCACCGGCCGGCCGGAGCGCCGCAGGGCGGACTCCTCGCGCCGCTCGCCGTACGTCTCGGCCGGGCCCCAATGGGTGTAGAAGCGGCCCTTGGTGTCGTGGCCGCCCATGTCGATGCATTCCACCGGGCAGGCCTGGGCGCACTGGAAGCACGTCTCGCACTTGAGGTTGCCGAACTCGTCGTACAGCAGCTGCAGCCGGCCGCGGAAGCGGACTGCGATGTCCGGCTTCGTCTCGGGGTACTGGATCGTCGCCTTTGGCGCGAAGAAGCGGCGCAGCGTCAGCGCCATTCCCTTCGCGATGCCGAGGCCGGGGATGAAGCTCATCGCGGGATCACCGGTTGGTTGAGGATGATGATCGCGGCGGCCGTCACGAACAGGTTCAGGAGCGAGGCGGGCAGGAGCCATTTCCAGGCGAAGCCCATCAGCTGATCCACCCGGACTCGCGGCAGGGTGCCCCGCATCCAAACGAAGGTGAAGACGAAGACGTAGGTCTTGGCAAAGAACCAGAAGATGCCCTGGACCCAGTCGAAGGCGATGAAGCAGGCCAGGCCGACTGCGGCCGTGACGCCGGCGCCCGCGATCAGGAGGCCGAGCCCGAAGGCGCTCGGAGCGCTCCACTCCCGGCCGCCGATCAGCCAGATCGCCGCGCCCAGGATGTCCGTGGCCACCACCAGCGCGACGAGCGCGATCGGGATCCAGAGAATGCCGATCCCGGCGGCGTCGAGCCAGTTGAGGTTGTACGGCCAGGGCCAGTTGATCGGGGCCGTCCAGCCGCCGAAGAAGAGCGTCACCAGCAGGGCCGAGATGATGAAGACGTTCACGTACTCGGCGAAGAAAAAGAAGCCGAAGCGCATCCCCGAGTATTCGGTGGCGAAGCCGGCGACGATCTCAGAGTCGGCCTCGGTCATGTCGAATGGGGTGCGGTTGGCCTCCGCCGTGGCGGCGATGAAGAAGATGAGCACCGCCAGGGGCTGCTTGAAGGCGAACCAGTCGAGAGCCGAGCCGGACTGCGACAGGACGATGCCGTTCATGCTCATCGTGCCGGCGAGCAGGACCACGCCCACGACGGAAATGGTCAGCGGGATCTCGTAGCTGACGATCTGCGCCGCCGAGCGGAGCCCGCCCAGGAGCGAGTACTTGTTGAAGCTCGCCCAGCCGGCCATGAGCAGGCCCAGGACGGCGAGGCCGCCCATGGCGAAGAAGTAGAGCACGCCGATGTTGAGGTCCTGGCCGAAGATGCCGGGCGCGAACGGGATGACCAGGAGGGTCATGACGCTGGCCAGGAAGGTGACGACCGGGGCCAGGGTGAAGACCGTCAGATCGGCGCCGGTGGGCGCGAAGTCCTCCTTGGAGAGGACCTTGAAGCCGTGGAACAGGCTCATCGCCGCACCCCACGGGCCGATCCGGTTGGGGCCGACCCGCAGGTTCATGCGGGCGATGACCTTCAGCTCCATGTAGATCAGCACGAAGGCCGTCGGAATGGTCAGGACCAGGATGCCCACGACGGCGACGACGAACCGGACCAGCGGCATGTTCGCCCCCAGGAAATCCATCGTGGGCGGCAGGATGAAGACGATACCCACGACGGTGCCGACGGCCAGCAGCACGGCCAGCGGCAGCAGGATCGCCGTCAGGCGGGCGGTCAGGGACATGCGGCCCCAGGTCCGAGCGGCGAGGGTCATCGGACGGCCCTCACTTGTCGATCCCGCCCAGGACCGGGTCGAGCGAGGCGACGATGGTCATCGTGTCCGCCAGCAGGTTGCCGGGCAGCAGCGTGGGCACCGTCTCCAGGTTCAGGAAGCTGGGGTCGTGGATGCGGAAGCGGAACGGCTGGTCCGAGCCGTCGCTGATCGTGTACACGCCGAGCATTCCTCTTGGCCCCTCGCACGCGCCCCAGGCGCGCCCGGGCCGCGGCCGGAGCAGCCGTGGCAGCTTCGCCATGACCGGGCCGTCGGGCATGTTGTGGAGGCACTGGTCGATGATCTTGATCGACTCGCGAACCTCGTCCACGCGGATCAGGTAGCGGGCCAGCGAGTCGCCCTCCAGGCGAGTCGGGACGTTGAAGTCGAGCTCCGGGTAGATGCTGTACGGGTGGGCTCGTCGGATGTCGAACGGCACGCCGGCGGCGCGCAGGTTCCCGCCCGTGACCCCAAAGCGGAGGGCCGTGGCCCGGTCCAGGACGCCGACCCCCCGGGCCCGCCGGACGAAGATTTCGTTCTCGTTCAGCAGCCCGGCATTGGCCTCGGTCTGCCTCGCGGCACGGCTCATCCAGTCGCCCAGGCGGCTCATGAACTCGTGATTGAGGTCGCCGTTCACGCCGCCGATTCGGAAGTAGTTGAACAGCATCCGCGCGCCGGTGAGGGCCGCGAGCATCTCCACGATCTCGTCGCGCTCGATGAAGCTGTAGAGGATCGGCGTCAGACCGCCCAGGTCCAGGGCCAGGAAGCCCATGTAGAGGGTGTGGCTGGCGACGCGCAGCAGCTCGCCGGAGAGGACCCGAATGTACTCAGCCCGTCGCGGCACCTCCACGTCCATGAGCTTCTCGAACGAGAGGACCGCGGCCCACTCCTGGAACAGAGAGCTGACGTACTCGAGCGGATCCACCTGGTCGATGACGTGGTAGTAGTCCGAGTTCTCGCAGATCTTCTCGACGCCGCGGTGGAGATAGCCGAGGACCGGGTCCACGTCGACTATCTGCTCGCCCGAGAGCTTCAGGACGAGGCGAAGGACGCCGTGAGTGGCCGGGTGGTGCGGGCCGATGTTGATGAACATCTCCCCGTCGCCGCGGGTGTAGAACTCGCCCTCGCGTTCGGTCCGGGTGGGGTAGGGCGGGATCGGCTCGTACAGGTCCGCACCGACGTCGCGGTCGAGCATGATGCGCGGGTCGTCCTCGGAGCGGTGCTGCTCGGGCGGGCGCGGCTCCTGGGGTCGCGTCTCACCGCGGGTCTCGGCGCGGGCGGCGCGAGTCGTCGGGCGGGTGGGGCGGGCCGGCATCTATGGCCTCAGCTCGCCGGCGCCCGGCGGACGCCGGCCGCGGGATCGTCGGCCACGACGGCCGGGGCGTAGGGTCGCTCCACGTGCCGGACGCCCTCACCCGGGGATCGGGCCGCATCGTCGGGCAGGAGGAAATCCTTGCGGAGCGGGAAGCTCGTGTAGTCGGGCGGCATGAAGATGCGGCGCAGGTCGCGGTTGCCCTCGAAGACGATGCCGAACATGTCGTAGGCCTCGCGCTCGAGCCACTCCGCGCCGGTCCACAGGAACGTGGCGGAGGGGCATCGCGGGTCCTCGCGGGAGATCCCGTCGACGATGATGCGCAGCCAGTCCGGGCTGGTTTCGCTCCAGAGGTGGTACACGACCTGCATCGACTCGCCCGTGTCGACGCCGGCCAGATCCGCCAGGATCTCGAAGCGGAAATCGACGGAGTCGTGCAGGGTGCGGAGCACGTCCGGAACGTCGCCGGGCTGGATTCGGATTTCGGTCTGGTCGTGGCGCTGGCGAATCGGGCCCTGGATCTGCGTGCCCAGGCGCGCTTCCAGCCGGCGCTTGAGAGTTCGGTCCATCGGTCAGATCTTGTCCGGTACGGTGGGGCCGATCTCGCGCTCGGGCCAGTGGCCGCGCTGATCCTTGACCAGCTGCCCGAGCTGGAGCATGCCGTAGATGAGGCCTTCGGGGCGAGGCGGGCAGCCCGGGATGTACACGTCCACGGGCATGACCCGGTCGATTCCCTGGACCGTCGAGTAGCTCCTCTTGTAGCGGCCGCCCGAGACGGTGCAGTCGCCGAGGGCGACGCACCACTTGGGCTCCGGCATCTGCTCCCACAGCCGGATCAGCGGTCCTGACATCTTGGTGGTCAGGGTGCCGGCGACGATCAGCACGTCCGACTGTCGGGGCGACGCGCGGAACGGGAACATGCCCCAGCGGTCCATGTCGAACTTGCTGGTGGCACCCGACATCATCTCGAAGGCACAGCAGGCCAGGCCCGAGAGGAGCGGCCAGAGGCTGTTGGCCCGGATGAGGTCGAGGATGTAGTCCGCCCTGGTCGGAACGATCTGGAGCGCGCCCCAGCGCGCGTCGTCGCGGCGCCCGGCGTCGGTCAGGCCGAACTCGCGCAGGTGGGTGATCTCGGCCGGACGCCCGCCGTCGTACGCGAGCGGGTTGGCCGCCCGCCAGAGAGTGTTGGGAACGACGATCGGCGCGCTCAGCTCGCCTGGAGCAAGGGGTGCGAGCTGACCCGGGGCCGCCTTGGCTCCCTTCGGCCCCCGGTCCCCTACCGCCACGTCAGGACTCCCTTCCGCCAGGCGTAGGCCAATCCGAGCATGAGAACGAGCACGAAAGTGCCCATGCTCACCAGGCCGCCCAGCAGCAGACTTCGGAAGACGATCGCCCACAGGAAGAGGAACACCACCTCCACGTCGAAGGCGACGAAGAGAAGGGCGTAGATGTAGAAGGACACACCGAACCTGCCCCAGGTGTCGCCGACCGTGTCGATGCCGCTCTCATACGGCAAGCCCTTGTCGCCGTCGCCGCGGTTGCGGTGTGAGAGAACCCAGGCCAGGCCGATGACGAGGAATACGAAACCGACTCCCGCGGCGGCCAAGCCAAGGACGTACCAGATGCCGGTCATCTCTCTCCAGCCGTACCTGCCGTCCGCGGGGGGCGTTCCGCGGTGCACTCGGGCATAAGCGTTTGATCTCGGGACGCGGGGACGGGTTCGATGCCCGTTCCCTCGCGGTCCAGCCGAAAGTCTACCAGCAGGGCCGGGGGTGTCGGGAATCGCAGGTGCCGCCTGTGCGTGCGGGCAGACGGCCGGTGAGACGGCGGGGAGGGTTGGGCGTCCCAGAAAAGCCGGCGCGGGCGGCTCGGGGCTAGTCGTGCCGCCCGCGTCCCCGGCTAGGCCGTCAGTGGGGTAGCGACTGGCGGCTGCACACGGATCTTCGATATCAGCGGAGCCGGCGCGAGGAGGGGCCCGATCGCTCCAACGACCCGACGGCCTCGTCGCGTTCCCACGCTCCGCCGCGTAGGTTGCCGCCATCGCCGAGGTCCGGCAATACGGGAGGTGCCCTATCGCTGGCCGGCCGAGACGCGTTCGCTCCCGCCGGGTCGGTCTTTGCCCAATATCAGCTCCGGCGATACAACGAAACGTGGACCGGGCTCCGACAGCCCGTGTGTCGCAGTTGTCTGGCGCTCGCGGCTATCACCGTCGGCCTGGGCGCGCTTTCTCGTGCCACGGCGCCTCTGGTCCCGACCCCCGACTTGCCTCTCTCACTTGGCATAGCCCCGGGTGTTGTTGAGGAATTGCGGCCGCGGGTCGAGGTTGACGAGACGACCTCCTGGCCCGCCAGACCGGAGCTGTCGTCCAGGTCGTGCCGTAGTCACCAGGGCAGACCAACGCCTCGGCTGGCTTGACTCAATGCGCGACCCCGCCGATGCTCTCCTCCGTCGGAGCCAGGGGAACGACGTAGCAGAAGGCGGGGCTCCAGGTGGACACTTCCGACGTCGGCGCGGTCAGAGGGTTTGGTGCTCGTCTCGTCTCTGCAGGCGGGGCGATGGCTTATCGCCTGGCCTCTCTCGCACGACCCAGGAGGCACGCCGCGGGTCGTTGGCCGATCGTCCCCCTGGTGACGGTTGCGATTCTGGTGGTGATTTCCCTCTGGTGGATGAGTTCGGTCAACCTGATCGACCCGCCGGGTGTGAAACTGACCCTCGACCAGATGGGCTCCGGTCCGGTCCCGGCCGGAACCGAGAGGGTCACGGTCTCCGGGTACACACGGGACTCACTCGTCGAGACGAACGCACTCTACAACGGAGGCGTGGCTACCCAGGGCTTCAGCGTCTCCGTCCTCACCAACCAGGCGCGCACAGCCGGCCTCGTGGTCTTGTCTCCCGAGCCGCTCGGCGACCCCGGCTCTGAAGTCACGATCACGGGCGTACTCCAGGAATGGGCCCCAGACAATCCCTGGGAAGGCTGGGCTGCAATGGTGCTTCCCTCGGCCCAGCTGGTCCGGAACGCCTACATACAAGCCGACCCGACCCCGGCTTCGCCACTGTGGCTCGTTCCCGGTTTGGCTCTGCTGCTGCTCGCTGCATGGCTGCTCGCTGGCTGCCTGGCAGGCTATGTCGTCTTCATCCCGTCGCGGCTGGCGCCGGCGGCTTCCGGTGCCGCCTACCCAGGCCGCTACTCACAGGTCCGAGTTAGCGGTGCTGCGGTCGATCTCAAGGGACGCGGCGTCGCCTTACGCGAGGTCCCGATGGTGAAGCGGCCTGACTACGCGGCGGCGACGGCCGGCGTGACCTTGATCGACTGCAGCCTCGTTCCTTGGCTCGAGATCGATGTCAGCGCCATCTGTGAGGCTCGGCCTGGAGGTGTCTACCCGTGGCACGGGCCTCGACCGGCAGTCCAGATCAGCATCGGCAAGAAACTGCTGGTGGTCAGCTTCGACGACTTCGCGGCTCGCGACGGCTGGCTCCGGGTTTTCGGTCAGGCCGCGCCGACCACGGACTAGGGAGCCTTCAAGCCGAATACGAAGGCACACCGGCCCGCCGGTGGGTGTTCTGGCTCGTCTACCAACTGGCCGCGGGTCGAGCGGCCAGCGTCAGCACCCGGAAGCGGCCCATGTGGCGAGGATCGAGCATGCGGACGATGCCGGAGCGGGCACGCATGTAGTCGGCAACGGTGGTTGCGGGTGATGCCTGAAGCCTCTGCAGCTCCGACTCCATGCCGGCGGCGATGAGGAATTCGGCCTGGGTGGTCAGAGCCACGGAACGGAGACCGCGCCGCTCCCCGAGGAGCGCAAGAGCGGTGAAGTCGACGTGGGCGGTCAGGTCGGTGAGCCCGACCTCCACGAACGGGTTCTCCTGAACGCGGTGGCCGCGATAGCCGAGCAGCGTCCCGGCGAGGCGGCGCGGGCCGTAGAGCTCGGCTGCTTCGCAGCCGTAGTCGATGGCCAGGACGTAACCGCGAGCCAGGCGGCGAGATACGTCGTCGAGCCACGGGGCGAGGCCGAGGCAGATCTCGCCGACCTGGCCCTCGGCGAGCTGGTCGGGCACGATCCCGTCGCCGGCGAGGCGGCCGGCGAGCTCGGGCGTGGATGGCTCGGCCGGCACTTCGACGAAGCCCTCCCGCCACGCGACGAAGAGCTCGAGCAGCTTCCCGCCCCGGACGACGACGCGGTGGACCGGCAGGGCGTCGAGGAACTCGTTGGCAAGGATGACGCCGGTGACGGGCACGGGACCGTTCGACGGAGAGCCGGTTGGCGACAGGAGCCCGGCAAGGCTGGCCTTTTCGAACCTTTCGCGGAGGTCGATCAGCCGGTTGGGGTTCGACTCGATCGGCTCGTATCGGATGGCCGCCAGCAGGTCGGTCGAGCCGTGGCGGCGCAGCCCCTCCAGGATCGCGAGCGCGAGCGTGCCCGACCCGGCGCCGTACTCGATCAGGTCGAGCGGCCGCGGCTCTCCCATCTCGGCCCACATCGCCTCGATCCGGCGGGCGATCGTCCAGCCGAAGATCGGGTGCGTCTCGGGCGCGGTCAGGAAGTCGCCGGCGTCGGTGGGGCGGTCCTCGGGCTGGCTGTAGTAGCCGAGCTCGGGCTCGTACAGGGCGCGTTCCATGAAGCAGGCGAAGGTGATTCGGCGGTAGGGAGTCGATTCGATCTCGTCCCGAATGAGGGCGGCCAGGCGGGCCGAACGGTCGGACGGAAGTTCGATTGAAGGATCGGTCGGAGGCCGGGGGCCGGAAGCCGACGGGAGCCCGGCCGGCGGAGGTAGACGATCGGGCGTCATCGAGCCCCCGCACGAGCTCGCTGCGCGACCAGGCGCAGTCCGCCGTTCACCAGAGTGTGGCCGCCGAGCAGGATCGGGTGGTCGACGGGTGAGGTGGCGGCCGACGCCGTGAGAGCGCGAAGCCACGGATCGGCGATGGACTCGGGCAGCGACAGGTCGGAGGCGAAGCGATCCTCGGCCGCTGGCCAGGGACCCGAAGACGACGGCGCCGACGCGGGCGCCGACTCGTCGGCGCCGTGGCGATGGGCGAGCAGGACGCGCGTGTCGATGAGCGCCGCGTCGGCCAGGCGGGCGACGATTCCGGCCAGGGATTCGGGGCCGTCGCGGTCCAGCAGCTCCCCGAGGACTGAGCGAGGTGGCCGAGAGCCGGTGGTGGCGCCCGACTGGGCGAGGCCCGTCGCGGCGCGGAGCCCGCGCTCTTCGACGAGTGCCCGGACGCGGCAGGCCGCGCCGCTCTCCAGCCACCGCAGAGTGGCCGAGGAGACCCGGCCCGCGACCAGCAGCTCTGCGCGGCGATTCGTGAGGACTTCGGAGAGTGCCGCCAGCCGCTCGCCAATGAGTGGCGCCGTTCCGTGGCGATCGCCGAGCACGATCAGGTCGAGCGGAGTGTCGATGTCGACGCCCAGCCGCCAGCGCGAACGCAGGTCCGCGACGGCCACTCCGGCCCGTTCCTCCAGCCACCGGGGAAGGGCGTTGTCGACGGGGAGCGGCGGCAGCTCGGCCAGATCCGCCGCACGGGAGACCGCCACCACGTCGGCCGAATAGCGGTTGTTCGCCAGGGCGTGCCCGGCCGGTCCCGCGGCGACCTCCACGAAGCGTCGCAGGTCTGCCGCTTGCGCCAGGGGGATGCTCCCCGAACCGAGGACGATCGCGCCGCCGGCGACCGCGCCGCCGGGGCTGCCGGTCCGTGCCCGCATCGCCGCCCCGAGCCGCTCGCCAAACGATCGGCCGTCCGGGGGCCCGGCCACGATCTCCGCTTCGTCGCCACCGGCCGCAAGGAACGCGATGCGTTGCCGCTCCGCCAGAGACCGGCGTGCCTCCGCCAGCGCGCGCACCAGCGGCCCGGCCCCATCCGGAGCCGCGGCGTGGAAAATGAGCACTACAACGGGGCGCACCAGCGGAGTCTAGTCGCGGCGCTCCGAGGCGCGGCTGCTCGAGTCGTGACTACCGGCCGCCAGATCGGGAGAGATCGATGCCAGCAGTTCGGGCGTACATCGGGCTCGGGGCCAACGTCGGCGATGCCCGCAGGACACTGACCGCCGCCGTCCACGCCCTCGCGGCGCTGCCCGGGGCCACTCTGGTCGGCGTGTCGCGCCTGTACGTCACGACGCCTGTCGAGGTGGCCGATCAGCCCGACTTTCACAACGCGGTCGTCGCGCTGGACGTGCCGGCCGGCCGGGGCGGCGCGGGGTCTGGCAGCGCGGGGTCTGGCAGCGCGGTGGGCGCGGCCGGGCCCGAGGCTTCTCGGTCCGCGCCCACCGGCCCGATCGCGCTGCTGCTCGCCCTGAAGTCGATCGAGCGCGCATTCGGTCGCCAGGAGCGGTTCCGCTACGGCCCGCGCGAGTTGGACCTGGATCTGCTGCTCTTTGGCGAGGAGCGGGTGCTGGTTGAGCGGCCGGAGGCGGGCCGCTCGCCCGATCCGGCCAAGGCCACTCGCCTGCTGGAAATCCCGCACCCGGACGCCGACCGCCGCCTCTTCGTCCTGGCGCCTCTGGCGGACCTCGCCCCGGACCTGGTTCCGCCCGGCTGGACCGAATCGGTCGAGCAGGCCCGCGCCCGCCGGGAATCGATCGAGGGCGCCTCGGCGGTGCGCCCCGTAGCGCGCTGGGACTCGGCCGCGGGTGCCTGGGTGGAGCCGGCCTAGAACACGGTCGGCGGATCTGGGGCCGACCCGGGCCGCGGATCAACGAGCGCCGAGGATTGGCCGCCGAACCCGGGTCGCGGACTGGGGCCGACCCATTCTTTGCTGATTCACACTGGAATGGCATGCGGCAAGGACTTGGCCACCCGGAGGGCCCACGACCCGAGATGGCGGCCGACGGGGACGCCGACTGAGCGTGGCCGGTGTCGCGTGCAACGACCGTGGCTGCCCCGCGGGGCGTCGAGGCTTGCCGGATGCCGGCGTGGTGTGAATCGGGAAACTTCCCCCCGGCGCGGGTCGTTTCCCGCGGGCGCGGCATACGCCCAGGGTTCGCCGAGCGGCCCGCTACCAGCTCTTGCCGATGGTCACCGCGCCGGTGACGGCGTCGACGTCGACCATCGCGCCGTGATCTGGCGCGGCGCTCGCGCCGGCACCCGGCGTCCCAAGGGCGACCGACCAGGTCGCACTATCGAACCCGAGCTGGAGGTCCGCAGAGAGGACGACCTCACCCGGAGCCGAAACCGTGGCCAGCGCCAATCTCCCGGCCTCGGCCGCGCTGATCGACGGCGGAACGAACTGGACCCCGAACCGCTGGTCGGCGAAGGCGTATGGCGTGCCTGTCGATGGGTTCACCCAGACCGATATCTGCCCGGCGCCGCCGCTCTTGTCGGCCCATGTCACCACGTAGGCCGAGGCGGCCCCGCTCTGGAGCGTGGTCGTGGCGAGGAGGATGCCCGTGTCTCTGTCGCGATCGCTCAGGAACGACGTCGCTTGAGCCTGCGCATCGGCGCTGGTGATGGCGACGTCGGGCGAGTCCGGGATCGCGTCGACCTGGACGTATTCGATCACCATGTCCCCGATGGCGTCGACTATGGCGTCGACGCTGCTTCCATGGACCGCGAACAGCGGGCGTTTGGGATCCTCAGACGCGTAGCCCATGTAGGCGGCCAGATCGCCTGGTTGCGTGCCCGTGCTTCCGGCGGCGAACTTCGCTGCGGCCGCCGTGGCGTCCTGCGGCGAAACCGGGACCGGCGTCCAGTTCGGATCGGGCGTCGAAGCGCATGCGCAGCTGATGTTGCACGCGCCCGCGGTAAGCGGGAGGAGGCCCAGCAGCAACGCCACGGCCGCGAGCCTGGCGGCGAGTCGTCTCATGTCCCACCTCCACGGCCGACTGAGCCTCCGGGGTCCGGGGCCCTCGGCTGCATGCACGAAGCGTAGCAGCCGGCAGCTGCCGGCGGGTGTCCCAGGTATGCGAAACGGGCGACAGGGCCCCTCGTCGGCTGTCTGGGCACCGACCTGTCGCCCGCTTCGTCCCTCGGCCCGGAAGACCGGGCTTTCCTTCCTCCGACCGACCGACCGGCCCGTCAGGTTCCGATCGGTTGTCACCCTCTGATTCGGATGAGCAGGCTTGCCGGATCACTCGATCTTCGAAATCGCCGTCGGCGCGGGCGCCGGGGCTTCGGCCACCCGCTAGCGCCGCCGCCCCCGCGCGTCGCCACCCCCTCGCGCCCCGCAGGCTAGTGGCGGAAGTGGCGCCGCCCCGTGAAGACCATCGCCATGTGGTGGCGGTCGGCGACCTCGATGGCCATGTCGTCGCGGATCGAGCCGCCCGGCTGGATGATCGCGGTGACCCCGGCCTGGGCCGCGAATTGGATCCCGTCCGGGAACGGGAAGTAGGCGTCGCTGGCCATGACCGCCAGCCTGGCCCGATCGCCGGCTCGCCGCAGGGCTATTTCGACGGCCGTCTGGCGGCTCGCCTGGGCTGCCCCGATGCCCACCGTCGATGCACCGCGCGCCAGCACGATCGCGTTCGATCGGACGTGGCGGACGGTCCGCCAGGCGAAGAGCAGGTCGGTCAGCTCTTCGAGCGTGGGCCTTCGCTTCGTCACCACGTGGAGCTGCGTCTTGTCGAGCCCGAGCTCGTCTTTCGCCTCGACCAGCAGCCCGCCGGCGATGCGCTTGAAGTCCAGGTTGGCGATGCCATAGTCGCGCGGGCCCTCGATCGGGCTCTCCGGCACGGCGAGGAGCCGGAGCTGCGGCTTGTGGGCGAGGATGCCGACGGCGGCCTGGCTGAACGACGGAGCCACGACCGCCTCGAACGAGTTGGCCCCGATCTCGCGCGCCGTGGCGCCGTCGAGGTCGCGGTTGACGCCGACGATCCCGCCGAAGCACGAAACCGAATCGGTCTCGAGAGCCTTGCGGTACGCCTCGACCAGCTCGTCGGCGGAGGCCAGGCCCACCGGATCGGTGTGCTTGACGATGACCGCCGTCGGCGAGGTGAAGTCCATCGCGAACGCGTAGGCCGCATCCAGGTCGAGCAGGTCGTTGAAGGATGGCCTCGAACCCTGGATCTGAGTCGCGTCGGCGAGTGTGCCGGCGCGATGCGTCGTCTCGCGGTAGAAGGCGGCCGCCTGGGTTGGGTTCTCGCCGTAGCGGAGGTCGTCGACCTTCTCGAGGACCATCGCCAGCCGGTTCGGGAAGGTTTGGCCGCAGACGTTGGAGAGGTATGCCGCGACCTCGGCGTGGTACGCGGCTACCAGTCCGTATGCCTCGGCGGCAAGAGTCTGGCGGAGTTCGGCGGAGACGGCCCCGCGCTGGCGGAACTCGGCGATGACGGTCGGGTAGCGAGTCGGGTTCGCGACCGCCGCCACGGCGGCGTAGTTGCGCGCCGCCGCCGCCAGGAGCGCGGCCCCGCCCACGTCGATCATCTCTATAGCTTCGTCGATCGGCACCAGGCGGGCGCCGACCTGCGGGGCGAAATGGCTGACGTTGACGGCCACCAGATCGATCAGGCCGATCCCCTGGGATTCCAGCTCGGCGAGCTGCCCGGGCTGGTCGCGGCGGGCCAGGATCCCGGCGTAGATCGCGGGGTGGAGAGTCTTGACCTGACCGCCGGCGATCGGCTCCGTGCCGGTCAGCTCGGAAACCGATCGGACCTCGACGCCCTCATTGGCGAGGAACTCGCGCGTCCCCTCGGTGGCGAAGACCTCGACGCTCAGCGACACGAGATCTCGAGCGAACGGGCCTATGCCCTCGCGGTTGGCCACCGAGAGCAGGGCTCGCACCAGGCGTACCTCCCAACTGCCGGCCATTCGGGGCTCCCGGGCCAGGCGGCGCCGCGCTTCGGAGGCGCTCGGCAAGTGGCGAACCGCGCGCCAGGCAGCGTGGTGGCCCTGGGTTGCCGGATTGGGCCGAGTATAGCGCCGACCCCGTCGTCGCCGGCCTCGCCTTTCAGGCATCGCGTCCCGCGGCCTCCCTCCGGAGAACGCCGGCGGCGCCGGGCCAAGCCCGGTCGGTGGATCCGGGCTAAGTCAGTCGGGCCGTGTCATGGCATACTCAGCGGACGCAGAGATCGCAGGCGCCCGGTCGCCGGCGTCGGCAGCCGGGCCCTCCCTCGATGCCGCCGTTCGAGGCCGGGCCTGGCAGATCGGCGTACATCCAGGTCGCACGACCACATCGATTGATCACGCCCGGAGGTCCGCGCGAACATGGAGCCGTGGCAATATCTCTTCATCGGCTATGACCAGGACAACTTCGCGCCCATATTCACGGTCACGTGGATGTTCGCGCTGGCCATGCTCGTGCTCACGATCGCCTTCTACAACTTCCAGGGTCGGCGGCTCCGCAACTACGCCGTCTTCCTGGACCTGAACGAGTGGCTGCTGTGGACCTCGATCGGGACGTTCAGCCTGCTGCTCATGTACACGGTCTTCGCCTTCGACTTCCTGTTCGTCCTGCCCACGATGGTCGGCGGCGCGATCCTGTTCGTCTGGATCCGCTTCATCCACTTCCCACCGCTCATCCAGGCCTACGAGGAGCGGCTGGCCCGGCAGCGCTACTTCCAGCGCTCCAAGACCGCGCACCCGGAAGCCACTATCCGCAAGCGCCCGGTCTCCAGCACCAAGCGCCGCCGCCGCTAGCTTCTCCGGCAGAGCGCGTGCGTCCCACCGCGGCTCTCGAGATCTGGCGGGTCTGATCGGCCATGGAGATCCGCCGGTTCGGCATCGGGCACCGGCGCCATGAAGGGCCCTCTGGCACGCGCGGGGTTGACGGGCAGTCCATCCACGGCGACGACCGGGGCGCGATCGCCGAGCTTGCCTTTCGGCCGAACGCGGCGATGGCGCCGCACTCGAACCCGAACTTGAGCTACTTCGTTGTCATCGAGGGCGGCGGCTTCGTCCAGGTCGGCGACGAGCGCGCCCGTGTCGCCGCCGGGGAGGCAGTCGTCTGGCCCCCCAACGTCGACCACGCCGCGTGGACGGAACAGACCCCGATGCGAGCGCTGGTCGTGGAGTTCGCGGTCGATGGCCCCGGCCTGCTCATGCTCGAGGGCGGGGCGGTCGAGCTTGCGGTTGAGCCGGCCGAGGGTTCGAACGCCCGACGGTCGCGTCCCGAAGGAAAGCCGCCCGATGGCGGACTCGTTGCCGAGCCGGGCGGCCGGCCCGATGACCACGAATCGCCCGAGCGGGAGCCCTGGTAGCGCTGCCCGGAACAGCGCCGCAATCGAGGGCTGGCGGCCACGGCCCGCCCGTGGTACACGGATGGCAAGCTTCGCCGCGATCGCGTCTGCTCGCAGGTGAGCGTCGCCCGCGGCGGCCGGGGAGGAGCGATGGAGCGAACGCAACGGCTCGCGGCCCGAGTCGCGGCGATGACCGTCGTGGTGCTGGTCGCGGCCGGCTGCGGCGCCACTCCCAGGCCGACCGACGTGGCCGCGGCCGAATCCGCGACCCCGACCGTCCTCGAGACGCCGACCGCGGTTCCCGCCCCGACCCCCGCCGCCACGCCGACTCCCGTCTCAACCGGCCTCACCATCGGCTGGGCGCCCGTCCTCGCCTCGGCCAGCGCCGGCAAGGTTGCCGCAGATCTGGGGGGCGGCATCTCCGCCGCGGTGGCCTTCGGGGACGGGTTCGTCCTGGCCGGCAGCGAGAACCAGGGCCAGCACGCCGTCGTCTGGTATTCGCCGGACGGCACGCACTGGCAGGCCATCGACAACGCGCCCGGCTTCGCCGACGGTGTCATCGACAGTCTCGTTCGGTTACCCGACGGGCTGCTCGCCGTGGGTACGTCTCAGGGGCTCGACTCGCAGTGCGCCGGCGGCGCCCTCGGGTGCAACCCCGTCTCGCCGATCCGGCTCTGGACCTCGCCCGACGGCCTGACCTGGCACCTGCTCCCGGGCACGGCAACGGCGCCATTCGGTCGGGCGCAGCTGGAGCTGGCCGTGGACGGACCTTCCGGCCTGGTCGCGTTCGGTGAGCTGGTCCCAGCCCAGGGCACAAACATCACGTCCATGATCTGGACCTCTGACGATGGCCGCTCCTGGACCAGGGCGCCGCAGTTCTCGACCGCCTTCCCGACCGATTCGATGTCCGACCTGGAGGGCGGACCGGGCGGCTACGTGGCCGTCGGCTCGGGCTGGGCGGACGGCAACCCGACGCTGCCCCAGCTGGCCTGGTACTCGAGCGACGGCAAGAGCTGGAAGCTCGGTTCGGGTCCGGGGGATCAGGGGCCGACGATCGTGCTGGCCTGCGCGGGCGGCTTCCTCGGCGTCGCCAACCCGCTGGCCCAGGCTTCGTTCTGGACCACGGCGGACGGCGTGAACTGGACCGTCCAGCCTGCCGTCGTCGGCCGGCCGAACTGGCCGTCGTACGTGGGGACGGGCCTTTTCTCCGACGGCAAAGGGATCCTGGCGCTGGGCTCTGACTCGTTCCAGACACCGGGCGCGTGGATCACCACGGACGGCCGCGACTGGCAGTCGGTCGCGATGATCGGAGTGCAGCCGCCGTTCGACTCCGCCGTCGCCGGCAGCGTCGTGGGAGCGCTCGGTTCGAAGGGCGTCATCGTCACGACCGAGACCCAGCCTGCGACGGGAGGCTCGATCTGGACGCTGTGGCTCGGGACGATCGCGGAGTAGCGGCCCCCGGCTGACCGGCGGCAGCGGCTCAGCCCAGGAAGCGGCTCAGCAGTAGTCGATCCTCGCCGCGGGCCTGGATGCGGCGATCGACCGCGAGGTCGGTGAAGCCGTTGGAGCGGAAGAACGCGCGGGCGGCGACCGACGAAGGGTGCATGTCCGAGTCGGCGAGCGTCCACGCCAGCAGGCGAGGACTGCCGGCGCCTGCGGCAGCCTCCGCGACGGCGTTCGTCAGCCGCCGGCCGATCCCCCGGCTGCGCAGCTGAGGCGCCACGGCGAGCAGCGTGAGCTCTGCCGGCGGGTGGTCGTCTTCATCGAAGGTGAGCCTGTCGAAGCCACGCGGCGTGTCGGCCGGGCGCGGTCGGTCCCAGGGCGCCCAGCTGGCCAGTCCCACGATCTCGCCTGAGCTCTCGGCGACGAACAGGTCGAACGCGGGCGGCAGCGCCGCGTTGAGCTCGGGGGCGATTGCGGCCAGAAACGCGTCGATGGCGGCCCGGTCGTCGACTCGGGCGGCTCGAACGGCCGGCTCGTTGGCCTCGGTCGCGGGCGGCGGCTCGGTCGCCGGTTCGGTCGCCGGCTCCGTCGCCAGGAGCGCTCCAAGCTGGCCGAGCATTCTGGCGGTGGCGCCCCAGACGCGCTCGCCTTCGACCGGGTAGACGCCGTAGCGGATCAGGCGCTCGCGGATGACGCGCTCTTCGAGCTCGACCGGGGCATCAGGCAGGAAAGCCTCGACCGGTGGTTCGATGATGCGGGCGACCTCCCCGGGGGCCGGGTGGCAGTCCGGCCGCCGCTCGGCCAGGGCGACCACCGGTGTCACGCGAAATCCGGAGACGGGTATCGCGAAGCGATCGAGCGCGCCCACCACCCGCAGTCCGCATGCCTTCGGGTCGAGTCCGACCTCTTCGGCCGCCTCCCGAAGCGCGGTTGCCACCGGGTCCGCGTCGTCCGGCTCGGCCGAACCGCCGGGGAAGCTGACCTCGCCGGCATGCGAGCTCAGCTCGGGGACGCGGGCCGTCAGCAGGACGCGACCGTCGCCGCGCTCGTCGGGGAAGAGCAGAACCAGGACGGCCGCCTGCCTGACCGGCGCCAGCGGCCGCGGCGGGAACAGGGCCTCGGACGAGTCGATGCGGATCGGCGTCAGGATCGCCGGTGCCGCCGGCAGCTCTCGCGGCAGCGCCCGCAGCCTCTCGCGAACGTCCTCGAACTTCACGCCTGCTGGCCTCCGACCAGTAGTTGCCTGCGCACGCTGACGCGATCGACGCGTGAGCCCTTCGCCGGGTCAGTTCACCCGCTTCGGGCCCTCGTCGTCGGGGCGGCCCGGCGTCGAGATGCGGTCCGCCGCGGCGGTCGCGGCCGGTTGCGGCGCCGCTCTCTTGCGGGCGTCCCGGCGAGCGGTGGCGTCGGCCACGACCGTGGCGTCGCCCGAGCGGAAGACCAGCACGCCGCCGATCGCGTCGGCGTCGGTCACGACCTTCATGCCGGGCTTGAACTCGCCGCGCAGCAGCGCCCGGGCCAGCGGGTTTTCGACGAGCCGCTGGATGGTGCGCTTGAGGGGCCGGGCTCCGTACGCCGGATCGGTCCCTTCCCGGACGATCAGCGAGCGTGCCGCCGGCGTCAGCTCCAGCACGATCTCCTGATCCGCCAGCCGCCGCTCCAGATCGGCGACGAGCAGGTCCACGATCGCCGCCAGATCCGCGTCGTTGAGGGCGTGGAAGACGATCACCTCGTCGATGCGGTTCAGGAACTCCGGGCGGAACTGGACCCGAAGAGCTTCCGTGATCTGGTTCTTCATCTGGTCGTAGGCCTTCGCGTCGCCGGCGTCGCCGCGCTCCGTGAATGCCGAGATGAACTGGCTCCCGACGTTGCTCGTCATGATCAAGACCGTGTTCCGGAAGTCGACCGTTCGACCCTGGCCGTCCGTCAGCCGTCCGTCGTCGAGCACCTGGAGGAGGATGTTGAAGACGTCCGGGTGTGCCTTCTCGATCTCGTCGAGCAGGACGACCTGGTATGGCCGCCGCCGAACCGCCTCGGTCAGCTGGCCACCCTCGTCGTAGCCGACGTAGCCGGGAGGCGCGCCGACCATGCGCGAGACGGAGAACTTCTCCATGTACTCGCTCATGTCGATGCGAACCATGGCCGAGTCGTCGTCGAAGAGGAACTGCGCAAGGGAGCGTGCCAGCTCGGTCTTGCCGACGCCGGTGGGTCCGAGGAACAGGAACGAGCCGATGGGGCGGCGCGGATCCTTGAGCCCGGCGCGGGCGCGACGAACGGCGTCCGAGACGGCCTGGATGGCCTCTTCCTGGCCGACGACGCGCTGGTGCAGCCGCTCTTCCATGTGGACGAGCTTGGCCGTCTCGGCTTCGAGCAGCCTGGTCACCGGCACGCCCGTCCAGGCGGCGACGATCTCGGCGATGTCGTCCGACGTGACCTCTTCCTTGAGCAGGCGGTCGGGGCCCGAAAGGGCGGCGATCGCCGCTTCCCGCTCCTTCATCTGCGCCTGCAGCTCGGGCAACCTGCCGTACTTGAGCTGGGCCGCGGTGCCGAAGTCGGCCTCGCGTTCGGCCTGGTCGATTCGAACCTGTAGCCCCTCGATCTCCGACTTGGTGGCCCGGATGGCCGATATGGCGTCCTTCTCGGTCGACCAGCGCTGCTTCATCGCCGCGGCTTGCTCGCCGACCTCCGCCAGCTCGCGCTCGAGGACCTCCAGTCGAGCCTTCGAGCCTTCGTCGGTCTCCTTGCGGAGCGCCTCCCGTTCGATCTCGAGCTGGATCCGCCGGCGCTCGAGCTCGTCGAGCTCGATCGGCATCGAATCGATCTCCATCCGCAGCCGGCTGGCCGCCTCGTCGACCAGGTCGATCGCCTTGTCCGGCAGGAAGCGGTCGCTGATGTAGCGGTTCGAGAGGGTGGCCGCGGCCACCAGCGCGGAGTCGGTGATGCGGACGCCGTGGTGGACCTCGTACTTCTCGCGCAGGCCGCGCAGGATCGAGATCGTCTCCTCGACCGTCGGCTCGTCCACGACCACGGGCTGGAAGCGCCGCTCCAGGGCGGCGTCCTTCTCGATGT
>PLOC01000047.1 GCA_003141955.1 Chloroflexota bacterium
ATGCCCGCCATGCCCAAACCGCTCGTCGTCCAGAAGTACGGCGGCTCGTCCGTCGCCAACGCGGACCGAATCCGGCGCGTAGCCGCACGCGTCGCCCGTGATCGGGCCGTCGGCTCCGAACTGGTGGTGGTCGTTTCGGCGATGGGCGATACCACCGACGAGCTGCTCGCCCTGGCGGGCGCCATCACCGACGAACCGGACGCGCGCGAGCTCGACATGCTCCTCGCGACCGGGGAGCACCAGAGCGCCACGCTGGTGTCGATGGCTCTGCACGCTCTGGGCGTGCCGGCGATCGCCCTGTCCGGTGCTCAGGCGGGCATCACCACGGATGGCAACTACGGCAAGGCGCGCATCGCCGGCATCGACCCAAAGCGCATCTTCTCCGAGATCGAGGCGGGGCGGGTCGTCATCGTCGCGGGCTTCCAGGGCCAGAGCGTGCGAGACCCGCATCTGTCCGAGATCACCACGCTGGGCCGTGGCGGCTCGGACACGACAGGCGTCGCGCTGGCGGCCGCTCTAGAAGCCGATCGCTGCCAGATCTTCACCGACGTCCGAGGCATCTACACAGCCGACCCCCGTCTCGTCCCGGAGGCTCGTCAGCTGCCGGTCATCTCGTACGAGGAGATGATGGAGCTGGCGCACCAGGGCGCACAGGTGATGCAGGTCCGGGCCGTCGAGCTCGGCTGGGTCAACAACGTCGTCATCGAGGTGCTGAGCTCGTTCGAGGACGTCCCCGGCACGCTGATCAAGGAGGACCCGTTCGTGGAGCAGCGCAACAAGGTTCGCGGGCTGGCCCACGACCGCAACGTGGCCAAAGTCACACTCGTCGAGGTTCCCGACCGGCCCGGAGTCGCTCACTCCGTCTTCGCGCCCCTCGCCGAGGCGGGCATCAACGTCGACACGATCGTGCAGAACGTCGGCCACCACGGCACGACGGACCTGAGCTTTACGATCACGCGCGGCGATCTCGCCAAGACCAAGCGCATCCTCGAGCCGATCGTCCGGGAGCTCGGCTTCCGCGAGATGACCACCGACTCGGCGATGGCGAAGGTGTCGATCGTCGGGGCCGGCATCCAGAATGCGCCGGGCTACGCCTCGCGCATGTTCGCAGCGCTGGCCGAGGCCGGCGTGAACATCGAGATCATCTCCACCTCGGAGATCCGCATCACCTGCATGATCGCCGAGGATCAGGTCGAGACCGCCGTTCGGGCGCTGCACAAGGCCTTCGCGCTCGAGGAGCCCGAGCCGCTGCTGCAGGACGAGCCCGGAGCGGTGGGCACCGGCGGGGCGACGAAGACGGGCGCGTGACCACGAGCGTCGCGTTTCTGTCGCGACACGAGCGGTTCCGATCGGTCCCCTGCACCAACGACATCGTCCGAAGCTGGCTGATCGCGGGAACCGCCGAGGTCTGCCTCGCCGTGGCCGGTGAGCAGACTGCCGGTCGCGGGCGATCGGGTCGATCCTGGGTGGCGCCGAGCGGCGCCGCCCTGCTGCTGTCGCTCGGCTTTCGGCCGGGCTATCTGGCCGCCGATCGCCTGTGGCGGCTGGCGGCAGTTGTCTCCCTGGCGATGGCCGACGCGGCCGAAGAGGTGGCCGGGCTCGCCGTCGGCAGGCTGCGCCTCAAGTGGCCAAACGACATCGTCGTGGAGATGGCGGGTGCCGCGGGGAGTGGCACCGGGGCGAGTGCCGCCGCGGGGAGTGCCGCCGCAGCGCGCGGGCTCCGCAAGATCGCCGGTGTCCTGGGCGAAACCGAGGGCGCCGGCACGGACGACCCGCTGGCGATCGTGGGTATCGGCATCAACGCCGACTGGCCGCCCGCCCGGTTCCCGGCCGAGCTGGCCGGTTCGATGACGAGCCTGAGCGAGATCTCCGGCGGCCGCCCGATCGACACCGACCACCTCCTCGACGCCTTCCTGGTGCGCCTCGAACCGAGGGTCCTGGCGCTGCGCGACGGCCACTTCGACGTCGGCGGGTGGCACGATCGCCAGGTGACCACGGGGCGGATGGTTCGACTCGAGGGGCCCGACGGGGCGGCCGAGAATCTGCGCGCCGTTGGCGTCGACGGGGCCACGGGGGCGCTGCTGGTCGAGGATCCGGCCGCTCCGGGCAGCGAGCGCGAGGTCCTGGCGGGGGAGGTCGTTCACGTACGTCTGGCCGCCGGCGGCGAGAATGCCGAGTCGCGCTCGCCCGCCTCCAGTAGCCCGGATGTAACGCCGTGAGCCGGCCGGTGTTTAGCAGTACGGAGGAGGGCGCTCGTCCCGCCCGGCTGGATCGCGATCGCGGCCAGGTCGAGGCGGCACGGCGCGATCCGGCCTGTTTCGACGCCCTGTACAGGAAGTATCTGGCCCAGGTGTACAGCTACGCCTTCTACGAGCTCCGGGACCACCATGCCGCCGAGGACGCCACCGAGCGCATCTTCATGCAGGCATTGACGGGGCTGCCGCGCTTCGAGGAACGGGCCGACTCGTTCATCCGCGCAGGTGGCGTCGGAGAGGCCGCGGCCGAGATCCCGGTCGATGCCTCCACGTTCCGCGTCTGGCTGTTCCGCATCGCCCGCAACGTGGTGGCCAACGAGCGCCGGCGCGACCGNNTGGCAGGCGGTCGCGCGCCTGCCGGAGGATCGGCGCCGGGCCGTGGTTCTGCGCTTCGTCGAGGAGATGTCCACCGCCGAGATCGCCGAGGTTCTGGGCCGTTCGGAGGGAGCGGTTCGAGTGCTGCTTCATCGGGCGCTGCGGTCTGTCGCGGCGGATCTGCGCGGGAGGCTGAGCTGATGCTGGGCGGCGCCTCGCGGGACGCCCGCCGGACTGAGCGCTATCTCGACGGCCTGATGGAGGCCGAGGAGCGTGGGGCCGCCGAGGCTCCCATGGATCTCGACCTGGACCCGGCCGTCCTGCTCGCCGCACGCGAACTGCGGGTGGGCCTCAT
>PLOC01000089.1 GCA_003141955.1 Chloroflexota bacterium
CCAGTTCACCACGGAGATGCCGCTGATGTTCGGCGACCAACTGCGGGTGGCGCTCGTGCTGACGGCGCGCGACATCGTCGTCGCCGGAGGGCCCGTTGTCCGCATCGACGAGATCCCGGTCCCGGTCCCGCCCGGGTCGGAGACGCCGACGGATAAGCCCAGGATGCTGACCCGGGTGGCGGTCCGCTTCGACAAGATCGCCGAGCAGGATCAGGAACGGATCACCTGTCACATTCTCGCGGCCCACAGGAGCCGGATGGCCGGCGCCGGCAAGGCGGCTATGCCTCTGGCCACGCCGAAAGCCAGCACTCCGACGCCCGAGCCCGAGCCTTAGCCTTGGACAGCGCGGGCTCGAGTCGCCGCCCGCCTGATAGACGCAGCACGTTGCCGTAAAGAAACACCGCCTCGCTCGACGCGAGGCGGTGTCCAGAAGAGCGTGAGCTGCGCCGGTTGCGCCTCTCCGCCAGCTACGGCGTGACGGTGAGCGTTCCCTGGGAGATCGTGCTCCCGCCCGACGTCAGCGTGAACGTGTATGTCCCCGCGCCCAGGGGCAGATCGGGTATCGAGCTGAGATCCGTGGTGTCGGAGAAACAGTCGAGCCCTTGGCTGTCCGAGGTGGGCACGTCGGCGGAGAAGAAGGAGTTGCCGTCCTTCGTCACGGTCAGCGTGACGACGGCCGAGCCCTGTCGCGACGAGAAGACGTACGTCGCATAGACCGGCGTGCCGACCGAAATGGTGGTCACCTGATGATCGATAGTGCAGCCGACAGTCTGGCCGGCGACCGGCTGGTCGGTCGAGAAGACCACCTTGCCGGCGTCCTCGTGCGCCTTCATGTAGCTGTAGGCAACATAGCCACCGCCGATGACGAGCACCAGAACCACGAGAACGGCGATGATCAGCGGCAGGCGCGAGCGCGCCGCCGGCGCTGGCGGGGCCCACATTCCCGGCTGGCCGTACTGACCGGGCTGGCCGTACTGACCGGGCTGGCCGTACTGACCGGGCTGGCCGTACTGACCGGGCTGAGCCCAGGGGGATGGTGCGTCCGGAGCGGGCGGCGGAGGGGGCGGTGCGCCCGGAGGGGGTGGCGGAGGGGGCGGTGTCTGGCCGAATCCGGAGGGGTCCATCCGATCCTCTCTTGTCTGCGGTGTCTGAGGGGCGGTGGTGAACGGCGAACCGTGTAGCGCAGCAGGAGCATACGCGCCGCTCCGGTGCCCGTACCGGTCGTTTCGCGGCGTTCTCCGGGCCCTGCGTCCGGGTCGCGCAACGATGGCCGGCCGGAATGGGCACGTCCGGCACAACGGTGCTACGGTCGAACCCAACGCAGCGCCGAACGCCGGGTCGGACGGCGAGCGCTTCGTCGGCAAAGGAGCCCCTGCGATGCGACCCTTCTTCGGTTACCACATGCCCAGCTTCACCTTCGCCGGCGTGCCGGATTCGAAGCTGTTCGACCGCGTCGTCGAGCTGGCTCAATCGGCGGAGGCGGCCGGGTTCGACCTCGTGACCGTCATGGACCACTTCTACCAGATCGGCGGCGTTGGCTCCGAGACGGAGCCGATGCTCGAGGGGTACACGGCCCTCGGCGGAATCGCGGCGCGGACGGACCGGGTCATGCTCGGCACGATGGTCACCGGAGTGACCTATCGGAACCCGGCCATGCTGGCGAAGACGGTCACGACCCTCGACATCGTCTCGAAGGGCCGGGCGATGCTCGGCATCGGCGCCGCCTGGAACGAGGCGGAGCACGCCGGCTACGGCATCGACTTCCCGCCGATCGGCGAGCGCGAGGATCGCCTGGAGGAGGCGCTGACGATCTGCAAGGCGATGTTCACGCAGGACCGCCCGAGCTTCGAGGGTCGCTACTACCGGATCGACCGCGCGCTCAACTGCCCGAGGCCGATCCAGCCGGGCGGGCCGAAGATCATGGTCGGCGGCGGCGGCGAGAAGCGGACGCTCAAGCTGGCGGCCCGGTTCGCCGACATCACGAACTGGTTCGGTTCATTCGAGGAGGCGTCGGCCAAGCTGGCGGTCCTTGACCGCCATTGCGAGGCCATCGGCCGCGATCCGTCCGAGATCCTGCGCACCGTGTCCGTGCCGATCGTGCCCGTGGCCAGCGAGGCCGACAAGGCCCGCGTCCTGGAGCGAGTCCCGGTCGAGCGAAGGGCGATGGTCAACCCCGTGCTGGTTGATGAAGGGGCCGCGATCCTGCGGCGCTACATGGATGCGGGTTTCGGCGGCTTCATCTTCCGCAACGCCGCCATCCGGACGTCGGAGGACGTGGGGCTCGTCGGCGAGCTGATCGCGACGATGCGCTCCCAAGGACTGCCCGCATGACGACCCAGATCGATAGGGCGGAGCTGCGGCGGCGCCTGACGCCGCTCCAGTACGCGGTCACGCAGGAGGCCGACACCGAGCGGCCATTCACCGGCGCCTACTGGGACACCCACGATACCGGCAGCTACCGCTGCATTGTCTGCGGCCAGACCCTCTTCGAGTCGACCCAGAAGTACGACAGCCACTGCGGCTGGCCGAGCTTCTTCGACGTGCTCGACAGGGCCAGGGTCACGACCAGGCGGGACACGAGCCTCGGAATGGTCCGTACCGAGGTGCGCTGCGCGAACTGCGGCGCGCACCTGGGCCATCTCTTCGACGACGGCCCGAAGCCGACAGGCCTGCGCTACTGCATCAACTCCGCCTCGCTCGATTTCGAGAAGCGGGCAGGGGAGTAGCGGGCTTCAGGCGACGGCCAACCCGTCGAGGAAGTCGTTGGCCGCGCTGTTCGGATCCGCCTACGTGGGATCACGGTCGCCGAGAGCGAATGCCGCTACAGGCTCCTAGTAGCGCATCAGCGTCATGACCCCGCCGGTCCGGTCGAACATCATGAGGCCGAGGGGCAGGAGGCCGAGGGGCAGGATCAACCAGCAGAAGAAGCACGCGAGTAGACAGAACACGTAGGCGACCAACATCCAAATCGCGCCGAACCACCAGCCGATGCAGATGAACCAGACGGCGCGCTGCCACATCGGGCGCTGCGGGATGTTTACCGCGTTGAGGTACGTCGTCCGGCCGTCCGCGCTCGTCGTGGCTTGGTAGGTCTGGCTACGCCCGCGCAGGGTCAGAACGGTCGGAATCCGGTTGAACAGGTAGAACGCGAACGGCAAGCCGATGACCGTCACGGCGCAGATGTACGCAATGGCGATCACCAAGCCTGCCAGCCACCAGCCGATGAACAGGAACCAGACTGCCCTGATACCGATGCCCGGGCCTTTCGGCGGGGCGACCACGATTACCGGGGCTTGGACGTTGACGTTCACGTTCGGTGGCGGTGCCGATGGCTGAACGGGCGGCCCCTGAACGGAATCCGACACGGTCTTCAACCTCCCCAGGTTGCTGCGGAATTCGCCTGCCCATCATAGGCGCCCATGGGGCCATGGACTGTCGCGGTGTCAATCCCGTAGAGCCCCCGACGCGGTTGCTCGCGGCGGCATGGAAAGAACTCGCCGCCGCGGATGACCGCGGCGGCGAGTTGTGGTGCGCGAATTGCCAGCCGAGCCGCCTCCGAGCGGCCGGCCGTCAGCTGAACGAGAACGGCGGGTACGGAACCGGGAGCAGGAAGAGGTAGGCCGCCACGCGAGCGCCGTACCGGAAGACACCCGTGTAGAAGGAAGCGAACGCGTTCGGATACTTGCCCATCAGGAGAATCGGGATCCACAGGACGATGAAGCTGATGTACACGACGATGCCGAGGATCATCAGCACGATTAGGTGCGGGATCAACACGATGTAGCGGACGAAGAGCCCGACGAACGGGATGCCCCAGAGGCGGCTCAGTGAGCGACCTTCGACGTCGATCTTGAGGTCGACCGGGGTCGGAGCGCCCGGCTCGAGCGGCGGATAACCGCCCGGCAGCAGCATGATGGCGTAGCCGGCGACTCGGAATGCTCGATGCAAGTACTCGGTCAGGAACTTGACGACCAGCGACGGCTGGCGACCCAACAGCAGGATTGGGATCCATCCCAGCAAGAGCCAGATGTAGAGGCCGATGCTCATGATCCCGAGCACGATCATGTGCGGGATCGCGAGGATCATTCGCACGAATACGCCCACGAACGGGATCCCCCAGAGGCGGTTGATCTCGCGTTCGTCTGTGAGCGTTAGCTGAACCGGGTATCCGCCGCCCATCGGAGCGGCAGGGGCCTGAGCAACGGCCATGACGGCTACCTCCAACGGCTGGGTGGACGCTCTTGTAGCATAGCCCGCTGCGTTCCGACCTTGTGTGGTTAATATGGCCCGCAGCGGGGAAACAGGAACAAAGGGAGCGCGACATGGCGGCGCCAGGTGGTCGAGCGACAAACGTTGCGGCAGCCGAGACGACGTCCGGCGCCACGGCACTCGGGGCCACCGCCCGCGCGGCCGATGGGACAGCGCTGCACCTGCGGCATTGGACGCCCGTCGCCAAACCATGGGCCACGGTCCTGGTCGTTCACGGCATCGGCGAGCACAGCGGCCGGTATGAGCGAACCGGCCGGCTGCTGGCCGAGGCGGGGCTCGACGTCCACGCCTTCGACGTCCGCGGCCACGGGCAGTCCGGCGGCCGGCGCGTCTACGTCCGAAGATGGGACGACTACCTCGACGACCTGGAAGGCCGCCTGGCCGCCGTTCGCCGGCCCGGCCGGCCGGTGGTCCTGTTCGGGCATTCGATGGGTGCCCTGATCGCCCTGACGTATGCCTGTTCGGACCGCCCCGCGCCGGCCCTGCTCGTGCTGAGCGCCCCGCCCTTGGAGGCCAGCGTCCCCGCCTGGCAGCGCACCGTCGCCCCCGTCCTGAGCCGCGTGGCGCCGACCTTCGTGCTGGCCAACCCGATCGCCGGCGAGCAGCTCTCCCGTGACCCCGCCGTAGGCACGGCCTACTTCGCCGACCCGCTGGTCCAGCCCCGCTCCACGACCCGCCTGGGCGCGGAGCTGTTCGGGGCCATGAAGCGCGGGCGCACGCACCTCGACCGCCTCCACACTCCGACGCTGGTCATCCACGGCGGCGCCGACACTCTCGTCCCGACCGGGACGAGCGAGCCGCTGGCGGCGATTCCCGGCGTGGAGCGGCGCGTCCTGCCGGGCCTGCGCCACGAGACGCTGAACGAGCCGGAGGGGCCCCAGGTGGTCGCGGCCATCGTCGAATGGCTGCGCTCGAAGGTGCCTGCGGCGCCGCCGGCGGTGGCGCGATGAGCGTCGAGATACGCACCTGCCCGCCGGATCGCTTCCCGGAGTTGCTCCGGACCGCGGAGGTCGCCTTCGGTGAGGATGTCTCCGATGAGCTGATCGAGCGCGTGGCGAAGGTCTCCGATCCAGCTCGCTTCGTGTGCGCCGTCGATGGCGACCGGTTCGTGGGCACCGGCGGCGTCTTCTCGGTGAAGCTGAGCGTTCCGGGCGGCGAGCTTCCGACAGCCGGCGTGACCTGGATCACCGTCCTGCCGTCGCACCGTCGTCGCGGGATCCTGCGCGGGATGATGCGGCTGATGATCGACGACTGCCATGCTCGCAACGAGCCGCTGGCGATGCTGTGGGCGTCCGAGGGCGCCATCTACCAGCGCTTCGGCTACGGCCTGGCAACGGTCGGCGTTCACCTCGAGGCGGAAACCGCCACTGCCCGATTCGCCAGGGAGTGGCCGGCCGAGGGATCGTGCCGGCTCCTGCGAGCCGGCGAAGGTCTGGATCTGGTGACGCCCGTGTACGAGGCTGCGCGCGCGCAACGCGCCGGTTTCCTGTCGCGGACCCCCGACTGGTGGGTGGGGCAGCTGCCACTCGCCGACAAGGACGCCAGGGGTGGCGAGGCGCGGCGCCTGGTCGTCTACGAGACGGACCGGGGCCCCGAGGCCTATGCCGTCTACAAGACCAAGGCCGACTGGGGCTCGCGCGGCCCCAACGGCACGGTGAACGTCGAGGAGGCGATCGCGTCGACGGAGCGCGGGACGCGCGAGATCTGGCGGTTCCTGTTCAACGTGGACCTGATGCGGACGCTCAAGGCGTGGCGCCTGCCGGTGGATCATCCGCTGCTGCTGCTCGCGGCCGAGCCGCGGCGGCTCGGCATGGGCCTCGGCGACGGGTTGTGGCTTCGGATCGTGGACGTGAAGGCGGCCCTGGAAGGCCGAGCCTACGGCATCGACTGGCACGCCGGCGGTCGGGTCGTTCTCGACCTACGCGACGAGTACTGCCCCTGGAATGCGGGTCGCTGGGCTCTCGAGGCGTCCGACGGTCGGGCCCGCGTCACGGCGACGAAGGCCGAACCGGACCTGGCGCTGGACGCGAACGACCTGGGCTCGCTCTTCCTCGGGGGTGTGGGCGCCGTTTCGCTGGCGCGCGCGGGACGACTGGTGGAGCTTCGCGCAGGAGGGTTGATCGCGGCCGAGGCGCTCTTCCGTACGGCGTTGCAGCCGTGGTGTCCTCAGGAGTTCTGACCGCGCGGCGGGGCCGAGCGTCAGCGCTCGAAGCGGACCGGCTGGTGATTGCCCTCGGGTGCGCATACGTCGCAGAGCGTCAGCCCGTCTTCGATGAGGGCGGCTCGGCGGCGACCCTGGCCGGCCACGAGGGCCACCGGGTGCTTGCATACTGAGCAGCGGGTTTGCTTCGCGTCCATGCGATCGCCTTGATCCGTCATCCCTGGATCGGCCTCATATGCGATTGGGCAACTGGCATTGCCGTTGGCGATCGGGGGCCGATGATAGGGAGCTCGCAACCGCTCCTACGTCGGAAGTCGGTCGGCTCCTCCAAGCCGACCATCCGGCGTCTGCACCAATCTGGAGGGTGACGATCCTCCACCGCCGACCCGATCCGAACGGACTCGCCTCGGCTACGCCGCAGCGCTTAGCCCACCCACCGCAGCTGCTGCATTTCGTTTGCCTACGGCAGATTCCGTTCTTATGCAGTTTACGCTTTTGATTCTGTGCTAGTAGGGTGGATTCGCTCAAAAGGCGATTGGCCCGGCTGGCGATTCCAACATTCCGGCCCTCGATCCGGCCATCTCATCGGGTGGGCCAGGTCAGTACGGCATGGGAACCGGTGGACGGACGGCGACGTCGTATTGGCGTTCGACATCGCCACCGAAATCCCAGTTCGACCTTTGGAGCACTTCGATGAAACTCCGCCTGTCCTCCAAGCCCCGGCGCTCACTCCTCGTGGGCCTCGTGTTCGTGTCCGCCGTATCTCTGGCCGCCGGTTGGACCGCCGGCGCCGTTGCCGCCTCGAGCGGTTCGCAGGCCACGCCCAGTGCGACGGCAACGGCCAACACGGACACCATGAGCGGCGCCGGGGTGGGCATGCCCGCCACCGGCCAGGTTTCGACGGAGCCGGGAGTGGCCCAGAGCTCCAGCGCCTCGGGCGTCGTCTATCCGTACCAGATCGACCCGTCGCTGGGCGTCGCGCCCGAGAGCACGATCCTGGCCGCCGGAACCGGCACGGCCGATATGAAGGCCGACGGCTCGGACCGGGCGACGGCCATGCCCAAGGCCACGGACGCCGCTCTCGCCGACGCCAGGGCCGGGGCCCAGGCCGTGGCGACCGCGATGGGTGTGTCGATCACCGGTATCTACTCGGTCAGCGTCTCGTCGTCCGACAGCTACGTCTACCCGACCAGCAGCTGCCCCATCCGGATCCCGGTTCTCCCGGATGCCAGCCCGGCCGGCCCCGGTGATGGTGGCCAGACCACGGTCACGACCGCGCCCGCGGCCGCCGGCTCGCCTGAAGTCTGCGTCCCGGGCACCGTCTCGAACGCCATCTCCATGCAGGTGGTCTTCACGGTCATCGTCGCCTACCGCTTTTCATGATCGGGTGCCGGCCCGGTGACGCCGGCCTCCCGAGCGGCGGCGCTCCGAGGCTAGAGCCGCCGTCTGGCGGCTTGATGCCCGGGCCTAAACTGTGGTTGTTGCGTCCGCGCCGGCACTGAACGACCACCGCTCGGCCACTTCGGGGCCTTCGCGGTCTATTTCGAGGCCCGAGAAGGGCTCTCGGTGCGTTCGAATGTTGCCCGTCCGGCTCGCCAGCCGGAGGGAGGCCGAGATGGGAGCCGTAGACGTCCAGAGAGCCTTTCGATCGATGACCGTGCCGCCGCCACGGCACCGCGAGCCGGGCGAGATGGTCGGGCTGGATATCGAGGAGCGGGAGCCCGTGGCTGTGGCCATCGAGGCCGGTGCCGCATACGAATGCCCCGACCTCGAGTGCCTGAGCGCCGACGAGTGCGAGGCCCAGGTAAAGGAGACGGTCATCCGGTTGCGGCCGATTCTCCGGGTCCGGTCACAGCCGCTGCCGCTGGTTCTCGAGCTGCTCGAGTGCGAGTTCGATCTGAAGCACGGCTGCGCCGAGCGTCTCTTCTGGCTGGCCCACGAGCGAGGCTACCTGTCGCTTCGCGAAGGACGCGTATACCTGGGCCACGTGGCCGTGGGCGCGTAGCGCGGCTCTTCTGGCCGGCGGCCTGTGGAGCTCGGCCGGGGGATTGCGGCCTGGCTGTCATCATTCGGGCATGAGCGATTCGGGCATAAGCCCAGGCGCGCCCTCGAGCCGGCCATCCGGCGGGCCGACCCTCGCCGACCTGCCCGAGCCGGCGGCGCTTCTGTTCGACCTGGACGGGACGCTCGTCGACACCGTACAGCGCCGCATCGAAGCGTGGTGGGAGGCATTGCGGCGGGGCGGTGTGGACGTGGATCGGGCCCACCTCAGCGGCTACATCGGGTCCGACGGCCGGTGGCTCGCCAGGGAGATGGCTCGGGAACAGGGTCGCGAGCTCGACTATGCCGAGACCGAGGAGTTCGACCGCGTCTCCGGCGCGATCTTCGACGAGCTGAACGCGTCGCCCGTCCCGTTGCCGGGCGCGACGGAGCTGCTGACCGCCCTGGAGGAGAGCCGCCTGACCTTCGCCATCGCAACCTCGAGTCGGCCGGGCCAGGTGGCCGTCTCGGTCAGTTCGCTGCGGCTGCCGGCGCCGCCGCCGATCACGGACGGCAGTCACGTGGCCAACGCCAAGCCTGAGCCGGACCTGCTGCTCGAGTCCGCGGCCCAGCTCGGGCTCTCGCCGGAGCGCTGCTGGTATGTCGGCGACTCGAAGTGGGACATGATGGCCAGCGTCCGGGCGAAGATGGTCGCCATCGGTGTGACCACCGGGGCCGTCGATGCCGCTGGGCTGGTCGCCGCCGGCGCCGCGGTCGCGGTGGCGAGCCTGACGGAACTGCATGCCGAATTGCGCAGGCGCGGAGCCGTGCGCTGACGGAGCGCCGATCGGCCGCCGGTCAGCCTTCGGCGGGGAGTCGCTCGATGTCGACCGCGCGAACGCGCCGCGTCTTGCCGGCTTCGGTTCGAACCATGTAGGCGGGGATCACCCCGACGACAACGGCCTCGACGAGGGCGGTCTCGCCGGCGTACAGCCCGGCTCCGCCGATCTTCACGCGGTCACCGACCGAAAGGTCGTCTCGGGTGTCGAGGGCCGCCAGGTTGATGCTGGCGACGGTCGACCTGACGTAATTCGGGTCGCTCGTCAGCCCCGTGGTTCGGGTTGGTTTGGTGGCCGTGCGGGCCACCGGATACGTGACCTTGCGTTTGCGCACTTGCTCAGCAGCTCCTCACAGGGGGACTCTACCGCGCCGCGGCCGCGAGGGTGCGGTCGGGCCGTTCAGACCCGTTCCGACGTGAACGCGACTGCCCGCCCGAGCGCCCGCCACCGAACCGCGCCACCGGCGCGGGCTCGCGGTTGGGGTCGGGCAGGTACTCCTCGACGACAGCGCACGGGATGGACTTCCGCAGCAGTCTCTGGACGCCCCGCAGCTCGTCGACCTCGTCGGGCGAGACCAGGGAGATGGCCGTTCCGCTGGCGCCCGCCCGACCGGTTCGGCCGATGCGGTGGATGTAGTCCTGCGGCTCGTACGGCAGCTCGTAGTTGACGACGTAGGGCAGGTCCTCGATGTCGAGACCCCGCGACGCCACGTCCGTGGCGACGAGGACCTTGACGAAGCGGCCTCTGAACGCCTCCAGGGCTCGGGTTCGCTCGGCCTGGCTGCGGTCGCCGTGGATGGCGGAACAGCTGACGCCCCGCCGGTCCAGGTATGAAGCCAGCCGGCTCGCGCCGATCTTGCTCCGGGTGAAGACAAGGACCTGCTCCATCGAGTCGCGCTGGATCAGGTGGATGAGGAGGTCCGCCTTGCGGCTCTGGTCGACCGGGTAGAGGACCTGCGTCAGGTTGTCGGCGATGCTGTTGCGGGGCGCGACCTCGACGGTCTCCGGGTCGGTCTGGAACTCGCCGGCGAGCTTGCGCACGTCATCGGAGAAAGTGGCCGAGAAGAGCAGCGTCTGGCGCTTCGCCGGTATGTGCCCGACGATCTTGCGGACTTCGGGGATGAAGCCCATGTCGAGCATGCGGTCCGCTTCGTCGAGAACCAGGATCTCGACCTGGGATAGGTTCACGGTGCGCTGTCCGACGTGGTCGAGCAGGCGGCCAGGCGTGGCGACGAGGATCTCGACGCCGTGCCAGAGGATCTTGATCTCCGGGTCGATGCGCGTGCCGCCATAGACGACCGTGGAGCGGAGCGGAACGCTGCGGCCGTAGGTCTTGACGGCGGCGGCGATCTGACACGCGAGCTCGCGGGTGGGGGTCAGGATCAGGACGCGGACGGGGTGCCGCGCCGGTGAGTACCCGGTGTTGGAGTGGTGCCGGAGAAGCTCCAGGATCGGCAGCACGAAGGCGGCAGTCTTGCCGGTGCCGGTCTGGGCGGCGGCGAGGACGTCGCGGCCGGCGAGGATGAGTGGGATTGCCGCGCTCTGGACGGGCGTCGGCTCCGTGTACCCCTCCCGCTCTACTGTGGCGAGAAGGTCGGCCGACAGGCCGAGGTTGTCGAAAGTCAAACGATTGCTCCTGATGGCGTCATATGACGCGGGTCCGGTCGGGCCTGGCGGGACGGATTGGGCCCCGCGCTGACGGCGCGATCGGCGATAGGGTGCCGGCACCCATGTGGCGTGCCGACGACAGACGCTGCTGCAGCGTGTCCGAAACAGCGATTACGCTGGTAATCGTATCACCCGAGCGGGGATTGCCGGGCGAGGTCGAAGTGGCGCGCCGAGCGCGCACCGAGGCCTCGGTGCAGGGGGCGGTTCCGAGAGCCGCCCCGGCGAAGTGCTCAGACAACGGCCGCCGCAAGGCTGCTGGTGACTCGGAACGGGACCGAGGCCGGCCCGCCGATGGCCCGGTCGAAGATGCGACGATACTCGGCGCCGACCTCCCACCACACCATGCCTCTGGTGTGGTCGTACGCCCGGCGACCCATCGAGGCCCGCAGCTCGTGATCACGAAGAAGCTCCACGAACGCATCCGAAAACGCTTCCGGGGAGCGCGAGACGAGCCGGCCGCGTCCTTCGGCGAGAAGCTCGGAGGCGTAGACATACGGGGTCGAGACGATGGCCTTGCCGGCTGCCATGCCGTAGGCGAGCGTGCCGGAGGTGCTCTGGTCGAGGTTCGGGTATGGCGTCGTCACGATGTCCGCGGCTTCGAGCCAGGTCCCGAGCTCCACACGACCGACGAACCGATCGACGAACTGGACGTGCTCGCCCAGGCCGAGGGCCGCAACGCGAGCCTTGAGGCCATCGCGGTAGGCTTCGCCGTCGCGGGCGAGTATCGCGGGGTGAGTGGCGCCGAGGATCACGTAGCAGGCCGAGGGCACCGCCTTGATCACGGCCGGCATCGCCTCGATCACGGACTCGAAACCCTTGCCGGGTCCGATGAGGCCGAAGCTCAGGATCACCGCACGATCTTTGAGGCCGAGACGGGGCTTGGCGCTGTCGGCCGCGACGAGCGGCAGATGCGGGATGCCGTGCGGGACGATGGCGATGCGTGTGAGGTCGACGCCGTACACGCTCGAGAGAAGGGACGCGCCGGCGCGCGACATGACGACCGACGTCTGGGCGATACTGACCAGCTCCCTCAGGATCTCCCGCTGGGACGGCGAGGGCTGCGCCAGCACCGTGTGGAGTGTCGCCACGACCGGAACTCGCAGGGCGTGGACGAAGTCGAGAACGTACGAGCCATCGTAGCCGCCCCAGATGCCGTACTCGTGCTGAACGCAGACGACCTTCACCCCGCACTCGTTGAGGGCCCGCGCGACGTACGTGTAGTCCGTCTCGACATCGCGTCTGATGCGATGTCGGACTTCGGCCGGGTAAGGGCCGGGTTCGTCGGACGGGTGCAGGGCAACGATCTCACGCTCGCCGACGGTCGTGGCCAGGTCGTACGTGAACGTCGCGATGCCGCACCGACGCGGGGCATACGTGGAAACGAAAGCGGTTCTCGAGATGAGGTGCTCCTGTCGGGCGGGTTCCGCCGTCGGGCCGATAGGCCAGACGCGGCCCGGAGCGGTTGATGCCCGGGCCGCGAGTGCCTTAGCGGACTAGGCTGCGCTCACCTGCACGGCGCGCGGGCCCTTGGGGCTCGTCTCGATCTCAAACGAGACACGCTCGCCGCCGACGAGGCGGTCGAAGTCAAGGGGAGCGAGGAGGCCGCCGCGATGGAAGAAGTATTCCTTGCCATCTTCGGCGGAGATGAAGCCGAAGCCGCGATCGGCCACGACCTTCTTGACAGTACCGGTGGTCATGAGTGACCCCTATATTCTCTTCCCGAACCAGATGGCAGACGCACGGTCAGTTCGGAAAGGGAGGTAGACCACGCGGAGCGTTGCCGCAAGATGCAACAACACCACCCACGGTACTCGCAATTCGCCAATTCCACAATCGCGGACTGCCGGCGTCGCATTCGCGTCGCTGCCGGGTTCCCGGCCGTGGCGGGGTCACCCGGGCCGGTGCCCCGGCCTGGGGCCTTGCTTTCGCCCGCTTGACCTCCGGCCGCCGCGGCCCCACTGTGGTACACAGTCGACCGCGCCGGGTCACGATTCCGTCACTCGCAGCGCACGGCAGATCGGACGCCCTCGTGGCCCGCAGACCCTTCTCCACGCCCGACGCGCTCATCGTGGTGAGCAGCGACGGCTACTTCGACGTCTTTCGCCCGGACCATCGCCGGCCCAATGACAAGCCCGCGTATCGCGGAGTCCTGGCCGAGCTGGGGCCGACCGTTCGGGGCCCGGACGACAGGCTGTCTGTCCGTCCGGACTCGCCCATTCTCGAGACTGCCGTTTCCGTGTGGGCCGCGCACCACGGCGCCGCCGCGGTGAAGGGCGAGCTCGGCCTCGGCCGCAACGGCGCCCAGAGCTAGGGCGCCCTGGCGAGCCTGACACCTCCGACCGAGTTTCGGCCGATCGCCCGGCTTCTCCGGCGGCCGGCCCGCCGCTTCGTTCCGAACGCTTCAGAAAGGACCCACCGATGACAGAAGAGACGACGCCGGCGCCGCAGCGCCCCGAGCCCGATCGAGCCAGGTCGGGATTCCGTTCCGCATCCGTGGCCACGTCCGCCGACAGCCGCTCGAACGGCGGTTCTGGCGTCCAGCGCAGCCACCTGCGCGACCGCAAGGCCTGGCTCAAGAGCCGCACCCGCGCCGGCCAGACGTGGGCCCAGCGCAAGGCTGCCAGCGTCACCTACTGCCCGGCCAAGCAGCGAATCAGCTAGCCCCGGGCGCGGGGGCGGGGCCGAGATCGGAGAGGGGCGAGACGGGGCGCGGCGAGACTGTGGCGGGCGGGCCCCCGGCCCCTGGTCAGCGACGGCGCCGCTCGCGTTCCAGCTCGACCAGGCGGGCGTCGGAAATGCCGAAGTGATGCGCGACCTCGTGGCGGACCGTCTCGGTAACGCCGCGCGCCAGGGCGTCGGGGTCGCGGAATTGCCGCAGGTGCGGGCCACGGAAGATCGAGATCTTGCTCGCCACCGCGGCCTCTCCGGCTCCGTAGGCAGTGCGCGGCACGCCGGTGTAGAGCCCGAGCAGGCCCGGCGCTCCGACTGAGGCGAGCTGGCCGAGCGTCGGCTCGTCCTCGATCACGATCGCCACGCTGCCCAGCCTCTCGCGGAAGACCTCGGGCAGCGAATCCAGCGCCGCTATGACGAGCGCCTCGAAGGGATCGCTCGCGTTCGCAGGATCCTCGGGCGCCGTGGCGGGGTTCGCAGGGGGGTCGATCTCGGGCTGCATTCGCGCATTATCGGCCGCCGGCGCATTTGACCACCTGGGTCCCGCCGGCGGTCGGGTGAATCCGGGCTCGCCGCGCCTGTACGCTATTGCTGCGCTGGTGCCACGCGCGTTGCCGCGCCGGCAACTGAGCCACTTGCGCCCGACGCGCCCGGAGGTGGAGTTGATCGCGCTGATCAAGGCCTACGTTGGGCAGCTGGACCGCCACGACACGACCGGTCTCGCCGCCGAGCTGGCGTTCCGTTTCATGTTCGCGACCTTCCCGTTCGTGCTGTTCCTGGCGGCGCTTGGGAGCTTCATGGCCGGTTGGCTCGGCGTCGCCGACCCGACTTCTCGGATCATCTCGACGCTTGGCAACAGCATCCCGTCCGACGTGGTTGGCCCCCTGAAGACAGAGCTCGATGATGTTCTCACCCACACGGAACCCGCGCTGCTGTCGGTTGGAGCCCTGGTGACGCTCTACTCCGCGGCCGGCGGCATCAACTCTCTGATGAAGGCGATGAACCGCGCCTTCGGAGTGCGGGAGACACGGCCGCTGCCGCGTCGCATGGGTCTGGCCGTCGCGCTGACCGTGCTCGGCGGGATCGGGATCGTGGTCGGGGTCGTGGTCGTCGTCGGCGGGATGCTCATGACGAGGGATGTGGCCGATCGCGCGGGCATCGGCCGCGAGACCTGGACGGTGCTCTCGATCCTTCGCTGGCCGGTGGTCTTTGTCATCCTGGTGCTCGCCGTCACGGCCGTCTTCCGCTACGGCGCATCCGCTCGACCGCCGTGGCGTTGGGCGCTCCTCGGTGCCGCCGGTTTCGCCGTCGCCTGGCTCGTCGTGACCTTCGGCTTCGGTTTGTACCTCGCGAGCGTCGGGCGCTTCCGTGCCACTTACGGCGTGCTCGGCGGCGTGATCGTGCTGATGCTGTGGTACTACCTCACGGCGCTCATCCTCGTCGGCGCTGCCGAGTTGGTGGCGCTGCTAGTCGCGACGTTCGGCCCGGCCGGGAGCGCCGCCAGGGCCCGGCCGACGGAGACCGACGGCCAATCGAAACCGCCGGCCGTCGAGACAAACCCCTGACTTCGCCGAGTGGCGTCCACTCGGCTCGAGAAACGAAGACCGGGCCGCGGGGTGCGGTCCCCGGGCCCGGTCAGCGCGTGCCGCCGCCCGTCAGCTGCCGGCGGACGGATCGTCGATGCGACCCATGAAGAGAATGGCGCCCGTCGAGCGTTCCTGGATGAAGTAGAGGAACGGCTTGTCGATGTGGAACGTGACACTGGGCAGCGATCCCGGTCCCGCAGCCCCGGCCTCACCAATGACGACCGTGGCCGCGGAGGCAATCACGCCGTTCTCGTCGACGTTGATATTGGCCTCGTGGATCACATGCTGGATGTACAGCTGCTCGTCCAGGGTGATGCCCGAGAGATCGGCGCTGTTCGCATTGAACGCCGTGGGCATGCCCATTGCGGTCAGCACGTCCGCCAGGTCGACCCTCGACTCGGCTGAGAACTTCGGCAGGGTCAGATCCACGTCGTAGCCCGAGAGCTGGCGACCGATGGTGGCGAGCTGGGCTGCGGTGAGGCCGGCCACGAACGAGCTCATGTTGTCGGGAACGATGATCGTCATCGACGCCGACGTCTTGAACGGCAGCTGCACTGCCCGATAGCCGCTTCCGGCGGCGTACAGGTACTCGCTGTCGATCGCCATCGTCGGTACTGAAACCTTCGATCCGTCGGAACGAGTGAACGGCAGCGACTTGGTCGCCTTCGGGTCGAACTGCTTATCCCAGGCGGCCTTGAGGTAGATGGCGTCGGCCAGGGCAATGCGGGTCATGTTGTCGACGTCGCCGGGCTGCAGGATGGCCGGGATGAGGCCCTTCGTCCATTTGCTCGCCCACTGGTTGATGGTCAGCCGGGCCGATTCGGGGTCGTTCTGGAAATCGAGAAGACCGACGCCGGCGCCGAACCCAGAGCTGAGCGAATCCAGGTATGCCTGCTCCAGGTTCATGCCCTCCTGCGAGAAGACGGCGTTGGCAACGTCCAGCTCGTCCGCGGGATTCTTGCCGGAGTCGGTTACGGCCTTGAGCGCCCGGAGCAGAGCCACTATCTCGCTGGCCTGTCCGGTCGTCCCGAAATCATGCAGGACCGTGTCCATCTCCGTCGCCGTCGCGCCGCGAGCGCCCGGCCGGACCATCGCCAGGGCGAGCGCGATGCTCGTCGGGGACACTGTCAGGTTTCCCGCCGGGTCGAGCTGGCGGAGCAGGTCGAGCCCGAACTCGTTGATCTCGGTGCCCGCCAGCACGCCGCCGTCGTCGGCCGGTGCCAGCGGCTTGGCCGCGCCCATGGCGACCTCGAAGTTGATCGCCGAGCTCGTCGGGGATGGCGATGACGTGGCGGTGGGCGACAGCGTTGGCGAGGCCGAGTACGTGGGCCACGGCGTCGGTGAGGCCGCGTTGGTCGGCTCCGGCGTGAACGTCGCCCCGCCGCTTGCCGTCGGGGTCGCCACGGTGCTGCTGCAGGCTCCCACGACGATGGCGGCCATCAGAACTGACGCGACGATGCGGACCCTGCGCCGCTTTGTCATTGCCCTTCGTGCTGAACCCCTCAATACGTCTGCGGTCGCGCTCATCTCATTGACCCCTTTCGCTCGAAGCCCCGGGCGGTGGCTCGCGATCAACTGAGACGGCGTTGGCCGACGGAACGTGTCGGGGCGATTTCGAGGGCGGCGCCGCCCGATGACCGATCCGGATCCTGGCCGTCCTGGGCGGCCACCGACGGCCCGGCCGGATCGAGTTGGTGTCGGGCGGCACTTGCGGCGTGCGGGGCGGGCGCGCACGCTGAACGCCTGACCGACCCCGTGCCGATGCCTCGGTTTCCGAGACTGCGTCAGGCCGGCAGCGGGAAGGTCTTTGTGCTCGTTTCGCTTGTCCGTCCGCGCATCAGGCTGCCTCGAGGGCGGCCGGATGCGGTGGACCGCGTCGAACGGCGGGCGGTCGCCTTGTGGCCGAGGCTGGACCATCGCGCCCTCCATCGATGCCACGGCGACGCCGCCCGCATCGCCATCCATGTCGCCCGCCGAACCAAGATGACGCCCAAGGCCATCGAGACGCTGATTGCCGACCGGTAACCGATGACCCGTCGTCAGGGGCTCCGGTAGCGGGCACACGTCTGCGGCGTAGACTGGCCCGGCGTCCAACGGATCAGTGGGCTCGTGGGGTGGCTATGTCGGTTGAGCGCCGGGGTTGGGAGCGGGCGGGCCGTCGGGCGCGAGTCTGCATCTTGGTCGCGTTCGCGCTGGTGTTCGTCGGCGCGATCGCGGCTTGCGAGGGCGGATCGGCGACCCCCGAGCCGGCTCGCACGCCGAGCCCCGCCACGCAGGCACCGCAGACCACGCTCTCCCTTGCGCCAGCCACTCCGAGCGCCACGCCGGTCGATGCCGACGACGAGTCCGGTGCCAGCCTCGCGCCCGGAGCCTCCTTCTCGCCCGGGCCGACGGGCCTGCCGATTGGCTCGGCCGCGCCGGGTTCGACCGCGGATCGGCTGCCCGGCGAGCCGGATCCCGTCCTGACCCCGGGCGCTCTCAACCCGGCCGTCACGCAGGCGACCATCGGCTCGACGGTCTGCGTGTCGGGCTGGACGGCCACCATCCGTCCGCCGAGCAGCTACACGACCGGCCTCAAGATCGAGCAGATGGCCGAGTACGGCTACACGGACACCTCGACCTCGGACTACGAAGAGGACCATCTGATCTCGCTGGAGCTCGGCGGGGCGCCGACCGATCCGCGCAACCTCTGGCCCGAGCCCTACACGGCCAGCCTGCCCGACGGTCGGCCAACCGGCGCGCACACGAAGGACGGCTTCGAGACCAGGCTCAAGAACGAGGTCTGCGCGGGGTCGATCTCGCTGGCCACGGCCCAATCAGAGATCGGCGACGACTGGGTCCACGCCTACTATGGGATCGCGTTAGCGCCCGTCACGGCCACCGCCGGGCCGTCGGTGACGTCTGGGGTGAGCGCCGGGCCGAGCGCTTCGCCGGTCGCCTCGATGTCGGTCAAGATCAGTAGCCTGCCCGCGTCGGTCAAACACGGCGCCAACGCGACGCTGATCGCCGTCACCTCGCCCGGCGCCACGTGCACCGCCAGCGTCACCTACGCCTCCGGCACGGTTTCGGCTGCGGCCGGCCTGAAGCCTGTGCGCACGGCGGCGTCGAGTGGCAAGGTCACATGGACGTGGAAGGTTGGCACGAGCACGAAACCCGGTACTTCCACAGCCACCGTGAGCTGCGCGCTCGGCGACGGCTCGGGCAGCGCGAGCAAGACGTTCCGCGTCACCTGAGGCCGGGTAGACGGCGCTGATCTGCGGAGCTTGACCGGCGGATCCGGGCTTGTGAGCGGCTGCCGACCGTCAGACGTCGCCTCGGGTACGATCTGGCGACCCGGCCCGGGTTCGATGCCGTGATCCAGCGGCGTCGCCCGCCGGCAACCCGTGAGGCTTCATGGCGACTCGGATCACCGCGGTGGTGTTCGACCTTGGCGGCGTCCTGATCGACTGGAACCCGCGCCACCTGTATCGGAAGCTTTTCGGCGCCGACGAGGCGGCCATGGAGCGGTTCCTTGCCGAGGTCTGCACCCCTGAGTGGAATGCGAGCCTCGACGCCGGCCGTCCCCTGGCCGAGGCCGTGGCCGAGCTCGTCGCGGCCCACCCCGACCAGGCCGATCTGATCACCGCCTACCAGCTGCGCTGGCTCGAGATGCTGGGCGGGACGTTCGAGGGCACGGTCGCGATCCTGCGCGAGCTGCGAGGCGCCGGCCTCCGAACCTACGCCCTGAGCAACTGGTCGGCCGAGACTTTCCCCGGGACGCGGCCGCGCTATCCGTTCCTGCAGGAGATGGACGGCATCCTCGTCTCGGGCGAGGTCAAGGTCGGCAAGCCGGACCCGGCCATCTTCCGCGAGTTCCTGAGGCGCTTCGGCCTGACGGCGCAGCGCACGGTCTACATCGACGACTGGGAGCGGAACGTGGCCGCGGCCGCCGCGCTCGGCATGATCCCCGTCCGGTTTACGGACGCTGCTCGGCTACGCGCGGATCTCCGGGCCCTGGGGCTGCCGCTCGGGGCGGAGGCTGCGGGCCGGAGGCAGTCACAGGGCTGAGGAGTACCCTGATACACATGAATGATGAATCCGGAGAGAGGCCTCACGACGGCGTCCTCGGCGTCCAGTTCGAGACGGACGCCGCGATGGCCCAGGAGATGGCCGACCTGGCCGGCCGCTATGTCGCGCGCGGCCACGCCCTCGAGGTGGTCCTCGACTTCTCCGATGCGAGCATCGAAGAGGCGGACGGGATCGGCCTCCAGTTGTATGAGGTGCTGTCACGAGAGGCCGGCGGCGCCGAACTCGAAGAGCGCAGGAGCGCCCTGGCGTCCGAGCTGGGCGCCTACTTTGGAGAGACCTTCATAAAGAACCACGGCGGCCGGTGGGGGTGGGTGGCCGCGACCGGCAACAGACTGTTCGGGTTGCGCACGGACGCCGGGCTCTCCGCCTTTCCCCTCGGCAGGGCGCGGAAGCGCCTGCAGGGCGCGCAAAACGACAGCCTCGCCGTCCTCTACGCTTTTCTCTTGCGGTGGCCGGAGACGCAGAAGCGCCGGCGGTCGTTCGGCGCCTGAGGGTGGGTCCATCGCCGGCGCGGCTGCGGGCCGGCCCGCGTCGCCGGCCTTCCGATACGTTGTTGTCCGGTAGTTGACTGACGAGCCGGGTCGGCGATGCGATACTCGCTCGGCACGACTGCGACGCGACGGAAGGGGGACCTGATGCCGGCGCTATCCGGAAGACGGAAGAACTGGGCGTATGCCCTCCATGCTTGGGGCGCCGGGCTTGCCGCCGCGCTCGTCTTCTCCGCCTGCACTGCCGCCACCCAAAGCTCGATCCCGACCACTGGTGCGCCCTCGGTGACGCCTGGCGAAAGTCCGGCGGCGACGTCGTCCTTCGTCGGCGACTGCTGCGCGCCGCCGACCGCGAGCCCCTACGCGCTCGTGACGGCGCGACCCGGAGGGCCCGGGGCGTATCCGCCCGCGTCCGTCCAGCCGACCTCCGCGGCATCCCCGGCCGACTCGATGTCCGAAGAAGGCACCGGCTACTTCAGCCAGACGGTCCCGGCGAAGACAACGATCAAGGTTCCGATCGGCTTCGAGGGTTCCACCTTGGGGGCGGTCGTCGTGTACGCAAAGTCGGGTGGACTGGCCGTCACGTGGGCCGGCAAGACGGCAGCGCCGCAGAAGTATCCGGCGCTCGGTGCGTCGGTCGTGGGCTTCTCGGTGTCGCTGGACAACCCCAAGGATGGCGATCTGACGATCAAGAACACCACGGGGTCGCCCATCGATGCCGCCGGCTACGTGATGATCATGACCCGGCGGCATCTGACCCTGACGCCGTCGACGACGTTCCCGCACGAGGGTCAGCAGATCAGCTTCGACGTGAACCTGACCGAGGCCACCGACGCGGACGGGTTGACGGCCACGCTCGTCGACCTGAGCGGGGCTGCTACGCCGCTCAGCGTTACGAAGGTGGGAACCGGGCACTGGACCGGCGACCTCACTATCTCTTCGACGGGCCAGTTCACTATTCGGGCTTCCACCACCGGCGGCGCCTTCCGGGGCGCGATGGCGGAGCTGGCAGTCGTATCGGGCGGAGTGAGCGTCAGCACCACCTTCGACGAGCAGGTGGTCGACTCGGACCATGACGGCCTCATCGACGAACTGGACCTGACACCGACGATCACGGTGCCGGTCGCCGGCAAGTACATGGCCAACGCGTACCTCTACGACTCGACCGGCGTCGAAGTCGCCATGGACGGCACCGGCGACATAGACCTGGTTGCCGGCGCCCAGCCGATCAAGCTCGAGTTCGACGGCAAGAGCATCTACAAGTCCGGACGCTGGGGGCCCTACACGCTCCACGTGACGATCGTGTACGAAACGGCGACGTCGACGGCGATCGAGTTGGACGACGCGACGCTGGGAACCACCGCCGCCTACGATTACATGCAGTTCCAGCACGATCGAATGGCCTTCGACCCGGAGTCGCTTTCGAGCAAAGCGGTCGATACCAACGGCGACGGCCTGTTCGACGAGCTCGACCTTACCGGCACGGTGACGGTCGAAACCGCAGGCCAGTACTCCATCAACTCGGGGCTGTACGCGAATCCGTGGGGTCAGGTCGCCGCAGAGTACATGACATTCCAGCTGTCGGCAGGTCCGAACCGGGTCACGCTCGTCTACAAGGGCTCGGACATCGCCAAGGCCGGCCAGGACGGGCCCTACGTGGTCCCCACGCTCGACGTCTACCTCACGGCCGGATCTAGAGGCGGGACGTATAGCTGGAGGCGATGTCCGTTGCTGAGGGCAAATGTCGCGGTCGACGCGACTGGCTCATAGTCCGTGTGTATGTTCTCCATAGAAACGGACAGCGTCTCGACGGGGACTCTGTAGCCAGCCTTCTGGAGCCCGTCCTTGTCCCTTATCCAGTCGGGCTGCCTGCTGCGCGCTCCTCGCAGTCCAGCGTTCAGTAGTCGGAAGGCATCGATGAGGGTCGATTTGCCGGCGTTGTTCGGACCGACGAGTAGATTGATGTGTTCGATCCCAAGCGAAAAGTGTCGCAAGGCCTTGAAGTTGCGGAACTCCACGGACCGGATTCGGACGATCTCGTCTGGCACGGGTCAATCATCCCCAGATGGCTCATGTCGTGCGGAACGAGCCGCGACCGTACGGATCTGGTCGAGCGCGCTCCCCTCCGGTGACGGAACGGGAGAGATTGCCATCAGGAAGGTTCCTCGGGGTTGGTCACTTAGGTCGAGCGGCGTGCAGCAGTTGCGTCGGCGTCTTGGGCTTGTACTCGTACATCTGGGCCGCGGGATTCCAGCGCCGCACGAACCCAGGTTGCTTCGGCAGGGCGTTGCGTAGAGCCTGCTTCATTGGATCGGGAACAGGGCGACCAGTCATTCGGCTTTCCTTCCTCATCACGAGCAGCCGCTCGTGCTGCCGCAGTTGAGGCACTTGTAGCAGCTGCCGTTGCGGACCATGATCGA
>PLOC01000122.1 GCA_003141955.1 Chloroflexota bacterium
CCGCTGATGTCGACCTCGCGCCGACCTTGTAGTGCCTCGAACATATCGGCGTGCTCGGCCTCGATCAGGAGGCGCCGTTCATCTGGATTGGCCGGGCTCAGAGCCTCGGCGTCGATCCCTCGGACGGTGCCCACGACCAGCGGACAGGCAAACGTCCGACGAACGCGAACGGCCGGGTCACTGCTGTCGAGACGGTCATCCTCGCCGGCGCCGGCGAGGATCTGACCGAAGCCGGGCAACTCGCCCAAGATCCTGTCTCGCTCCTCGAACGGGCGGGAGTTGAACGCCTCCATCCATGCCGAGACCGCGGCCTGATCCGATATGTCGACCGACTCGGCCACCATTGCGGCGACGATCGCTTTCGCCGGGCCATAGCCCGAGGTGTCGACCATCGCGGCGAGGTAGTCCTTCTCGTACTCGTCAATTGCAGCGATGGTTTCGGCTATCGACTCTTCCGGCAGGCCCTTCCGCCTGCCCGCGTAGCGGGTGAAGCGACGAAGAGCGTCCGGAACTGCCGATACCGTAACGTCCTCGGCGACGACCTTGCGTGGGAACCAGTCAGTCAGGATCAGTTCGACTGCGATCGGGCTCCAGCGCAAGGGGTCGCCAGCCCCGTAGTCGCAGGCAAAGTCGACAAAGTAGCTCGCCAGCATCCGCAGCCGTCCGGCCGCATCTTCTGAAGCCGGCCGGCTTCGCGCCTGGCGAGAGGCGCCATTCTTACCTGTCGCTGGAGCCAAGCCCGACTCTGGCGAGGCGAGGAACGCATCGAGCAGCGCCTCCCGCTCCGCGTCTGGCACCTCGACACGTTCGGCCAAGACTCCAGGCGGCAGTACCCGCATGCGGGCTCGGGCCATCGGCAGCAGATAGCGTGTCTCGTCGGGCAGCTCGGGCATGAAGGTCTCGTCGAGCGCCGCCAAGGCCGTGGCGAACCGATCGGCCGCCTCTTGGGCGCCAACTGGGACGATAGGGGTGGGAGCTCTAGCCAGCCAATCGGAACGCAGCTCGGCAGGCTCGGCGGTGACGAGGACTTCCTTGGCCATGCCGCCCATGTTGTGGTCGACCAGGAGAGCCACGCCGTGAGCCGGGTGGCCCGGATGCTCGAAGACCGCCATTACCAGGTCCTGGTCGCCGTACTCGTCGGTCGAACACCAGGCCTCGATGAACCGGACGCTCGCGATGGCAATCGCCCAGATCGGATCGGACAGCCCCGCGGCATGCAATTTGGCGATCGCGGAAGCAACCGCCGCAGCCTCGCGCTCGGCAGCGACGGCGCCAACCGCAATCAGGAGGGCCAGCGCATCGGGGCTGCGCTTCGAGGCCATTTGCCCCGCGAAGAGAGAGGCCAGAGCGACTGCGGCTTCTTCTCTGTCGATCGCAGCGTCCTGGTGCCAGGTCGAGACGATCCCGCTGGCGAACATCTCGGCTTCGAGGGGGTCGGGCGACCCAGCCAGACCATGGGCATCTCGATAGACACCGTCGAATGCAGCCCGCATAGAGGGCGGTCGGTCCGACGAGAACGTTGGGCTCCCGTGTGGACCACGGCCGCCGGGCTGGCGCTTGCGACCATCTCTGCTGCGGTTCGGTCCGCGAGACGAACGGGCCAATTGCCTCCTCGAATTGTCGACCTGTGAGCTATCGATGGTATCGCCCACGAGGCCCGGCGTGGCCACCTTTGCGGATTCTGGAGTCCGGACAGTCGTGAATGCCAACCCGTTGGCGTAGTTCAGGAAGAGGGCGACCGCCGAACGTCCCTGTAGGTCGCTCCTTAGGAGGCGGCGAGTTCCGGCAGCGTCACCGCACCGGCCTTCGTGAAGTAGTGGCCGTGGGTCTTACGGATCGTGTCGAGAGAGTCGGCACCAACCAGAACTATCTCGCAGTCTTGGTCTCCGAGATGTGCGAGTTCGGCCTGCCCGTATGCATCCGTCGCCTCAGTTGCGTCCGAGAACTCGCGCACGTCAACAAGCGTCTGTCGGCGAAGGTCGTAGACGAGCAGGAAGTGGGTCAAACTCATAGGTTGTCTCCGGCTATCAATCGGCGCTGCGCGTTGAACAGAGCGCTTTCCATGCGGCGACGTGTCTCATCTTCGGCCGCCCCGGTGCGATCGATTTCGGACAGACCAAGAGCGTACACCCTGAGGTATTCCAGGACCTCTTCGGGTCCATTCTCATCCTTCAGCTGGAACCGGTACGTGGCGTCGAGATCTTCGACGAGCATCGCCCAGCGTTGCTGGCTGGCGGTTCGCAGCTGGATCTCCACGAGCGCTCCATCTCGTCGAACGACGATGTGCACGGCCCGGTAGCCGCTCGATCTCGGGGTCGTGTTGTAGTCGTTGACCTTGACAATCTCCGATTTCTGGCGCTCGATGCGGCGCCGGACTTCGTCGACGGCCGCTAGATTGGGCAGGATTGCCCGACAGCCCGCAACGTCCTGCATCTGCGTCAGTCTGATGTTCGGGAAACGGATCAGCTTGCCTACAAGCCTCGGCTGACGCTTGAGCCGTTCAGCCACTACCACCTCGACGCCGGCGGTCCGCACCGCCGACCGAAGGCCCATCACGACTGAGCGAAGCGGACTCTTGAACTCGCTCCGGTAGGCATTGACGATGCGAGAGGCGTCTTGTTCGGCCGGACCGGCCAGCAGGCCTTCGAGGGTCCAGGCGCGAAGGATCTCACCGGCTCTATCTACCTGCGACCGAGAAAGGCCGATGCGTTCGTGCGGAGTAGCCATCGGACGGGATGATACCGGAGCCTGGTTCGCGCCCGGTCAACCTCATCGAAGCCGAGGCGCATTAGCGGTCATCCGCCATCCCGGCTCGTCTCTGGCTACGCGGC
>PLOC01000011.1 GCA_003141955.1 Chloroflexota bacterium
CGGTCGTTAAATCGCAAGCTTAGCACGAGCGCTACTTGGCAGCTCCATACATGCTTCCCATGAGGACGCCGCGCGGCAGGACCAGGAGGGGCCCATAGTCGGGCGACGGACCGTTCCAGGCGATCGTGGTCCAGGTGCGCCCGTCGGAGGAGATCCATGCGTGGCCGTCGCTCTTGACCGCCATGAAGATCGTGCCGTTCGAGCCGATCGCCCCATCGGGCCCCACGCTGCATTCACCCTGACCGCACGCGGCGACGCCCAGAGGGCCGAACTTGTCATCGGCCTGCCAGGTCTTGCCGCCGTCCGTGGAGAGCTCAAGGCTCACACCGCCAGGGATCTCCCTTCCGCTGGTATAGAGGAGCATGCCGTCGCGCCCGAAATCGATCTCGGTCCCGAAATCGGTGACCCCGCTAGATTTGGTCCACGTCTGCCCATCGTCGGACCACCACAGGCCACCGTTGCCTGGTGCACCCGACGCGACCAGACCTCGGCCGCTAACGGCACCGGTCGCGTCAAGCGCATCGAGACGATATGCCGCGTTGCTCGTCAGGCCCCCGGAGTAGCCGCCCATGACGAAGAAGCGGCCGTTGCCTGACTGTACCTGGGGACCAACGTAATCCCAGGTGATTCCTCCCTGGATGGTGACCGGCGTCCAATTGACGCCGTCAGCCGAGTAGGCGACGGTGTAGTCAGCGGTTGCGGACTTGCCGGAGCCGGTGAGCGTGTGCCCAGTGGCAATCAGGCCGGTGGCCGTACCGGCGATGGAGTCCAGGAATGCCAGGCCCGACGGCGAGCCAGCATTGCGCCACCGCACGCCGTCGGAGCTGGTCCAGACCGTCTCCGAAGCGACCGGCGCGGAAGGATCGCCGGCCACGGCCACGAGGCCGGCCGGGGAGGCCGCCACAAGCACCTGCGGAGCGACGATGGCTGTGACCTGAGTCCACGTCTGCCCGTCTGTGGAAGTCCAGACGAAAGCGCTCGCTCCTCCGTTCGTCGTCCCGTAGGCAACGTAGCCGCCCCGCCAGGCGAGGACCTCAACGCCGGTGGGGTCGTCGATCGTGAACGGATTGTTCAAAGGAAGCTGGCTCCACGAGAAGCCCGTCCAGTTCGACGTGACGCCGGGAGTCGTGACTATCGCCGCGGAGGGCCCAGGAGTCGGAGCCGAGGGCTCAGGCGAAGGGGAAACCGCAGCAGGGGAAGCCGACGTCGCAGCCGTCGGCGACGGGGAGATCGCGGGCGATGAGGAGGTTGCAGTCGCACCGCAGCCGGCCACAAGACCCACAGCCGCAAGGCCGACGGCCAGGCCCCGGAGACGTCCCAGTCTCGGTCGGCTGTGGTGAGACGCGATGGGATCCATGGCTGCCCCCAGTTCATTTGGCTGTTGGTCCTCGGCGCCAGGCCGAGGTGACGATCTGTTGACGCACGGCGAGGCGGCGCGGTGATCCGACCCACCTTCCGTTGGCACGCCTTGAGGGCCCCGTCGCAGCTGCCATGTTGACCGCAGGCAGCCCAGCCGGTCCGCCTCTTCGGCGGGCAGTCGAGGAGTAGAACCTCTGACTTCACGCTCCGGATCGTCGTGCGAGGTTGCCAGCCTCTGACCGACACGACGGCTTGATCGTGGCAGCCAAGGTTCATGAGCCAATCGAGTCCGACCGGTCAGACGTCTTGAGCCGAGGGCTTCCTCATGCTCCAGGGCAGGTATTCGATAGCCAGGCCCAGAGCAAATGCCGCGAGGCACAGAACCACGGCGGCCACCGGTGCCAGGAACGCTCCGGTGACGCTTCCAGGCCGTGGCAGAAGCGCAAGAGCAAAGAAGATCGCGACGGCGCCACCGTAGTAGGCGAGCATGCCGACTGCATTGAGTAGTTGATGTCGGCGCGTCCAGCCTGCGCGCCAGTCGTTGATGCGTACGTCGGCCTGTTCCATGGCCTCGACCAAGCGTCCCGCCCGCCAGGGCTCAACGACGATCGAGTTCGGCCAAACGCGCCAGCGATGCCTTGTCTCGTGGACCGCCTCGACATCGGGGCCTAGGTCCATGATCTTCGAAGCCTTGCTGCTGGGCCAGGAGAACCAGCGCCGGCTACTGAGCTCGTGACCGGCAATGGTCCACTCCGTGATCGCCAGCGTGTTGGACAGCCAGCCCACGAACCAGAGGAAGAGCCAGTAGGCCAGGCCCGGGTTCGGCCAGCCGAAGTCCCTGGCGAAGGCAATAGTGCCGGCGCAAGCCACGACGATGTACCAGCCGACTCGTCTCGCAACCGCTCGGACCGTGCGTTCATTGAACCTGGCTGGCCGGCACGTGGTGCTCGTTGAGTCGATCACGTCTCCCTCCTGTTCGCCGTCTGACTAGCCTGGCGTGGTATGGCCAGAGGCTAGCATCGGCTCGCACCTGTATTCACTCCGGACGACTTGCTTGTGGGCCAAGGCCCGTCGAGTCTGGCACGGGCGGCCGGCACGCCGTGGGCTCTGGAATCCTCTGGGAGGACCGCACGATGACCACATCGCGACGGGTCGATGTCGGCACGGCGCCGAACACGAGAGTCGCGGTGGCGCTTTCTGATCGGTCGGGAAGTGGATAATCGGTCCGTGACGACGCAGCGCTTCGAACTCGTGGCCGACGTAAGCTCGGCCGACCCTGCGGCCATCGAACCCGTGCTGCGCGGGCTCGTCGGAGCGGAGATGAGCCACACCCCCGACGGCTTCCATGTGATGGCAACACTCTCGGGCGAGAGCGCGCACGACTTGAACCGATCCCTGCTCTCCGCGCTGCGCCGTGTCGAACGGCGCACCCGTCTTCGGGCGGAATGGACGACGGGTGGGGTAACCGTGCGCTTCTTCGACTACGTCCCGAAGGCTCTCGGCCTGCGTCCCGTGTCTCCGCGCCCACGAGCTCTTCCGCTTAGCGGAATACCAGAGAAACAGACAGAAGGAGGACAGTCATGCCGAGTTTTGGGTCGCCCTTTTCGGGACTGGCGAACGACAGGAAGCTCACGGATCAGGAACTCATCCGGGCAATCCGGTTTACGGTCGCTTCGGAGTACGAAGCGAATCAACTGTATGTGCAGCTGGCCGAGTCAACGGACGACAAACTCGCCATCGCGGTGCTTATGGACATCGCCGGTGAAGAACTCCGTCACGCCGGACAATTCCTGCGACTGCTCTACCAGCTCGCTCCAGATGAAGAGAAGCTGTATGCAAGCGGAGCAAAGGAAGTCGAACGAGCAATCGAGAAGTCGAAGTAGAACGCTGCCCACAGACCGAGCGTCCTCCGGCCGGTGGATGGGGCGGTCAGCGGGATGGGGTGGCCCCAAGGTCAGGCACGATGCGTGCGTATCGTGCGAGCGACCGGGGTCGTCCGGGCAGTCCTCATGAGTGCCAAGCTCTGCTAGTTCGGTGGGCGCCTCAGCTCCGTGACGAGATCGCACATGTCTACCCGCAAGGCCTCGGCGATCTCGAAGACCTCGACGAACTCGAGCCGCCGCTCCCCACGTTCGTACTTGGAGACGAACGACTGCGGCCGCCCGAGCTTCTCGGCTAGCTGGACCTGGGTGAGGCTCTGGGCATGGCGGCCAGCGACCAGCCAGTCACGCAGCCGTCGATAGGCCGGACTGAAGAGGGAACGGGTCACAGCTACTGCCGCGCCATCGTGGCGGCCACGCTAATTCGAGGTTGGGACTATCCCAACGTGGGCTACGATCAGTGCCAGCGGTCGCACGAAAGTGAGCGCCTTAGGCGGTCGCATCGACTCCACGCGGCGCGAGGAGAGGGCGGAACAGTGCTCGATCTCGAACAGACGCTGATCACCGCGCCACTCTGGGTTCCTCCCTTGGGGTCGCGGGGGCTCTCCGCTGTACTCCTCGACCCTCGCTAGACGCCGGGCGACTTGCCACATCTCGTCAAACGGCCAGTCGCCTTGGATGCCGTGGCCTGAACCGCAGCGCGAGGGACGCGTGGCCGGGTATCAGACGATGAACGAGAGGAAGCCGAACAACAGGCCCAGGTTAGTCCAGTCGACCTTGTTGATTGAGAAGAAACCAGCGGTCTCGAGCACGGCGACCGCGAAGCAGATGCAGGCGACGACGATCAACAGCGACTTAGGGTTGCTGAACGTGGTGTTCCGCTCCATGGGGGTCTCCTCCATTAGGACCTGGCCCGCTCGACCAACATGGGCAGAGTCGGGACCAGTCCGCTATTGAATCTCACCCCGAACTGGGCGATCGCTGTGAGGATGAACACCCTTAGGCTCGCCTGAAATCGAGGCCCATCGGAGCCCAGCACGTTCCCGAGACGGTCCGGGCCGACTCCAGGAACCACCGGCGCCTGGGTCTCGTCCGCTTCGGCTCTGATCCTGCCGTTGGGCCACGAGGTGGTCTTCATCCGCGAACCGAGGCGTGTCCCCGGCGGCGTACCGACCATGTCCGGTTAGGCACCCATCGTGCGATCGTGGTCGACTGCTGGACAGACGCTACCGAGGCAGTCGCCCGCAACAACCTGGTGGGCATGCCCGGCCTCGACGGCCGGCTTTGCGCCGAACGTCCGGTGTCCAGCTGGGTGCTACATCGACGCCCCGCGGCCTGCTACTTGAAGTGAAGGTCGAGGCCAAGAAGGACCAGCGGCCAGGCCAGCACGGCGAGGATCGCCGAGAGGATCGGCATCGTTCGGTTGAGATTCGTGAAGTACCCGTGACCCGACGCCACGATCAGGCCAATGATGAGATAGATGATGCCGACGATGGACGACAACGGATCGGATCCCATGCTTACTGCCTGCTTGTCTGCTAATCGGGTCTCGGGAGGCCCCGGATCGTCCCTGGATGCCCGAAGGACAAGCGTACCGTGACGGTTTCTCTTGTCCAGAGACTTCGCAGCTAGTGCCTCATGCCGCAAG
>PLOC01000024.1 GCA_003141955.1 Chloroflexota bacterium
GCCGCGGCGGCGGGCCGCGGGCGCTTTCTCGCGCTCCTTTGTTGCCCAATATCGCCCCCGGCGACGCTAAGTGGCGCGGTCCGCCCCCGATCGCCCGATCGGCCAGCCAGTTAGTCTACTGCGGCTGACTACACCTCAAACGCACCCTGATCGGCGCCATCCCGGCCGCTGGGCCCGCCCAGGCGAGCAGATCGCTCGCGTAGCATCGCCCCCGGCGATATTGGGCAGGAATCGCGTGCGCGTCGGCCTCGCCGGCGATGCCACGCCCCGGCCGCGCACCCTCGCCACACCCCGGCGGGCCGGGCGCCTACGGCACCTCGAGCCAGCCCTCGCGCAGAGCCCGCGTCGCCAGCTCCGTCCGCGACTGCAACCCGAGCCGATCGAAGAGCCGGCGGAGATGAGCCTCGACCGTCTTCGAGGCGATGCCGAGCTCCGCGCCGATCTCGTCGTTGCTGCGGCCGTCGACAATCAGCCGGACGACATCGAGCTCACGACGAGTCAGCGGGGCCGGAGCCGACAGGTCGGGCTTGCAGCCGAAGGCGAGTCCGCCCGAGGCCGCCCTTCGAATCGCATCCACCAGCTCGGCGATCGGCGCCGTTTTGACCACGAAGCCCGAGGCGCCAAGCCGCAGCGCCGCGGTCGCATACTGCGGGTAGTCGTAGGCGGTCAGGACGACGATTGCCGGCTTCGGCGCGCCGCCCCGCAGGACGGAGAGCCCGCTGTCGGCACCAAGCCGAATGTCCAGCAGCAGCACATCGACGGCAGAAGGATCCAGCAGAGGCGCGGCCTCGTCGAGCGAGGCGGCCGTCCCGACCATTCGAAGTCCGGGCTGCCCGTCCAGCAGGGCTGCGGTTCCCTCTCGAACGACGGGGTGATCATCCACGATCGCTACCCGAATCGGGACCGGGCTGTCCGTCATCGAGCCTCCATGGCCCGCGCCTCTGCGGGCACGGCGGACGCTCCTGCCGCCGCCCCGGCACGGGGATCGTCCCAGACCAGCTTGACCCGCGTTCCCCCGCCGGGCCTCGGCCCCACCGTGAGTACGCCGCCGATGGCTTCGGCCCGCTGGGCCATGCCCACCAGCCCGAGGCGCCCGGTGTGTTCGGCCAGTTCGGCGGCGCCGGGGGCGAGACCCGGGCCGGCGTCATCGACCTCCAGCCCCACGCCAACCGCCTTCTGGCGGTAGCGCACAACGATGGGCGGCGCTCCGTGCTTGACGGCGTTGGTCAGCGCCTCCTGGGCGACGCGGTAGACGGCCAGCTCGACATCGTTGGGAAGACGGCATTCGTCGCCTTCGCGCTCCAGGCGGACCGGGCCGCCGAGACGGTCGAGGCGGTCGACGAGCCACTCCAGAGACGGGCCCACGCCCAGATCGTCCAGTATCGGCAGCCGCAGGTCGCCGCATATGGCGCGCAGGCGGGCGGCTATGCCCCGAGCCGCGTCGGCATTCTCGTGGTCGCCGGCGACGTCGAGCCGGCGGACCAGCATCGTCAGCTCCTGCAGCGCGTCGTCATGGATGTTGGCCGCGATGCGGGCTCGCTCCGCCTCGGCGGCGGCAGCCTCGAGGTCCCGCTGGCGGGTGGTCCGCGTGGCCAGCCGGGCCAGCGGCCGCAGTGTGAACCGCCTCGCGACCCAGACCGCCGCCAGCCACACCAGGATCGGCCAGACGGTGTAGGAATATGGGACGGAAGTGAACGTGAGGGTGATGCAGGCGATCCCGGGAGTCATCGCGGCCAGCGCCACGTCCGTGGATTCGATCAGGGCCCAGGGCGTGGCCCCCGTCTCGACATCCGCGCCGGAGGCACGACGGCCGAACGGCCGGGCAGCGAAAAAGCCCGGAACGAACGCCACTCCGGCGGCCAGGATGGCGCCCCACGTGTGCAGGCTCGTCCCGCTGGGGATGAGGAGGCTTGCCGCGGCCGACCCAATGGCGAGCACAAACGCGGCCGAGCCCACCAGCCGACGCGTTCGCCGGCCCTCGACTCGGCCCAGGAAATCGATCGCGAGCGGAAGCATCGCCAGCGGCACGAGCACGGAGCCGACCACTGTCTCGAGGGCCGATTGGTAGCGAACGATCGGCACAACGAGCAGAGGCACGGCTGTGGCGACGGGCAGGGTCACCGTGCAGCGCCGGAGCGCCGTGCCAGCCCGACCGCTGCCGACCCACCACCAGCCCACGATCAGGATCGCCAGCCCGAAGACGAGCGGGCCCGGCTCCCACGGCACGCTCGTCTCCAGGGAATATGAGTCTTCGGCCGAGCCGGGGAGCGCTCCAGGGTAGACCGCGTAGGCCCTTGGGACGCCTTGCGCGTCCATCCACGTCAGCTCCCACTGGACCTGCTCCCGGACATCGACCATGGCCCATTCGTATTGGGCGACCGCATACGCCGCGATCCCGTCGGGAGAGACGGTGTGCACCACGTCCCAGGGTCCGCTCGATCGCGCCAGGTCGCGCTTGGTCTGATCCGAGGCCCAGAGGACGTAGTGAGGGTCATCGTTCCAGGTCCCGGGCGGGTTGGAGCCGTCCAGCTCCACGACGACGTCTCCGGGCCGGATCCCGGATTGCTGAGCTGCCGAGCCGTAGTCGACTGACGCGACCACGACCTGGCCGTTCTCGTAGGCTAGGTGAAGCCCCTGGTCCGGAGCCGGCGACGCCTCCGCAACAACTGCGGCCATCACAGTGGCGGCGACCACGGCGATCGGGACAAGGGCTCGAGCGAAGGTGCGTTGGAGAGACTTCATTGCGCCGAAGGTAGCACCCGGGGGCCGGCTCGGAATGGAGTGGAATCCCTGAACGGCGCCCTCGGGCCATCCCCGGTTGGCGCGGCAAGGGCCGCCTCCGCTGTTCGCCGGTTTCTGCGAAATTCCCAACCTGCGAGCGCTATTCAGGAGGTAGGCGAGCAGCCCGTCTCGGTCCGGGCCTCGGGCCGCTCGGCCGAGCACGGTCCACGCTCAGAACGGGCTCGCTCCGGGTGGCCACCCGCGCGCGAGGCGCCGAACTCGACGGCCTCGGCGCCGATTCCAGCGTAGTGCCCGTTCGGTGCACAACTTGCAGGAACCCGCGGGCCGCGGAGGCGGGCAAGGGGCCGGGCCGCGGCGTGGCAAGCCCGTTATCCGCAATGGATGCCCTGGTGCATAACGACGCTATACGATGTGCATGATGCACGCAACACTTGCGCATGATGCCCCAGTGGTGCATAGTCCGCCGGCAATGTTCGTTCAGATGCTCGCCAAGCCCAAGTCCAAGCGTTGGCGGCCCAGCCGGGAGGCGAGGCCCTGAGGCTCGGCGAAGTTCGAGAAGAACCGCGGGGCCAGGGCAAGGCTCCGAGGGCCGCGACACCGAGGGTGGGTGTTGCGGCCTTCTTGTTCGTCCGAGGGGATCGCTACGGAGGTCACGGGAATGCAGAGCGTCGTCGCCGGGGATGGCGGAATGGGTCGAGCGGTCGCGGCTGCGCTGGCCGCCGGCGGCATGCCGCCGGCGGCGATCCTGGGCATGCCCGCCGACCCGACGGCCGGCCACGAGCCAGCGCGATTCGCCGGCGCTCAGGTGCTGTTCGAATTCAGCCAGGGCGACGCCGTACTCCCCAACGTCCGCGCAGCGCTGGCCGGCGGAGTCCGAAACTTCGTCATCGGCACGACCGGCTGGGCGGATGACCGCGGCGAAGTCGCCGACCTGCTTGCCGACCGCGACGCCGCGGCCGTGGCTTCGGCCAACTTCAGCCTGGGCGTCATGCTCTTCGCCCGCCTCGTCGAGGAGGCCGCCCGGCTCTTCGGCCCGTTCGCCGAATACGACCCCTACATCGTCGAGTGGCACCGCCGCACCAAGGCCGATCGCCCGTCCGGAACCGCCATCGAGCTGGCGCGGCGGCTCATCGCCGCGCACCCTCGCAAGACGCGCGTCGCCCAGCCGACGGCTCACGGCGCCCCCGCACCGGAGGAGCTGGACGTGGCCGTCATTCGAGCTGGCGCAGCTCCGGGGATGCACCTGGTCGGCTTCGATGCTCCGGGCGAGAGCCTGGAAATGCGGCTCACGGCGCGGGATCGATCGGCCTACGCGTCCGGCGCCGTCACCGCCGCCGAGTGGCTGCTGGTCGAGCCGCGCTCGCCCGGCTTCCACCCATTCGATGAAGTCGTCGACTCGATGATCGCCGTCACGAGGGCCAAAACGGGCGCGGCGGCCGGCGCCGAACCCTCCTCGGCCGCGGCGGCCGCCCCTGTCAGATAGCCGCCGACCCACGCCGCCACCAAGGAGCAACCCCCGATGCCACTCACACGCCAGATCCGAGGAGCCTTCACCGCCCTCGTGACGCCCTTCACGCCCGACGGCGCAATCGACAAGCCGGCATTCGGGGCGCTGGTCCGCCGCCAGCTCGACGCCTGCATCGACGGCCTCGTCCTGGCCGCCAGCACCGGCGAGAGCCCGACGCTCAGCCCCGAGGAGCGCGAGTGGCTGGTCGGGACGGCCGTCGAGATCGCGTCGGAGCGACCGTCGCGCTGCCGAGTCAGGATCGTCGCCAACACCGGCAGCAACGACACCGCGGCCACGATCCGCGCCACTCGGCGCGCGGCTGAGCTCGGCGCAGACGCGGCCATGTGCGTCGCCCCGTACTACAACAAGCCGGATCAGCGGATGATCGAGGCCCACTTCCGGGCCATCGCCGACGACGGGGCGCTGCCGATCGTCGTCTACAACGTCCCGAGCCGGACCGGCGTCAACGTCGAGCCGGCGACGCTGATGCGCCTGGCCGAGCATCCACGTATCGTGGCCGTCAAGGAAGCCTCGGCGAACATGGATCAGATCGCCACGATCCTGCGCGATCGCCCGGCTGGCTTCTCGGTCATGGCCGGCGACGACGTCTGGACCCTGCCGATGCTGGCGATGGGCGGGGACGGCGTGATCTGCACCTGCTCCAACGAGATCCCCGGCGAGATAGCGGCGATGTGCGCCGCGGAGTTCGCGGGCGATTGGGACACCGCTCGGCGGATCCACGAGCGCTGGCTGCCGCTCATGAAGGCCAACTTCATCGGTGGGCCGAACCCGGTGCCGGTGAAGGCCGCCCTATCGCTGATGGGCCTGACGACCGACATGGTGCGTCTGCCCCTGCTGCCGCTCGAGGAGACGCATCGCGCCCGATTGCGCCTGGTCCTCGAGACGACCGGCGCCCTGGAGTTCGACGGGACGGCTGTTGTCGGATCCACCAGCGGTGCCGACGCCAACGGTGCGTCTAGGTCGACCGGACCAAAGCGCTCCACGGCGCGGTTGGCCATCGTCCAGGCGACCGCGACGGCCCACACGTGACTTCGACCGAATCGGCCGGTCGATCCGCGCGATGATGGCGCCGTGAACGACCGAACGCTATCCGAGATCCTGTCCGACCTCAACTCCGGCCGAATCCGAGCGGCCTACCCGGACCCGAACGCGCCCGGCGGGTGGCGCGTCGATTCGGCGGTGCAGTCGGCTATCCTGGGACTCTTCGCCGACCGCGAGACCCGGACGTGGGAGCTGGGCGGCGCGTTCCAGTTCCGCGACCGCGTCGGGCTGCCGGTGAAGGATCTACTCGACTCCGCGGAGGCGCGCGAGGCGGCGGCGGCCGGCAAGCCGTGGCGCGTCGTCCCCGGCGGCACCACCGTCCGCGGCGGCGTCTACCTCGGGCCCGGCGTGACGATCATGCCGCCCTCCTACATCAACATCGGGGCCTGGGTCGGCGAGGGCACGATGGTCGACTCCCACGTTCTGGTCGGCTCGTGCGCCCAGATCGGGGCGCGCGTCCACCTTTCGGCCGCGGTCCAGATCGGCGGCGTGCTGGAGCCGGCCGGCCGCCGCCCGGTCATCGTCGAGGACGAGGTCTTCGTCGGCGCCCAGTCGGCGCTGCTCGAGGGCGTGCTCGTCAAGCACGGCGCCGTGATCGCGGCGGGGGTTATCCTGACCGGCACGAGTCGCCTGTACGACCTCGTGCGGAGCGGCGTCCTCGTCGGGACGCTGGAGGAGCCGTTGGTCGTCCCCGCCGGCGCCGTCGTAGCGCCGGGCGTGCGGCAGGCCCGGGGCGAGTTCGCGGAGAGCAACGGTATCGGCCTCTCCGCCGCGGTCGTGATCAAATACCGGGACGAACGCACAGACGCTCGCGTCGCGCTGCAGGAGGCTTTGCGGTGACTTCGGAGGACGGGCCGGTCGAAGGCAAGCCGGTCGAATCATCGGCCGAGCGGGAGGTCGAGCAGGCGATCGAACCCGAGGCGCCTCCGATCGACGGCCTGCTGCGAAATGGCCTGCTGGCCGGCCTCGCGCCGCACACGCTCGCGACGGACTTCGGCACTCCTCTCTACGTCTACGACCTGGACCTCGTTGGTCGCCGCATCGACGCCCTGGGGGCCGTCCTGCCTTTCGGCTTCCGCCTCGCCTTCGCCGTCAAGGCAAACCCCGCGCTCGGCGTCCTGACCCACATCGCCGGCTCCGGCATCGGCGCGGACGTCGCATCGGGCGGAGAGCTCGAGGCGGTCCTCCGGGCCGGCTTCGCCCCGGTTGCCATCGCCATGACCGGGCCCGGCAAACGAGACGACGAGCTGGCCGCCGCCGTCACCGCCGGCATCGGCGCCGTGACCGTCGAGTCGCTCGGCGAACTCGCCCGCCTGGATGCGATCGCCGAACGGCTCCGTCGCCGCCAGCCGATCCTGCTCCGGCTGGCCGTCGCCGACGACGCCAAGTTCGAGCGCGTCCGCCTCATCGGCGGCGCCGCCGGCAAGTTCGGCATGCCGCTGCCGGTTCTGCGGGAAGCGGCCGGGATCGCCGCCGCATCGCCGAACCTCGAACTGCTGGGCGTGCACGCCTTCGGCGCCTCGAACCTGCTCGACGCGAGCCGGCTCGCCGATCACGTAGCGGAGCTCGTGGCGGTAGGCGAGGAAGTGGCCACAGCAACGGGCGTCCCTCTCCGGCTCGTCGACGCGGGCGGCGGTTTGGGGATCCCGTACGCGGACGGGGAGCAGCCCCTGGACCTCGCCCTGCTCGGCACGCGGCTGGAGGAGCTGCGCGGACGCTGGGATAGCAACCCCGCCCTGCGCGAGATGGAGGTGCTGCTGGAGCCGGGCCGCTTCCTGGTGGGTCCGGCGGGTGCCTACGTGGGCCGGGTCGTGGACGTCAAGGGCACGGACAAGGCTCCGGTGGCAATCCTCGACGGCGGCATAAACCACCTCGTCCGACCCGCCCTCGTGCGCCAGGAACATCGGCTGGCCGTCCTGGCCCCCGACGCAGATTCGCGCGACCGCGTTCCTACGACAGTCGCCGGGCCGCTCTGCACCGGCCTCGACGTCTTCACGTTGCACGCGAAGCTGCCCCGCCCGCAGGTCGGCGATCTCATCGCCGTCCTGGACGCGGGCGCCTACGGCTTCACCGAGTCGATGCCGTTCTTCCTGTCGCACCCGACCGCCGCCGAGATCGCGGTCCGCGGCGGGCATGCCTGCCTCATCCGGCCGCGCGTGTCGCCCCACGACCTCCTCGACCAGCAGATCGCCCCGCGCTGGTAGCCGCCGAGCGGGCGGCGCCCCTGGAGCGAAGCCTGGGGCGGAGCCGCGCTCGGCGTTGTGGAGCACCGGATTCCCTAACACGCATGGTGTGAGTGCTGCGCGCCGACAACGTCTTCCGCGGCCGAGAATTCGGGTTCACGAGCACAGGTTCGGCCGCCGAAGCCGACACAAGTAGCCGCTCACGGCTAACTACGACACCGTAAGCCCCAATCGATCGGCGCGTGAGGCCCTGTGCTCTACTTACTACTCAGCCCATGCGTATTGAGGAATTGGGCGAGCGGAGTTCCGCCCTCGCCATGCTGCGGCGCCGCTCTAGCTGCGGGCGCAGCGCCGGCTCTCGCCGCGGGGGCGGCGCCGCCCTGCCTCAATAGCTGGCGTTGTCCAGGCGGACCTTGCCCTTGAACTTCCAGTAGATGTAGGACGTGTAGGCGAGGACGATCGGCATCCCGACGACGGCCACGACCAGCATGACCTGCATGGTCAGGTCCGAGGAGTGGGCGTTGTCGACCGTCAGGCTGCGAGCCGGCACGACGGCCGGAACCAGGTTCGGGTAGAGCGCCGTCGCCGCGGTGATCGCCAGGAAGGCAATGGTCAGGCTGGAGCAGACGAACGCGCGGAACTGCTGCCCGATCAGGGTCGCCCGGAAGCCGAAGAAGATCGCGTTCACGACCAGCACCGGGCCGATCCAGGCGGCCAGGTTCGTCTTGAAATTGTCGATCGCCGGCAGCGAACCGGCGAAAGCCAGGGCGGTTGCCGCGAGCCACGCAACCACGACCACGATCTGGGCCCCCATCTGGGTGCGCCGCGCCCGCTGAGCCAGGTCGCCCTCGGTCTTGAGGACGAGCCAGGCCGAGCCCTGCTGGGCCGCCAGGGCGAGGGTCAGGACGCCCACAACGAGTGAGAACGGGCTGAGCAGGCTCACGAAGCCGCCTCGATAGACGCCGTCGGCGCCAAGCGCCACGCCGTTCAGCAGGTTACCGAGCGCCACCCCAAAGAGCAGCGCCGCCAGCGCCGATCCCACGGAGAAGCCGACGTCCCAGCCGGTCCGCCACCACGTCGCCGTCTCCTTGCCGCGGTACTCGATGGAGATCGCGCGCAGGATCAGCGCTCCCAGGACGAGGACCATCGCCAGGTAGAAGCCGGAGAACACGGTGGCGTAGACGATCGGGAAGGCGGCGAAGAGCGCCCCGCCGGCGGTGATCAGCCAGACCTCGTTGCCGTCCCAGACCGGACCGATGGAGTTGAGGACGTGGCGTCGCTCGAGGTCGGTCCGGGCGACGTACAGGTGGACGATGCCGGCGCCGAGGTCGAAGCCGTCGAGCAGGGCGTAGCCCCCGAGCAGGACGACCAGGAGCACGAACCAGACAGTCGAGAGCTGCGGCATGTCAGTGTCCTCCAGCGCTCGCGGTGGTGGCGGACGCGCCGGACGCGCCGGACGCGCCAGCTCCGGCCTCACCCGGTGCCAGCTCGGGGCCGCGACTGATCTCCTTCCACAACGAGTACAGCCACAGGAAGAACAGAAGCGTGTAGAGGAGGATGATGCCGATCAGGGAGATCGCGACGTCCGTGCTGGAGACACCGGGCGAGACCCCGGCGGAGGTCTTCATCAGGCCGTAGACGATCCACGGCTGGCGGCCGACCTCGGCGACCATCCAGCCGATCTCGATGGCCAGGATCGGCAGCGGAATGGCCAGCACCGCCAGCTTGAGCCACCACCTGTGGCTCTCGACCGTTCGTCGCCAGAGGAACAGGGCGCCAAGAGCCATGAGCAGCAGCATCAGCGCGCCGATGCCGACCATGGTGTGGAAGCCGAGGAACGGGACCGCGACCGGCGGCCACAGCGTCTGGTCTGGCTGCTGATCCAGGCCATTGATCTGGCTGTTGGGATTGAGGTTCATCATCAGGCTCAGGCCGTCCGGGACGGCCAGCGTCTCGGCGGCGGCCGTGCAGTCCTGGCTCGGCGGGAGCCCGAAGATCGCCAGCTCGACGTTCGTTCCCGTCTTGCAGACGCCCTCCATGGCCGCGAACTTGAGCGGCTGGTACGTGGCCACTTCACGGGTCTGGAGATCGCCGCTGACAAACATCAGTCCGGACCCGAGGAACGCCACGACGATGCCGAGGCGCAGCGAAAGTCGCGCGACATCGAGGTGGTGCCCTCGAAGGAGGTACCAGGCGGCCACACCGACCAGGAAGAAGGCGCCGGCGACGTAGCAGGCCGCGACCGTGTGGAAGAAGCGCGGCAGCGTGGACGGATTGAAGACCGCTGCCCAGAAGTTGGTCAGGACAAGCTTCGTGGTCGTGGGCCCGCAAGCCGGGTCGGGTGAGCACGTGTAACCGGCAGGCGTCTGCATGAACGAGTTGGCGACCAGGATCCAGAAAGCCGAGAGAAGTGTCCCGAAGGCGACCAGCAGGCCGGCGATCCAGCGGACCGTCGATGAGACGCGATCGCGGCCAAAGAGGATGAGGCCGACGAATGCCGACTCGAGGAAGAAGGCGAATACGCCTTCGGCCGCGAGCGGCGCCCCGAAGATGTCGCCGACGTAGCCGGAGAAGGTGGACCAGTTTGTCCCGAACTGGAACTCCATCACCACACCGCTCACGACGCCGATGACGAAGGTCACGGCGAACAACTTCGTGAGGAAGACCGCCATTCGGTCGAAGACTTCGCGCTTCGTCCGCCAGCGAAGCGTCTCCGTTATTGCGATCAGGCCGGCCAGACCGATCGTGATCGACGGGAAGATGAAGTGGAAGCTGATCGTCAGGGCGAACTGAAGCCGCGACAGCTGGACAACGTCCACGGACACTCTCCTCCGGCAGATGGACCGACCGCTGATGGCGGCTGGCGACGGCAGCCGCATCTAGACCTGGACTGTTCCACTCACATTATGTAGAAGGTCCCGTGGTGGGTCTATGCCCGGTCCGCGACCCGGAAAGGTGGCTACGGGCCGGGCACGAAATAACCGGTGAGGTCGATGATGAAATGCGTCGATGCGCTACGGGTCGCCTCGAACAGGACCGCCAGCGATCCGTCCCCGTACAGGCTCACGAAGAAACCGTTCGCCCTGTTGTCGCCCTTGGGGAAGTTGAGAGTCGAGGTCTCGGGCACGACTCCCGAATCGAAGTGCGGGGCAACCGCCAGGAATCCCGAAGCGGACTGCAGGGTAACGGTCAGGTTGCCGCTGACTCCGGTTGCGGAAGCTGGAATGATTCCGTGACCGGCGAGGGTTATGGTCGCCGGCGTGGCTCTGCTCACCGGGCCGGTGAACGGCAGGTTGTACCGGGTGTCGACGACCCTGATCGGCTCGAGGGGCACGAACTCGGAGCCCCCGCTGATGCCTTTGGCGAAGTAGCCCGTGACGTCGAACACCACATCCGCGCTGGACCCGTCAGCGCCCACCCACACGGCCCAGAGGGAGCCGTCGCTTGCCAGTTTGACGGTGACTCCGTCGGCTCGAGTGTCGCCGCGAGGCGAGTTCACAGTAGAGACGTTAAGCGTGCCGGGATCTGCCGGCATCTTCGGGCCCACGAACGCCCAACCGGCGGCTGAGGGACCGACCACGGTCAGGTTGCCGGTCACCGCCAGCGCCCCGGCGGGCACTCCGTCGTTACCGGTAACCTGGAATTGATGAGCGACCTTGTTCACAAACCTGACCTTGGCGCCCAAGCCCGTGCCGTTGCGGCTGTCCAGCACACGCCCCGGATCGATCGGGAAGAAGGTCGCGCCCGTGTCGTCGGCGGTGAAGTAGCCGGTCACGTCGAACAGGGCATGGGTCTTGCCCGTTCCGATGTAGACCACTGACAGCATCCCGTCGGCGTCGAGAGCCACCGCGACGTTGTTGGCCCTGTTGTCGCCCTTCGGGAAATTGAGCGTAGAGAAAGTGGGCGCGGCCGTGAAGACCGGCCCGATCGTCAGGTACCCGGAGGCCGTCGAGGCGGTCGTGGTCAGGATGCCGGTCACCGCGACGGGCGGGTTGGGGTCATCCATAGCGGGCACGCCTCCGCGGCCGGCCACCTGGAACCGGCGCGGCACGCCCTTCGAGAACATGCCGCTCAGGCCGTTCGCGCCGTTCGCAACGCGGGTGTCGAGGATTCGGACCGGGTCGAGCGGGTGGAAGGTCGTGGCCGGGTAGATGACTGGCGCCGGCGGCGGCGTGTAGATCTCGCACGAGGCCAGGTAGTCGGACGAGGCGCCGTGGCCGCCGATCACGAGCACGCTGCCGTCGGCCAGCGGCGTGGCCGTCTGGTACCGGCGCCCCGTGACGAGCGACCCCGTACCCGTCCAACCGTCGCTCGTCGGGTCGAACAGGTCGACGTTGTTTAGAGCCTGGCTGGGGTTGGTCCCATAACCCCCCGCAGCCACGACTTGCCCGTCGGGGAGCACGGTCAGCGTGAACCCGGCCCGAGCATTTGTCATCGAGCCGATGAGCGTCCAGTGGCCGGTCGTGGGATCGTAGACCTCGGCCGAGTTCAGAGCGGTTCCGCTGGCATCGACGCCGCCGGCAACCAGGACGCGACCGTCCTTGAGCAGGACGGCGGCCTGGTCGAGGCGGACCTTGTGCATCGATTCGGCCGCGGCCCAGCTGCCGGCGGACCCGCCCGACCCGGGCGTGTAGATCTCGACCGAGGAGAGGGCCGAGGTCGAAGAGAGCGAGCCGTCGTCGCCGCCCGCGACCAGCACCCGGCCGTCGCTCAGGGTCGTGGCCGTGAAGGCGTACCGGCCGCCGGGAAGCGCCGGCCCGGCGCTCCAGGTTCCGTCCGCTGCGGAGTAGATGTCTACGGCGCCGGTGGTGAAGGTGTCGCCACCGTCGTAGCCGCCGATGACCATGACGTCGCCGTTTGCCAGGGAGGCGGCGGCGGCGTAGGCGTGGGCGTGGGCCATCGCGGGCGTCTGGGTCCAGGTTCCGGCGCCGGGATCGAACACGTCGCCATGGGTGTAGTAGCTCATGGCGTCGGCTCCGCCGGCGAATAGGGCGTCGCCGTCGGGCAGCAGGGCGGCGACCTGGCCGGCCACCGCCTGGCCGATCGATCCGGCGCTGGTCCATGTTCCGCCGGAGAAGCGCTCGGCGGCGGCCGTGAAGGAGGCGCCGTCGGTTCCGCCGGCGGTGATGACCGTGCCGTCGTTGAGCAGAACCGCGGGCGCGAAGCCTGTGGCCTGCGGCAGGCTGCCCGTGGCGGCCCAGGTCCCCGGTGTCGACGCAGCGGCCGGGACCGTCGAGGCGGCAGCCGCGACCGTCGGAACGGGCCCGGTCGCGATCAGGCTCACCATGGCGACGACGGCGGCGACCCGGCGGAGGATGTTGACTCGGCGCATTTGTATGCCTCCGATCTCTGGGCCTTCGACCGGCGGTAACCGGCCCATTGAACGGGCCCGGTGACGGGCGCCGCCCGATTGAGGAGCCCGCCGTGGTGGAAGCGAGCTCCGTTCTGTGCCATCGCTCCGCGTCGATCGCCGCGGGCGATCGGACCGGTGCGAGTGCAGTGTGCCGCCTCAGCGCCCGATCATGCAACCCGAGGGGCGTCGCCTCGACCCGGTACTGACGTCACCTGAAGGCTGCCCTCATCCTTGCGGTGGCATCCTCGGCCGTTCCGTGCTACAAGAGTCGATGATGGGCATCTTCCCCGACATGGCCCCGGAGCGTCGGCGAGCGGGCGCTCACCGTCGAGCTTCGCGTGGCTCGCGTTGGGTCCGCATCGCCGTACCGGGCTTCGCCCTGGCAATCGTGGCGGTCGCGGCGGTGGTGGCGCTGGCGGCCGGATCGGTGCTCGTATCGCAGGCTGCGGTCGCGCCGTCCCCCACTCCGAGTCCATCGCCGACTGCCTCTCCAACGGCGGTCGCAACGCCGACTTCCTCGCCGACACCCACTCCCATTCCCGTTCTGACGCCGCCCCCGGGCCCACCCACCCCGACCCCGCCCTCCCAGCTGACTGGCTACGTCTGGCCGCTCGTGAACGCCAGGGTCACGCTGCCCTTCGGGCCGAGCAAGTACGGCGATTTCCTCGTTAACGGCCAGCTGTTCCACGACGGCGTGGACATGGCGACCAAGTGCGGAGACAACGTCATGGCGGCGCACGACGGAGTCGTCCTGACGGCGGGGCGAGACTACGTCGACTTCATGGGCTGGAATGGCGATCTGACCGCCTACAAACAAAAGTTCTCGCGGCCGGCCCTGAAGGCGTCGCTGCCGATCGTGATCGTCATCGACGACGGGGATGGCTATCGCAGCATCTACGCCCACGAGTCCCGGGTAACGGTCAAGGCCGGCCAGCAGGTCAAGGCCGGCCAGGTGATCGGCTACGAGGGCGCGACCGGGGATGCCACCGGGTGCCACGTCCACTTCGGCATGTACAGCCCGCTCGAGACGGCGACCTTCGCGAACCTGCCGCAGTACATCAAGGACTACCACCTCCCGGCCACCGAGACGGCGCGCATAAACCCGCTGCTGGTGCTTCCGTATCGGAACGACGTCACGGAGATGCAGTCGCTTCGGCCCGCCGACGCTGCCGCCTGGGCCTCGGCTCACCCTTCGGCAAGTCCCTAAGCCCGGCGGACGACCGCCGGCGGTCAGCGGTCAGCCGGCGCGGCGATAGCGCCTCGCCACCAGAGAGTAGGCGGGCAATCTCCCGAGTGACTGGCTAAGCGGCGCCGCCGGCGCGCCGTCCCGGCCCACGATGGCCAGCAGCGAATCGGTGGCCGTGGCGTCGGCGGGGCGGGCGTCGATCTCGGCCAGATCGATGATCACCAGCCCCGGCGTCGCCTGCCCAAGCTCGACCTCCGCCGCAGCTCGCGTCGCCTCGCGTTCCGGCCCCTCGTAGTCGCGGCGCAACTCGGCGTCGGCGCGCCAGCGCGAACGGCGCAGCAGGATGGCCTGCCAGACCCGGGCGACTTCGGGCGTGACCGTCCCGTCGCCCGGTGCCGGCTCGTCGGAGAGGGCCTCGCCGCGTGCCCAGAGGGCTGCCTGGTGCAGCAGGGCGTACTCGTCGAGGTCCGTGTAGTGGCTCAGGGCCTCCGCCGGCGAGGCATCGCCGAAGATCGCCAGGATGCTCGGCCGGAAGACCTCCGCCAGATCGAGGTCTATCGCCCGGACCGATCGATGGAAGTAGATCTGCTGATACATGAAGAGCCGCGCCGTCAGGAACATCTCCAGGGCACCAAGCCCCGGTTCATAGAGAGACAGCCCACGCGGGCCGATGAAGCTGTATCGGCGGAGCCGCTCCACGTCGATCGGTCCCGCCGAGACGCCGATGAGGTAGGCGTCGCGCCGGACGTAGTCGAGGTTGTCGACGGTGAAGACGCCCGACAGCAGGGGCTGCAGCCAGCGCAGCCAGCGCGGCATGCTCGGGTCGGCCAGGGCCGGCTTGGAGACCAGGAACGAGACCCAGCGGGGATCGATGCGTTCGTCCGCCCTCAGGGCGTCGCGCTCGGGAACGATGCCGGGGGCGCGCCGGATCGCCGCGATAGTGTCGCCCAGCTCGCGCTCGATGATCAGCGCCGAGAGGTCCTCGTGGGTGAGGCTCTTGGCTCGGCCGCGACGGGGATCGGCCGGAGCCGGGAAGTGGCACAGGACATGCTCGTCGAAGAAATGGGCGAACGGCCCGTGGCCCACGTCGTGCAGCAGCCCAGCGAGGCGGAGAGTCTCGACGACCAGGCCTTCGGAGGGTGCCACGGCGCCGGGATCAACGCCAGCCAGCGCCGCCCGCAGGCTGGGATAGAGCTGGCGGGCCCACAGCCCCGCTTCGTTCATGACGCCCAGGCCATGGGTGAAGCGGCTGTGCTCGGCCGTGGGAAAGACCCAGCGGGCACTCTGCAGCTGGCTGATGCGGCGCATCCGCTGCAGCCAGGCCGAGTCGAGCAGGTCGCCCTCGGCCGCCTCTTCTGGCGCCAGGCCGAGCGCGCGTGCGTGTTCGAGCGTGAGACGCTTGGTCAGCTCGATGTAGCCATGGATCGGGTCGCTGACGAGGTTGACGGCCCACATCTGTGGATGGGCCTGGCCGTCAGTGGGCGGCCCGTCATGCTCGGTGGCTCGCGCGGCAGGCTTCGACTCCATGGGATAAGCGTAGCCTCCCGCGGCCGAGACGACCGAGCGACTCGGCCATGAGCGGGGCTCGGGCCTGCGGTCGGAGGATCCGCGAACCGACCCGCCCCTACATGCGGCTATGCATGGAGTGACTACTATCCAGCCTCGGCTTGCCCCAGAGGCAGCGGCGACGCCGTTATCCGTGATTCGGACGGTCCGACCGAGCGTGAATGAGCGTCACACGACCTCGCCCCGAGTCGCTCGAGGAGGCCGCGCTCTCGATACCAGTCGCCTGATGGATAGGCGACAACTCCGGGAGGCGACGATGGCGCGTTTCGGGCTGAAGGCGCCCGCGAGTCGGCCAGGCGCTCTTGACGCCGGCGCTGCGCGGGACGGCGCCGCTGCGGACGCCGCCGCCCACGCCGCGCCGCCTCAGTACCGTGCCGCTGCCGCTCGGTAAGTAGCCGCCACCTCATCCCGCAGCTCCGGGGGCGCCAGCACCTCGACCTGCGCGCCCCACTCCAGGATCCACCGCCTGATCTCCAGCGTGCCGGGAACACGCCCGCGCCACACGACACTGCCATCGGCCTCGCGCGTGACCTGCTCCGTCGGATGCCACGTGGTCTCCGTTACCAGGCCGGCGATCGCGGGGTCGAAGCGCAGCACGACCTCTACTTCTTCCTGGTCGGCGATGACGCCCCAGGCCCGACCCAGGCGCTCCTGCACCACGCGCGGTTCGGGCGGCTCGAAGGTGTCGGGCGTCAGCGAGAGCTCCAGGATCCGCTGCAGCTTGAAGGTTCGAATCGCATCGCGCGACTCGTCGAAGCCCATCAGGTACAGGGCCCGGGTCGTCGCCGACGCCTCCAGAAGGTAAGGGTGGACGCGCGACCGCCGCGGCGGCCGGCCGGGGCTGTAAGTGGCGGCGTCGTAGGTGAGCTCCACGACCCGCCGCTCGGCCCAGGCTCGGGCCAGGGTCCGCAGATTGCGCGTCAGCTGCTCGTCCGGGGGCCGGCTCGCCAGGACGTCGATCGTCCGCTCCAGGTGCCGCGCGACGACGGACGGTAGGATCTCCGCCAGCTTCTGGAACGCGGCGCCCATATCGGGCTCGTAGCGGTCGGCGAACTGGGCCGTCAGCCGCGCCGCGAGGAAGAAGGCCACGGCCTCGTCCAGCGTCAGGCGCAGCGGCGGCAGGAACGCCCCCTCGACGATCCCCCACTTGCCGGCTTCGCTCCACAGCGGGATCTCGATCTCGCCCTCCAGGGCCTGGAGGTCGCGATAGACGGTCCGCCTGGACATGCCCACGAAACCGGCGATCGCATCGGGAGTGGCGCCCTCGGGGTGGGCCTGCAGGTAGCGGATGACGCGGTAGAAGCGGGCCAGCCGATCGTGCTTGGCCGAGGCTCGATCGGACGACCGCTCGGGCGCTACGTCGTGGTCGTGCGGCGCGGTCGGCGTCATTGGCCGGCCTTCGGCGGCGAGATGCTGACGGGCTGGCCCCGGTCGGTCGCCGTGAGCTTGATCTGGACAGTCGCCAGCAAGCCGTGGGGCAGGATCTCCTGGGCGTTCCCATTCACCGAGCCGCTGATCATGCCGATTTCGCCGTCGCCGAACACCCAGAAGTCGATCTCGCCGCGCCACGTCGCCAGACTCGCGTCGCCGACCAGCCAGACGACCTGCGGGAACGACGCCTCGAAGGTCGCACCGTCGATCGCCACGCGGCAATGGCGTGCGCGCGCCCCTTCGACGTACTCGAGCCCGAAATCCTCGGCCGTCGCACGGTTCCCGGGAGAGAGGGCTTGGGCGGCAGCCGTGCTATCGACCATGTCCGAGTCGAGCGAGGAGTACGAGACGCTGCTCCAGCCCTGTCCGGGAGCCAGCAGCCATGCCGCAGAGCCGACTCGGATGGCGCCGAACTCGCCGAAGAGGTCGCTTCGCACGACCTGCGCCGTCCAGTCGACGTCGTTGCCGGAGCGCTGCCCCGTCAGCTCCACTGTGCCGATGGAGCGCGAGTCGACGTCGCCCCAGACGTCGAGCGTCAGCTGCGCCGTTGCGGTCCGCTGCAGCGTCTGATCGCATTGAGGAGGCATGAGAGCGGCAGAAGTTGGGCCAAACTGCGAATAGACGGCCGGTCTGTCGCTCAGCGCGGCGTTGTCGGCCAGGCTGACGCCGGCGAAGGCACCGCCGATGACGGTGGTCGTGATCAGCGCGAAGCCGATCGAGGCAGCCAGCCGCTTGCGGCCGATGCCGGTTTCGGTGATCAGCTGGCGGCTCACGCCCAGGCCGGCGAAGAGGCTTGTGGCGAGCAATGCGACAGCCCATGGGTACACGACCTCGGCGGATGGCAGCAGCGGCTCGGAGGTGCGCGCCAGAACCTGGGCGGTGACGCTCACGATCGCAGGCACCAGCAGCAGCCCCGCTACGAGACCGATCCAGAACACGCCAGCGGAGCCGCGGTCGCTCGTCACCAGCGGCGGCCACACGATCGGGGCCACGGCCACGAGGAGCGGCAGCGCGGCGGTCACGCCCACGAGCAGGTCCCAGGGACCGCCTGGTCGGTAGCCGATCAACACGATTCCGCCGCCCGCAGCCCATAGGACGGTGAGGGCGACGGCCAGGAGCCGCAACTCGAAAAGGCGGACGCGCACGCCCGCAGTCTAGCGGCGAAACGGCCCCGTCGGGGCAGGCCTGCCTGACGGCCCGCGCCGGAACCACCAACATGGGTAAGACTCGCCGGAACCACCTAATCCGAACGAACCATTGATGGACCGCAAGTACCTGGGACCTTAAGCCGTGCGGGGTATCGTGCCCGGCCGCGCCGGCGCCGACCCTTCCGGTACGGATGGCTGGAGCCAGGCCGGATCGACCGGTCAAGCGGCGATCCCGCGGATTCGGGCTGAGGCCTCGGTCGCCGATACCACAAAGGGTCGAAAGGTTAGCGAGATGGCAGGCAAGGCGGACCCCCCGAGCGCAGACGGCTCACGGCAGACGGCAGGACGGCAGACGCCCTCCCGCGCGCGTGCCGCACGAAACTCGCAGGCGACACCCGTGCCCATCGGCATCGACCCATCCGCGCCGATCCCCGAGCCGCTGGCCGACGAGACCGTCGTCAAGGTCGCGTCGGCCATGGCGCCGGACGTGCTCCCGCGAATAGTCAAGACCCAGGCGTCATATCGCCAGCTCGTCTCGAGCGGGCTCACCGGCGCCGAGGCTGCGGGCCTGATCGGTTACGTCTCCGGCCTGCCGACGAACGTCTCACCCTGGGCAATGACCCAGATCCATCAACTGCTGTTCCTCCGGGCGCTCTACAACGAAGCCAGGTGGGGCGAGGCCGAGCGAAAGCCGGGCGACTGATCGGATCGACCGATCGGCCGGCAGCGACCACGCGTCCCCCGCCGAGCCGCCACGACAACTGAACAGAGCCCACAGTTTCGAGGCCTCCCTCCTCCGCCTCGAAACGGGCATCGACCGAGGCGGCGCCCTCTCTCCCGTGGGCGCCGCCTCGACGTTTGTTGCGCGAGGTACGCGGCATCGCATCGCCGGGGCTACCATGCTGCCCATGCCTGAGCCCTTCGTTTCGCTCCTGACCGACTTCGGCCTGGCCGATCCGTCGGTGGCGGCCTGCAAGGGCGTCATTCTGCGCATCAACCCCGACGTCCGGCTCATCGACATCAGCCACGGCATTGCCCGCCACTGTGTCGCCCACGGGGCGGCGATCCTGTGGGCCGCTCTGCCATACCTTCCCGCGGGCGTCCATCTCGCGGTCGTGGACCCCGGCGTTGGGACCGAGCGGCGCGGCATCGCGCTGCGCACCGGTCGAGGAGACCACCTCGTTGGGCCGGACAATGGCCTGCTGCTGCCCGCCGCCGAGCGGCTCGGCGGGATCGTGGCGGCACATCTGCTCGAGGCTCGGGCCTACCGCCTCGCCACAGTCAGCCGAACCTTCCATGCCCGCGACGTCTTCGCGCCCGCCGCCGCCTATCTCACCAGGGGAGTGACGCTGGACGCCTTCGGACCGGCGCTCGACCCCGCTTCGCTGGTGCGCCTTGAGACACCCGCTCCCGAGCATTCGCCAGGCTACCTGGACGCGAGCATCGCCTTCGTCGACACCTGGGGCAACGTTCAGCTGATGGCCGAGCCGGCGGATCTGGAGGCGGCCATCGGGCGAGTGTCGAACGGCGACGAGCTGAGAGTCGAAGCCGCGGACGGGTCCTCGCTTGACGGCCTGGACGGGATCGAGCTGCGGTGGCGACTGACGTACGGCGAGGCCGAGCCCGGCGAACCACTTCTCTGCCTGGACTCCTACGGTCGGCTGGCGCTGGCGGTCAATCTGCAGAGCGCAGCCGAGAAATACGGCCTCGAGTCCGATCGCCGGCTGCGAATCAGACGCCGCTGAGGCCTTCGGCCGACGCGGAAACGGGCGCGCGGCGCGCGGACGAACGCGGCACGGAAGGAGCGCCCGGCGGCTCTGACGGCCTGCGCGGGGCATAGGAAACGCCCGAAAGAACCTTCTCGCTGCGTGGGCGTTGATGTCATCGCTGCCACTAGCAGTCGCTCGACCCCTTCGGGCGCAACGACACGCTACATACGGGTGGGTCGCCCATTCAATCGGGTACTCCACCTAGATCCCACTTCGGGCAGGCGATTTGTCCACCGTTCATCCACCGTCCCTGCCCAATCCGTGGATGAGCCCGCCGGCGCGGAATGGCCCAAAACGGCCCTGACCCGGACTCGGGCGACCCGAAAGCGGACGGTGGACGAATGAGAGAGCGAGCGGCCGGCAGAGCCTAGGCGGTCGACCCGCCGGTTTCGAAGCGCATCCGCGTGTCCAACCCGATCGCGGCCGGGATCCACGCCTCCTCGGCGATCGGCGCGACCAGGGCGTTGGCGAGGATCCGGAGCGTGCCCGGAGGCACCGGGAAGATGGCGGCGTCGGTGCCAGCCGAGGCCCAGACCACAGGGTAAGGGCAGAGATCCGGGTCCATCACGATGCGCACGTCGTGGCCGTGGCCGAAGGGCGGGATCCCACCGATCGAGAAGCCGGTGAGGTCGCGCGCTTCACGAGCGGTGGCTCGCCGGATGGCGGCTTCGCCGGTGACCGCGGCCAGCTGCGCGAGGTCAACTCGGTTGCGCCCGGAAACCAGGCACACGATCGGGACCAGGCGGCCGCCGGCCCGCGGCGCGACGAAAACGAGTGACTTGACGATCTGCCCCAGGTCCGCGCCAACGACCGCAGCCGCCTCTTCGGCGGTGTGCGTCGAGTCGTCGAATATGATTATGTCCAGCTTGACGCCCTTGCGGGCCGCCGCCTGGACAACGCGCTGGATGGCGGGGTGCGACAGGTCGCTCACGGTTCGAAATCTACCATGCGTTCGACTTGGTTTCCTTGAGAGTATCGGCGCGCGGGATGCGATCCAACAGTCGGAGGACGCGGTCCCTCAACTAGAGGACCCCAATCGTGCGCCTTTGGTTCCCAGACTTTCTGTAGTCAATTCGTCGCATACGGCGCTTTGGATCGTAGCTGCCAGAACCATTCTTCGCACGGCCTCAGCGCAACTCGGAACCGGGCTGGCGAGGGCCCCCCGCGCGGGTGTAGAGTCACCGGACAACAGAACAAAGACAGGGGAGCGCCGGGGCGGCGCTGAGAGTGCGGAGCAAGATCCGCAGACCCTTGGAACCTGATCCGGGTCATGCCGGCGAAGGGAGTCAAGCACCGAGCACCTCTGTCGAGTCCGATGGAGGTGTTTTCATGTGCGAACGGACGGTCGAAAGGGCGGCGTTGGGGCTCGCCGCGGCGAGCGGGGATGGGCGGGCGTGCACGCGCTGATCGTCGCCGACGGCGACGTCCCGGGCCGCTCCGCGCTGGACGCGGGCTGGCCCCGCTGGGAAGGCGACGTGGAGTTGATCGTGGCCGCCGACGGCGGCTGGGACAAGGCCGTGGCGCTTGGCCTGCGACCCGGGCTGCTGGTCGGCGATGCCGACTCTCTGCCCGAGGCTCGCTACGCAGAACTGGCCGCGCAGGGGGTCCCGATCGAGCGTTCCCCCACGGCCAAGGACGAGTCGGACACGGAGCTGGCGCTCCTGGCCGCTCTCCGGCGGGGGGCCACCCACGTGACGATCCTGGGGGCTCTGGGCGGCAGGCGTTTCGACCACGCTCTCGCGAACATCGGCCTGCTGGCGTTCCCGGAACCTGGAGTTGCGCAGGTGGAGTTGCTGGACGCGAGGACGCGGGTGCACCTCCTGCGCGCTCCGGCGGGGGGCGGAGCCACGGCTCGGCTCGATCTCCCCGGGTACGAGGGCGATCTGGTCTCGCTGCTCCCGCTCGGCGGGCTCGCCCAAGGCGTGACTACATCCGGGCTTCTCTACCCGCTCCTCAACGAGACCCTGCGTGCGGGACCGGCCCGCGGGCTCTCCAACGTCCGAAGCGCGGCCGAGGCAAGCGTCTCGCTCCGCCACGGCCATCTGTTGATTGTCGAAACCAGAACGAACGCAGACACCGAGCAACCGGGAACAGGAGATCTGATTTGAACGCCTTTCCAGCCTCGCGGCATTCCGCCGAGCTCTTCCGCTGGCGGACGGTCGACATCGTTGTCGTGGCCCTGTTGGCCGTCGCCTTTGGAGTTGTCTTCTGGGCGTGGGGCACTTACGTCTGGGCCTGGGGCAGCTTCCTCGGCCCCCAGACCGAGTCGCTTCTCACCGGCGTCTGGCTGCTTCCAGCCGTCGTCTGCCCGCTGATCGTACGCAGGCCGGGCGCGGCGCTCTTCGGCGAGCTCGTCGCCGCCGTCGTCTCGGCGCTGCTCGGTAGCTACTGGGGCCTGGATACGCTGCTTTCCGGGCTTCTCCAGGGCGCCGGCGCGGAAGTCGTCTTCTTCGTCACGATGTACAGGGCGTGGAACCCGGCCGTCGCGATCCTGGCCGCGGCGGGGGCCGGGATCGGCGAGGCCACACACGACCTGATCGTCAGCTATCCGGGAATCGACTACGCCGGCCGGGCGGCCATCGGCGCAGCCGAGATCGTCTCGGCCATCGTGGTCGTCGGGATCGGCGGGTGGCTGCTGGTCAGGGCGCTGCGACAAACGGGCGCGCTGCAGACGTTCCCGTCCGGAGCGTGACCGAAGCCACAACCGGCCGGCCGTTGACGGCGGTCTCCCCGCCCTCCATCGAAGCGACGGATCTGAGCTGGACCTACGCTGGCAGATCCCGACCGGCCATCGAAGGCCTGACGTTTCGGCTCGAGGCGGGGCGCGTCCTGCTCGTTCTCGGCCCGTCCGGATCAGGCAAGAGCACCCTGGCTCGCGCCCTCGCGGGCCTGGTGCCGCACGTCGTGCCCGGCCGCTGGCAGGGCGGGCTTCGAGTCGGCGGGCTGGAGGTCGCCGAGACGCCGGCCCGGTTGCTGGGTGAGCGGATCGGCCTCGTCTTCCAGGACCCCGACAGCCAGCTCGTCATGTCTCGCGTGGACGACGAGGTCGCGTTTGGCCTGGAGAACCGGGCCTGGCCGCGCCCGGAGATGGTGTCGGGAGTTCGCGAGGCGCTGGCGCAGGCGGGCCTGTCGGGCTTCGAGCAGCGCAGCACAGTCACTCTCTCGGGTGGCGAGAAGCAGCGTCTTGCCATCGCAGACGTGCTCGCGGCCCGCCCGGGGTTGCTGGTCCTGGACGAGCCGACGGCGAACCTCGATCCGCCCGGGATGTACGCCGTCTTCGAGCGGCTGGCGATCCTGGCGCGGCGCCGCGAGCACACCATCGTCTTGATCGAACACAGGCTGGAGGCGGCCCTGCCTCTGGCCGACGAGGTTCTGCTGCTCGACGATGAGGGCCACCAGCTGGCCTTCGCGCCGGCCGGTGCCGTCGGCCGGGAGGCAGTCGAGCTGCTCGAGCGCAGCGGCGCCTGGGTGCCGCGGGCCTGGCGCGGCGCGCAGCCAGCCGCGTCGGGGGCGGTCGAACCGGCGGTCGAGCGAGCGGCTTCCGGCGGCCGGGCGATCGAGGCCGGCGCGCTTCTGCTGGAGGCCGCCGACGTTCGCGTCGAATACCCTGCCGACGAGAGCGGGAAGCGCGTGGCCCTGGATGGGGTCTCGGTGTCCGTGCGAGCCGGCGAGCGAGTGGCTCTCGTTGGGCCGAATGGCGCGGGGAAGTCGAGCCTGCTGTTCGCCATGGCGGGGCTGCTACGGCCGGCGGACGGGACCGTGCGGCTGCGCGCGTTGCCACGGGATGGCGAGGCGGCCGAGCCCATGCGCGACCCTTCGCGGCTGAGTGCGCGTGAGCTTGCTGCGCGCATCGGGCTGGTCTTCCAGGATCCCGAGCTCGGTTTCGTGGCGGGCACGGCGCGCGACGAGGTCAGCGCCAGCGCCCGCGCGATCGGCGGTCGCGACGGCACCTCGGCCCGCGCACCGGACGAGCAGGGCACCGACGGCGTGCTGGCTAGCTTCGGCCTCGGTCATCTCGCCACGGAGATCCCGTTTCGGCTCAGCCAGGGCGAGCAGCGCCGCCTGAGCCTGGCCGCCCTTGCGCTGCGGCCCCCTGCCGTCCTGCTCCTCGATGAGCCGACCTTCGGGCTCGATCGGCGCGGAACCGAAGCGGTGCTGGCACTCCTGGACGAGCGCCGAACGGCTGGGCAGGCGCAAGTCCTCGCCACCCACGACCCGCGGCTCCTGCCGGCATGCGACCGCGTTGTGGCTCTCGATCGCGGCCGCGTCGTGTTCGACGGATCGCCAGACGCGTTCCTGGCCGCGCCGCCGTACGCGCCCGCTTCGCCGTGGCGTGATGGCGTTGCGCTCGGCCGGCCTGCAGGCTCCGATCCGGCGGCCATACCCCGGCGAGGCGCCCGATGAGCGTGCTCCCGGCCCCGCTCGCGCCGACCCGGCCGGCCTTCCTGACGCGGACCACGCCCGCCGCGCGTCTCGTGGCCGGCACAGCCTGGCTCGTCGCCGCCATCGTCACTCTCGACCCCATCGTGCCCGCCAGGCTGTTTCTCGCCGCGATCGTCGCCCTGTGGCTCTGGTCGGGTCTGCCGCTGCGGCGCATCCCCGCCAGGCTTGCCCCGCTCGGCTTCGCCATCCTGAGCCTGACCGTATTCTCGATCCTGCTCTCGAGCGCCAACGGTGATCGCTCGCTCGCGACTATGGCCCAGATCGGCCCGGCCCGGATCACCGGCCCGGCCATCTCGGCCGGCCTGGCCATCGGGCTGCGGGTGGTCGTGATCGCCCTGACGACGCTGCTGGTCTTCGGCCCCTCCGACCCAACCCGCATGGCCGACTCGCTCGTCCAGCAGTGGCACGTCCCGGACCGGTTCGCCTACGGCACGCTGGCCGCCCTGCGAGTGGCCCCGTTCATGGCCGGCGACTGGGCCACGATCGGGGCCGCCCGTCGCCTCCGTGGCCTCGCGCCCCGAGGCCCCGTCGCGCGCGTGCGCGAGGCCGGCGGGCGCCTGCTGGTGATGCTCGTCTCGGCGATCAGGCGGGCGGAGCGTCTTGCGCTGGCCATGGACGCGCGCGGCTTCGACAGCGGCGTTCGGCGCACCCACTTCCGCGAGCTTCGGACGAACTGGCGCGACTGGCTGACTATCGTCCTTTCCTTCGCCGTCGCGGCAGCCGCGCTCTTCGTCGCTCGTTAGTGGCTGTCGCGGGACGCGCTGCTAATCTACTTGCATGAGCAACATGCCAAGCGCGGGCGAGTTCGCCCCCGATTTCGAGCTTCACGACGACGAGGGGCGGACCCACCGCCTCTCCGAGAGACAAGGCCATTTCACGGTCGTTTACTTCTACCCGGCCGACGACACCCCCGGCTGCACCAAGGAGGCCTGTGCCTTCCGCGATGCCCGCGCCGCGTTCGACGACGCCCGCACGGAGGTCTGGGGCATAAGCCCACAGGGAGCCGCCAGCAAGGCGGCCTTCCGCGCCAAGTACGGCCTGCCCTTCACGCTCCTTGCCGACGAGAACCACGCCGTGGCCGACTCGTACGGCAGCTGGGTGGAGAAGGAGAACTACGGCAGGACCTACTGGGGCGTGGCCCGTAACAGCTTCCTGGTAGGGCCGGACGGGCGAATCGTCACCGTCTGGACGAAGGTCAAACCTGAAGACCACGCGACCGAAGTCCTGGCCGCCCTGCGAGAGGCCCGCGCCGCCCTCGTTTGAAGCAGGCCGGCGCGAGATCGTCGGTCGCGGGCGCCCCGGTCCGCGCCAGAGTGTAGAGTCCCGGACAGCAACAGAGGCCTCGCCCGTGGGGGGAGACGGGCGAAGCCTCGGGCGGCATGATACCTCGGGTTCGCTACACGCGGGGTCGCGTTTCCGGCCGGTTTACGCGGGCTGAAGACATGTCTGTTGCCGTCGGACAACGGTGAGTTGTCCACAAGCCACAAGCCAGGAGCCAGGAGCCAGAACGCATCATGTCCGAAGAAACGCCCTCCCCCCACAACTGGCGACCACGGCGCTTCATGGTCATCGTCGGCCACCCCGACGACGCCGATTTCGGCCCGGCCGGGACCGCCTCGGCCTGGATCGACGCCGGCTCCGAGGGCTGGCTCGTGTGCTGCACCTCGGGGGACGCCGGCGGCGAGGACCCTGAGGCGAACCCGCTCGAGCTGGCTCAGGCGCGCGAGGACGAGCAGCGCCGGGCGGCTCGCATCGTCGGCTACCAGGGCGTGACCTTCCTCCATCAGCCGGATGGCAACCTGGTCAACGACCTGTCCCTGCGCGAGATGCTCGTCCGCGCGATCCGGACCTTCAAACCCGACGCGGTCCTCGCCGGCGATCCAGAGGTGGTGATCAATCGAGGTGGAGGGATCAACCATACCGACCACCGGGCGGCGGCGATGGCGGCCGTGGACGCGGTCTACCCGGCCGCCCGCAACCCGATGGCCTTCCCGTGGCTCCAGCGCCAGGGATTGCCGGCTTACCGGGTGCGGAGGCTGTACCTGATGTGGTCGAACCAGCCCGACGTTTGGATCGACGTCAGCGCGACCGCCGATCGGAAGATCGAGGCCCTGCGGGCCCACGAAAGCCAGCTCCACGATCCCGAGGCGGTGTTCACGCGGGTGCGCGACCGGATGGCCGAGCAAGGAGCCGCGATCGGCGTAGCCGCCGCGGAGAGTTACCGGCTGGTGGTTTTCGACCAGGACCCGGCCGAACCCGAATCGGCGGCCGGGCAGCCGAAGGCACAGTAGGCGTTCGAGCAGGTCTCCGGGCCGCTACTCGCGACTGGGCAGGAGCAGCAGCGGCCGCGCGCGCGGCCAGTCGTTCCAGAGATCGGCCACTACCTCCGCGCGACGCCCAAGCATGAGGACCAGCTCGCCCATCGTGATCGAGGGCGCCTTCTCGGCCAGGAGCGCGATCGGGTCCACCCGGACGTAGCGGTACAGGCGGGCCACTTCCTCGGGCCGCGGCCAGTGGCGAACGCGGACGGTGAGCAGACCCGCCTGACCGAGGGCCATCGAGAGCTCGTGCTGACCCGGTACGCGTCCGTCCGCGAACTCACCCATGCCGTCGTAGCGGAAGCCAAGCGCGGCCAGACCGCGTGCCACTTCGCGAGCCTCCTCGACGGTGAGCTGATCCCAGAACGGATTGCCGGCCGCGAAGATGAAGCAGCCGTTTTCGATGGCGGTCGCGGCTACCGCGTCCACGAAGTTGGAGAGGCAGAGCTGCCAGCGACGCCGCTGCTCGGCATCGGGGCCCGCCAGCCAATCCACCAGGCGGCTCATCGTGGCGCCGTCGCGCTGCAGGAGGCGAACGATCGTGGGTGGCTTCGGCCCGCGCAACTCGACCGGCGCCCCTGACTCCTCCAGTTGGGGAGCGGCGCCTGCGGCCCGGCCTGCCGGCGCGGGCGGCGCGCCAGCCTCGCCAGCGCCGACCTTTCGGACTCCGACGGCTGGCGCGGCTCGGGGGATCGCCGCCCGCGCCGGGGTGGCGGACGGCCGCGTCCGCGCCGGGGCGGACTGCGCAACCTCGGGCGCCGAGATCGGTGCCGCCGCCGACATGCTCGACTGATCGCCGGCACCGACTACGGCCTCGCCATGAGTGGCGGCCAGCGCCTCCCGCGCTTCGCGGCACGCCTCAACGGCGGACTCTGCCATGGCCCGGCTCGCCTCCGCGATCGCCGTCAGGCGGTCGAGCTCGGCTGCCAGCGCGTCGGTCGTATCGCGCTCCCGCTGGATCCTCGTTTGCGCCGCCCGGACGGCGCCGTTGACCCGGTTGATCTCGGCCAGCCAGGATGCTGCGGCGAGCTCCACCTGATTCCGCGACGTGGCCCTGCCGATCGCCTCACGAAAGGCTCGGTGGGCCTCTTCCTTCGCGCTGCGAGTGGCGCGCGGATCGACCGCCGTCTGGGCAGATATCAGGATCGCCAGCTGAGCATCGAGCTGGCGGCGGGTCTCGGCGACGCGCGCCTCGGCAGCTTCCGTCTCACGACGCGCCAGCTCGGCGAAGCCGCACCGAATCTCGACCAGTCGGCTCCAGTTCGACCCGAGATCGAGCGCATCGGCCCCCGCCTGGCTCTGCTGGTCATCGACCTGCAAGTGGTCCTCCCAGTGCACCGGTGGCGCCCGCTCTACGAGGACTCTCGTGAACTGGCCGCCGCAGGTGCCGACAGGCACATCTTACGCAACCGACCCAGGCACGAAGGGCTGGGCGGATGGCCGCTCATCGCCGCGTGAGAAGTTGTCCACGAGGCCCCACATGGCGCGGAGTCAGGACGCAACCGCTACGCGGATGAGCGCGCCGAGGTGCACGAACTCACTTGGATGCGTGAGCGCGCCGAACGTCAGCCCTTGGGCGCGCCCGCAGCGCGGCGCCCGCGATTGGTGCGACGCTCAGGTGTGAGCAGTCCGACGAGGAAGCCGTCGCCGTGCTTTCGGACGGCGATCTCAACGTTGGCTTCGGCGGCGACGCGCAGCAATCGCTGCCGGATCGTTATCGGCTTCTCGGTGGGATCGAGCCGAACCGCGAAGACCTGCTCAGGACCTTTGAGCTGGGCAATGAGCCGCTTGAACTGGCGCTGTTGCTGATCTCGCTCCTTTGCAGCCGGGCTCAACTCGCGGGTCGGTGTGGCGGCTTTGTCCATGAGAGCAGGATCGGCCTTGCGTACAGTGACCATCGTCTTCCTCCTCCGGTCCGCGACGCGATTCGGTGTGACTCGCCGGCAGCACCGGCTATAGCAGAATCACTATACGCCTTCGTGGAAATGTGACCAGAGGGCATCTTCGAATGAGTCGAGGTGTGGGCGCGAAGTCGATCTGGCGAGACATGAGACTGCGTCGATCGCAGGGAAATGTGAGATGTGCGATGGTCGGACCTCGCCAGGATGCCGGCCCGGACGATCCCTCGAGATCGGTCTCCAACGGACGGCCTCGGGATCGAGCAAGAGCGCCCGTGCCAGTCGGCGCGGCACGGCCCGGCGAGCCGGGCTAGACTGTCGGGCGCGTCCTCGCTGGACGCTCCTGCCTTGAGCCGGCCGGTCCAAGATGCGTGCAGCAGGTGGTACCACCATGAAAGTTGGCGTAGCCAGAGAGATCGCTCCGGAGGAGCGGCGCGTGGCGCTGGTCCCCGACGCGATCCAGAAGCTCCGGGGAGCGGACATGACCGTGCTCGTCGAGCGCGGCGCTGGGGCGGCGGCCTCGTTCCCGGATCAGAGCTACGTCGAGGCGGGTGCGAAGATCGTCAGCACCGCGACCCTCTACTCGACCAGCGACGTCATCCTGCGCATCCACCGCCCCACTCCGGACGAGGCGAAGATGCTCCACGAGGGCCAAGTCGTCATCGGCCTGCTCGCGCCGTTGCTCGATCCCCGCGCGATGGCCGGCCTCGCTCGCCAGAAAGTGACCGCCATCAGCCTCGACGCCATACCGCGCACGCTGAGCCGCTGTCAGGGCATGGATGCCCTTTCGTCGCAGGCCAACGTCGGCGGCTACAAGGCCGTGCTCATCGCGGCGAACGCCTTCGGTCGGTACTTCCCGCTCCTCACGACCCCCGCCGGCACCGCCAAGCCCGCCAACGTGCTGGTGCTCGGTGTGGGCGTGGCCGGTTTGCAGGCCATCGCCACCGCCCGCCGGCTGGGAGCGATGGTCAAGGCGTACGACGTCCGCAGCGACACCAAGGAGCAGGCCGAATCCCTGGGCGCGCAGTTCGTCACGCTCAAGTCCGCGATCGAGGCCACCGGCCAGGGTGGATACGCCCGCCCCCTCACGGCGGAGGAACAAGCCGCCCAGCAGGCCGAGCTGAACGGGATCATCGCCGCGTCGGACATCGTCATCACGACCGCCCAGGTCCCCGGTCGCCGCCCCCCCGTCCTCGTGACTCGCGCCGCAGTCGAGAGCATGAAGACCGGCTCGGTGATCGTCGATATGGCCGCCAGCGAGCTGGGCGGCAACTGCGAGCTGTCCAGGCCGGGCAAGGTCGTGGCCAGCTCGAACGGCGTCGAGATCCACGCCCCGCTCAACCTGCCCGCATCGATGCCGACCGGGGCCAGCATCTTCTACTCGCGCAACATCTCCAACCTGCTGCTGAATTTCGTCGTCGACGGGGGCATCAACCTCGACTTCGACGACGAGGTAACGGCCGCGACGGTGATCACACACGGCGGCAAGGTCGTCCAGCCGGCGACCCTCAGGCTGCTCCAGCCGGCTCCAAAGGGAGGCGCCCAGGGATGAACGTCGGCACGCTAATCAACGATCTGACGGTCTTTGTGCTGGCGATCCTACTCGGCTTCGAAGTGATCAGCCGCGTCCCGGCTACGCTGCACACACCGCTGATGTCGGGCACCAACTCGATCCACGGCATCGTTCTCGTGGGCGCCATAGCCCTCGGGGCCGCAGCCGACAATCCGCTGACCGGCGTCATCGCTTTCGTGGCCGTTGTCTTCGCCGGGGCGAATGTCGTCGGCGGCTACTGGGTCACCGATCGGATGCTGCAGATGTTCAAACGACGCCCGGTCCCCAAGGCCGACAAGCCCGCCGAATGACGAGGAGCCGGCCATGAACACCACCGACCTGGGGAACCTGGTTCAATTCGCCTTCCTGATCGGCGCCTCGCTTTTCGCGATGGGCCTGCACCTGATGAACTCGCCGGCCTCGGCGCGCAATGGCAACCGCCTGTCCGCGATCGGAATGTGCATCGCCGTCATCTCAGAGCTGGTCTTCGTCGCCAACTCGAGTCCGGGGATCGGCAACTGGCTGATCATCATTGGCGGCCTGCTGGTCGGCGGAGCGGCCGGCCTGCGGCTGGCTCGGACGGTCGCCATGACCGCCATGCCGCAACTCGTCTCGCTCTTCAACGCCATGGGCGGCGGGGCTGCGGCCTTGCTGGCCATCGATGACTTCATTCGCCTGAGCGGCCAGCGCACTCCCGAAGGCGCACTGGCGAGCCTGGACGGCTGGCTGATCTTCTTCATCGTCGTCGACGTCGTCGTGGGTTCGGTGACCTTCACCGGTTCGCTGATCGCCTCGACCAAGCTGATGGGCAGGCTCAAGGGCCAGCCGATCATCCTGCCGGGCGGGCGCTTCCTCTCGGCCGTCGCCCTGATCGTCTCGATCAGCTGCTCCATCGTGCTGGTGCTGGCCGGCGCCGGCCTGTTCAACTACGACACGGAGACCCTGGATGTTCTCCTGATCGCGGCCCTCGTCGGCGCCCTCATATTCGGCGTCACGATGGTCCTGCCGATCGGCGGGGCGGACATGCCGGTCGTGATCTCGCTGCTCAATGCCTTCACCGGCACTGCCGTGGCCATGGCCGGTTTCGTTGTCGGCAACGTGATCCTGATCGTGGCCGGCGCCCTCGTCGGGGCGTCTGGCGCGATCCTGACGAAACTCATGGCCGACGCGATGAACCGCTCGATCGCCAACATCCTGGTCGGCGGCTTCGGCGTCGCCGAGGGGTCGCAGGCGGCGATGACGAGCGAGGGCGGCACGATCCGCGAGGTATCCGTGGACGACGCCGCGATCCAGCTCGCCTATGCCAGCAAGGTCGTCATCGTCCCCGGCTACGGCCTGGCAGTCGCCCAGGCGCAGCACGGCGTCCGCGAGCTGGCCGACCTGCTGGAGGCTCGCGGGATCGACGTCTCCTACGCCATCCACCCGGTGGCCGGCCGGATGCCGGGCCACATGAACGTGCTGCTGGCCGAGGCCAATGTGCCGTACCCGCAGCTCAAGGAGATGGACGACATCAACCCCGAGTTCGAGCGGACGGACGTCGCCCTGGTAATCGGTGCCAACGACGTCACTAACCCCGCCGCCCGAACGGACCGTTCCAGCCCGATCTTCGGCATGCCGATCCTGGACGTGGACCGCGCACGATCGATAATCGTCATTAAGCGCTCGATGGGTCGCGGCTACGCCGGCGTCGACAACCCGCTCTACGTGAACCCGAAGACGGGCATGTACTTCGCCGACGCCAAGCAGGGCCTCGCGAATCTGATCGCGGCAGTCAAGGCCCAGTAGCGGCCGCCCCGCCGTGCTCGGGGACGGCGTCAGGACCCCGGCGCCCGGGTGCACCGGCCTAGGATCGCCTCCCACGAATGACGCATGTACGCGCGGGGATCGCGGTGCGAAGATGGCCGCGTCTGCCGACCGCTGGCTGGCGGCGTTGGGTCATATCCAGGAACTGCGAATGGCTGGCCCGGCATCGGCGGCGGCATGAGGCAGTACGGACGAGCCGGGGAAGGGGCGGAGCGTGGCGAACCCGGGCCGGGGCGGGCCGAATCGACCGACGCGAACGGCTGCCGTAATCACGAACGAGGGCGGGATCGAGAACATCCATCGGCTGCTCTTCGAGCAGATGTCGAGCGCCGTCGCCATTGGCGAGACGCTCTTCGACGAGGCCGGCAAGCCGATCGACTACAGCATCATCGACGTCAATCCGGCATACGAGAGGCTGACCGGTCAGAGGGCCGATCAGGTGATCGGCATGCATGCTTTAGGGGTCAACCCCCAGCTGA
>PLOC01000121.1 GCA_003141955.1 Chloroflexota bacterium
AGCCGCGACAGCGCGCCGCCGCTCTTCTACGTGCTGGAGTGGCTCGTCGCGCAGCTCGCCGGCGGCCCGGCCCCGCTGCGACTCGTGCCCGCCCTGGCGGGGATCGCCCTGATCCCGCTGCTCGCCGCGCTGGCCCGTCGCGCCGCCGGCGATGCCGCCGGATTGTGGGCCGCGGCGTTCGCGGCGGTCCTGCCGGCGACGCTCATGGCCTCGGAGAACGCGAGGATGTATTCGCTCGCCGGAGCGCTGGTCGTGGCCGCGACGCTGCTCCTCTGGCGGGCGGTCGAACGGACCGGGGTCGAANNTCGCGGCTGCCGCCGTCTGGACCGACTACTTCGCCGGCGTGGCGCTGGTCGGGGTGGTCGCCGCTCTGGCCTGGCTTCGGCCGGGCCGCCGCGCGCTGGTCTCCGCGGGCGCGGCCACCGCGATCGCGCTGGCCAGCATGGGCCCGTGGCTCCTCTTCGCCGGTGCCCAGCTCGAGCATGCCGGGCAGGGCTTCTGGATCCCGCCGCTGAGCCCCGACTCGATCGCCGGCACCTTCGGCCAGCTCTTCGCCGGGCCGCCGGTCGATTCGGGCGTGCCCGGCCTCGACGTCCTGGTGGCGCTCCAGGTGATCGCCGTCGTAGCGGGTTCGGTCGCGCTGGCTGCCGTCGCTCTCGCGCCCGCGGGCTGGCGGCGGTTCGGACCCGGGGCGCGCCGCACCGCCGTCTTCCTGCTGCTCGCCTGCGGCGGCGTCGTCCTCCTCGGCGTCGTGAGCCTGTGGCGGCCGATCCTCGAGGCGCGCTACGCCGGGGTCATGTGGCTGCCGCTCTTCGCCCTCGCGGGAGTCGGGCTGGCCGTCGTCCCTTGCCGTCTCGCCGCCGTGCTGCTCGTCACCGTCGCCGCCCCCTCGCTCGCCCTCGGTACCGTCATCACCCACCCCGAAACGTCGGCGCTCCTGCCGGAGATCGAGTCGCGCGCCGGCCCGGGCGATCTCGTCGCCGCCGATCCGGACCACTACCTGCTGCTGCTCGCCGAGGGCAGCCCGACGGTCCGCGCCGACCTCCACGTCCTGGCCGCCGTGGACCCACCGTGGTACTTCGGCACCGCCGCCTATCCGCCCGACGCCGTCATCCACTCCGTGCCCGCGGACGTCACGCTGGCCGGCGGCACGATCTTCTACGTCGCCGACCCGGGCTCCGCTCCCCCATCGCTCCCGCCCGGCTACCGCCAAACCGAGCAGCTCTGCGCCATCGCCGTGTGCCTGACGATCTACGCCCCCGCCGACTGATCGCGGGCGTGCGGCCCGGGCCGTGACGCCCGGCATCCAGTCAGACTTGCGCCAGGTGGGAGTTAGGCCCGATGAGAGGGCGACCGGCCTGGCGGGACCGCTCCGGGCAGCCTCACACCGGTCATCGGTCCCTTCGCAGGTCCGCGCCTGAGCGTGGCCCATGCGCCCTGACGGTTCCACGCCGCCGCACCACCCGCTCAAGGGTCGCAGCCGGATGGCTAACTCTCACCCCAGGCAAGTTGGACCAGAAGGCAGTACCCGAGTCGAAACGTTAAGGTTGGCGCCGCCCGGCGAGCGGCCCGGAGTGAGACCCGGCCGCGCCCGGCGTGCGCGACGTGGCACCCCCAGTGGAGGAACAGACAACCACTGGCGGGTGAGGCCCTGTCTCGAAGCCGGGAATGTTAGGCTGGCCGGCGAATGACGAGGCCCCGAAATGTCCGCGCGGTCGTGAAGGCGGCTTTGGGCGGCCAGCCAAAGAGAAACGGGGGGCAGGCGATGGACATCGGTTTCGTGGCCGGCGTCGGGGGGCGCCTCGCTCGAAGGCGCGTTGCCGGAATCAGCCTGGCCGGAGTGCTGGTGGTCGTTGCCGCCTTCGGCTGTGGCGCTTCAACCACTGCCGGTCCCACGAGCCCGACGAAGACCCCCAGCCCTTCGCTGAATACACCCAGCCCTGCACCGAGCATGAGCCCTCAGCTTGCCTCGCAGTCGGCGACGGCAACGCTCGGCCACGGCCAATTCGGCACCACCGGGTCAACGGCTGTCGCCCGCAATGGCCAGACCGCCGTTCTTCTCCAGGACGGCGATGTCTTGATCGCCGGCGGTTCAGGCGACGACACGGCTGAGTTGTACGACCCGAAGACCGGAACCTTTGTCCAGACCGGGCTGATGAACGTGGTTCGAACCGTCGGCGCCACGGCGACGCTCCTGCCGGACGGTCGGGTCCTGATAGCCGGAGGCAGCGACAACTCGATCGACCAGAATCCTCTGGCCTCCGCGGAGCTGTACGACCCCGCGACCGGCAAGTTCAGCCCGACCGGATCCATGGCGCGTGCTCGGTACGACCAGACGGCGACGCTACTTCAGGACGGGCGCGTCCTCGTGGCGGGAGGGTTCGGCAGCTCCGGAGCATCCCTCGCCTCCGCGGAGCTGTACGACCCCGCGACCGGCAAGTTCAGCCCGACCGGCTCGATGACGCGCCCACGATCCGATCACACCGCGACGCTGCTCCAGGACGGGCGCGTCCTCATCGTCGGCGGGAGCGAGAACCTGGGGGTTCAGAAGGCCAAGGCGGCTCTGGCTTCGGCGGAGTTGTACGACCCCAAGACCGGGAGGTTCGCCACGACCGGGTCAATGTCGACCGGCCGCTCCGCAGGCCAGACCGCCACGCTGCTGACGGACGGGCTTGTTCTCGTGGCGGGAGGAAACGCGAGCTACGTTCAGGAGGAGCCTCTGGCCTCGGCCGAACTGTACGACCCCAGGACCGGCACGTTCCACAGGACCGGCTCTATGGCGGAGGCCCGCGATAGCCACACCGCCACGTTGCTGCCCGACGGCCGTGTTCTGGTAGCGGGAGGAGATGACAGCACGGCCGAGCTGTACGATCCAGAGGTCGGCGTATTTGGATCGACGGGATCGATGATCGTCGAGCGCGCCTCTCACTCTGCCACTCTGCTGGCCGACGGCCGTGTCCTCATGGCCGGGGGCGCGAGCGATCCGGCGGACGGTGCCACGGCCGAGGTGTACCAGCCCTGAGGGCGGGCGAATTGCCCCGCCCTCAGGCGGCGGCGCGCTTGACGCAGGGCGCGAGCTTGGCGTCGATCCGCTTGATGTGGTCGGCGAACCACTGGGCCAGATCCCGCTCGACCCGGAGGGCCAGGTCCGGGCTGACGTCCCCGGCCTCGTACTCGTCCCGAAGCTCGCCGAACGTCTTCATGAAGTAGGCGTGGGCGGCCATGTTGATCCTGGCGACCGGGCAGCGGTACTTGACCATGCACCGCTCTTCGAAGGCGAAGTGCGTGTCCGCGTAGGTGTCCAGCCGGGCCAGGACGGCCGCGACCTCCGCCCCGCCCTGATCCTGCGACATGGCCGCGAGCAGGTCGTTCAGCCACTCGATGAGCTGGCGATGCTGCTGGTCGACGGTCGGGATCCCGCTCGCCATGGTCGCCGGATCCCATGCGATAGGCATCTCGGTGCCCTCCGCTGCGCGGCTCGCCCGTCGAGCCGGCTGGTGGAGGTATCGGCGGCGCCGGCGCGGCACGGGAGGGCGGCCGCCCCGCGGCGGCTGTCACGGCGATTCCGCACCCGTCTTCGGGCGGTCGGTCAGTAGCGGGCCTGGTCAGGCCTGGGAGGCAGGCGCGCGGACGGGCTGACGGGTCGGCTTCAGGCTACGGGAAGCCGACCGCTTGCGGGAGTCCCGAGGTGATCGTGTGGCCGCCGATGACGACCGACAGGGAGGCGCCGTAGACGCCTGGCGTGGTCACCGCGAAGGTAACGGACTGAGCCTTGACTCCGCTCGTAAGGGGTGCAGCGTCCGGACTCGTGAGCTGCCATGCCATGCTTGTCGCCCGGCTGTCGTAGTTGGTCGTGCACTTGATCGCGCCGGTGACGGCGCTGCAATTGAGCGTGACCGATGTCGGGTAGGGCTTCGGCGTCACCACGGGCTTCGGCGTCGCGGGCTTCGGCGTCGCGGGCTTCGGCGTCGGCGAGGGGCTGGGCGACGGGCTCGGGCTCGGCGTGGGGCTGGCCGTCGGGGTGGCCGTCGGGGTGGGGCTGGCGGTGGGAACGAGCGTGGCCGTGGGCGTGGGAGCTGTCGTCGGGGCATCAGTCGGGCTGGCCGAGGGACTGTCCGCGGCGACGAAGTTGGTCGCCGTGGGCCCGGCGTCGTTGCTGCGTCCGATGCCCGG
>PLOC01000020.1 GCA_003141955.1 Chloroflexota bacterium
ACTTCGTTAAATCGCAAGCTAAGGGAGCAGAGCCAACCGTGGCGGCCCTGAAGGGTCCTTCGCGGCGGCTCGCCAGACACGGACGCAGCGTGGATCGGCCGGCGGTATGCCCCCGACGACGCCGTTCGACCGCGGCGTCCTTGCTTTGCATCGCCGGGGCTGAAGTTGGGCAAGAGCGGCGCCCCCGCCCACGCGGAGTCGAGCGGCGCTGGCCTGCCGATCGCGCGGCGGACCGGCGGGGGTTACCGCCCCGCCTCGGCGTACAATCGAGCCGATGCCGATCTACCTCGACTATGCCGCCACGACACCGCTGCGGCGTGAGGCGCTCGAGGCGATGCTGCCGTACCTGACCGAGAGATTCGGCAACGCTTCCTCGCCGCATGCGTTTGGACGAGCCGCGCATGCCGGCCTTGACGAGGCCCGCGAGCGCGTGGCGCTGGCGATCGGCGCCCAGGCACGGGAAATCGTCTTCACTTCGGGCGGGAGCGAGGCTAACAACCTGGCCGTGAAGGGCGCGGCCTGGGCGGGCAAGGCACGCGGCCACCGAATAGTGACGACGGCCGTGGAGCACCACTCGGTCGGCCACACCATGCGCTACCTGGAGAAGTTCGGCTTCGAGATCGTGGAGTTGCCCGTCGACCGCTACGGACGAGTCGACCCAAAGGACGTTGAAGCCGCGATGACTCCCCGGACGATCCTGGTGAGCGTCATGCTCGCCAACAATGAGGTGGGCACGATCCAGCCGATCGCGGAGATCGCCGCCTGCGTGCGGCGCCACAGGGGCGTCCTGCTGCACACGGACGCGGTCCAGGCCGCCGCGCATCTCGCCATCGACGTGGCGGCGCTGGACGTCGACCTGCTCTCTCTGGCGGCACACAAGTTCGAGGGGCCCAAGGGCGTGGGTGCGCTGTATGTCCGCCACGGCACGAACATCCTGGCCCAGCAGCAGGGTGGGGCCCAGGAACGATATCGTCGGGCCGGGACCGAGGACGTTGCCGGGGCGATGGGCATGGCCGTCGCGCTCGATCTGGTGGTCGCCGAGCGTCCGGTCGTGGAGCCGCAGGTGGTCGCGCTGCGCGAGGGGCTGGCGGTGCGGATGCGCGCCGTCGAAGGCGTCCAGGAGACCGGCCACCCGGTCGAGCGGCTGGCCAACAACCTCTCGCTCGTTGTCGGGGGGCTCGACGGGGCGTCGCTGGTCATGGCGCTCGATCTGGCGGGGCTGGCCTGCTCCATCGGCTCGGCGTGTGTGACGGGCTCGACTGAGGTCAGCCATGTCCTCACGGCGATGGGCTATCCCGAGGACGAGGCGAAGGGCGCGCTCCGGCTCACGCTCGGGCGAATGACGACTGAGGATGAGATCGAGGAAGCCGGACGTCTGATCGCTCAGGCGATCGAGACCCAGCGTGAGGCTGCCGAAATGCCGGCGGCGGTGAGCCGCCCTTCCGCTCCCGGCCCGGACGCGGGGCGCGCTGCATCGGAGGCGACCGCCGGGTGACGCGCGTCCTCGTCGCGATGTCGGGCGGTGTGGACTCGTCCGTCGCGGCGGCGCTGGTGCGCGCCGCGGGCGACGAGGCAGTCGGCGTGTGGATGCGACTCCACGACGTCGCCGACACGTACTCCGAGTTCAAGAAGAGCTGCTGCTCGCTTGATGCGGCCGAGGATGCGCGCCGTGTCGCCGCCCGGCTCGACATTCCCTTCTACATCATGAACCTGGAGCCCGAATTCGATGCGGGCGTGGTGCAGCCGTTCCTGCGGGCCTACCTGGAGGGCCGCACGCCCAGCCCGTGCGTCGATTGCAACAACGTCGTCAAGTTCGGGGCGCTGCTCGGTCGCGCCCGCTTCATGTACGAGTGCGATGCGGTGGCTACCGGGCATTACGCGCGTGTCGCGTCTCCGGGCGGGCCGGGGGGAGGATTCCGGCTGCTGCGCGGCTGCGACCGCAACAAGGACCAGAGCTACTTTCTGTATGGCCTTGGCCAGGCGGAGCTGGCGCACACACGGTTCCCGCTCGGTGAGATGACCAAGCCGCAGGTTCGGGAGCTGGCGCGCTCGTTGGGGCTGCCGACGGCCGAGAAGCGCGACAGCCAGGAGATCTGCTTCGTGCCGCGCGGCGACTATCGCGACGCTCTCCGCGAGCGAGCAGGCTGGAAGGCCGAGCCCGGGCCGCTCATCGACGTCGACGGGCGCGAGGTGGGCGAGCATTTCGGGACCGCTTCGTACACCGTGGGTCAGCGCCAGGGCATCGGCGTGGCGCTTGGCGAACCACGCTACGTCTGGAAGATCGACGCGAGAGCGAACATCGTCCGCCTGGGCCGCCGGGCGGATCTCGAGACGCGCCTGTTCGAGGTCGAGGAGATGCGCTTCGTCGCAGGCGAACCGCCCGAGGGCGAAGCGCCCTTCGGGGCCGAGGTCCAGATCCGACACCGCAGTGGCGTGGCTGCGGCGACGGTCTCGCCTCTCGGCGGCAGTCGCTGGCAGGTCGAGACGAATGATCCTGTATGGGCGGCTGCACCGGGCCAGGCCGCGGTCTTCTATCGCGGTGAATTGGTGCTGGGCGGAGGGCGGATAGCCGGTGGGGAGGATCCTGCCGGCGCGTGACCGCCTGCGCCCGGTGGGGGGCTCCTATACTCACGCCGACGGCGCCGCCGGGCGGCGCCCGCCCGATGAGGAGTTGAGTGGCTCTCGGACCTGCGCCTGTGCTGGCCGTCCTGGTCGGACTCTTCCACACAGCGTTGTTCGTCTTCCTGCGCGGGCGTGCGGGCGGCCGGATGGTGCTCGTGGCGTGCGCTGCCATCCTGGGAGCGTGGGCGGGGGATGCGATCGGTGGACGGCTCGGCGTCGATCCGCTGCGCGTCGGCGACTTCCACGTCATCTCCGCTTCCATCGTGGCGTGGATCGGCATCGCGTTCGTGTCTTTGGTCGCGATACTCGGCCCGGCGCCGGCAGCGGAGGAGTCGGAGTGATCCGATCGCTGGCCTGGCTCCTGGTCCGCCGCCGCGCTGGCCCGGGTCCCAGCGACCCGCGGCTTCTGGCGTTCGCGCGGGGGCTGGCCCTGGGAGCCCTCGTCGGCGCCGCGATTGCGGGTTCGACCGTCTGGAATCGCCGTCATACGCGGGTTTGAGCCGGTGCCGCCGCCGGTTTGGTACCGTTAGCGGCGATGCCTGACCTGCCGATTCCCTACCTCACCGGGGCCGAGGTGCGCCGCCGCTATGTCGAGTTCTTCGTCCAGCGGGGTCACACCGAGGTCCCGAGCGCCTCGCTGGTGCCGGCAGGCGACCAGACCCTGCTCTTCACGAACTCGGGGATGGTCCAGTTCAAGGACGTCCTGACCGGGCGCGAGAAGCGCAGCTATGTCCGGGCGACAGACTACCAGCGCTGTCTGCGAGTGGCCGGCAAGCACAACGACTTCGAAGAGGTGGGCCGCACGCCTCGCCATCACACCTTCTTCGAGATGCTCGGCAACTGGAGCTTCGGCGACTACTTCAAACGTGAGGCGATCCACTGGGCGTGGGAACTCCTGACCGAGGTTTACCAGATCCCCGGCGACCGGCTGGCGGCGACGGTGTACAGCGACGACGACGAGGCGTACAGGATCTGGCGTGAGGAGATCGGCCTCCCGCCGGAGCGGATCGCCCGTTGGGGCAACGTCGATAGAGGCGACGACGCGAACTTCTGGCGAATGGCCGAAACCGGGCCGTGCGGTCGCTGCTCGGAGATCCACTTCGACCGCGGTGCGGAGTTCAGCGAGGGACCGCACTGCATTCCGGACCACTCCGAGCACTGTCCGCGCTGGCTCGAAGTCTGGAACCTGGTCTTCATGGAGTTCGAGCAGCGCGCCGACGGGACGCGCGTGCCGCTGCCGATGCAGTCGGTGGACACGGGCATGGGCCTGGAGCGCCTGACCAGCGTCATCCAGCAGGTGCCCACCAACTACGACACGGATTTCTTCACGCCGATCCATATTGCCATGCGCGATCTCCTCGGTCATGACCCGGAGGCCTTCGAGGCCGAGCGGTTCAGCTACCAGGTCATCGCCGACCATTCCCGCGCCGTGACGTTCCTTGTCGCCGACGGGGTCGCGCCCTCGAACGAGGGCCGCGGCTACGTCCTGCGCCGCATCATCCGCCGAGCGGTCCGCCACGGCCGGCTCCTGGGCCGGCGGGAGCCGTTCATGGACGTGACGGCGGGGGTAGTCATCGACGTCATGAAGGACGCCTACCCGAACCTCGTCGAGAAGCGGGACCGGATCCTGAAGGTCATCCACCAGGAGGAGGCGCTATTCGCACGCACCCTGGAGACGGGCACGAGCCACCTGGAGGCGGCGCTGGGGCCGCTGACCGGGGCCGAGCGAACGATCGGCCGGCGGCCGGAGTCGCTGCCCGAGAGCGCCTCCGTCCTTGCCGGCGAAGTCGCCTTCAGGCTCCACGACACATACGGCTTTCCCGTCGATCTCACCGTCGACATGGCCGCCGAGTACGGCGTCCGGGTCGATCGCGACGGCTTCGTCGCCGCGATGGCCGAGCAGAAGGAGCGCAGCCGGAAGGGCACGAAAGCCGACCTGGCGCGCCACGCCGAACTGGGCGATCTCTACCAGGCGATCCTGCGACGGTCCGGCGAGACGCGCTTCCTCGGCTACGATGGCACGGAGGCCGAGGGACGGGTCGTGGCGATCCTGCGCGACGGGATCGAGTACCAGGAGCTGACCGGCTACGGTGAGGCCGAGGTCGTGCTCGACGCCACTCCCTTCTACGGGGAGGGCGGCGGCCAGGTCGGCGACCGAGGCGAGTTGCTCGAGGCCGGCGGCGGCAGCGCGCTCTTCACGGTCGAGGACACGCAGAAGCCGATCGCCGGACTCGTGGCCCATCGGGGCAGGCTGCACGGCCGGCTGCGGGTCGGGGAGACGGTCACCGCCCGGGTGGACGCCGAGCGGCGGGCCCGCACCATGCGCAACCACACGGCCACGCACCTGCTGCACCGGGCCCTGCGCAACGTTGTCGGCCCCGATGCGCACCAGGCCGGCTCGCTCGTGGCGCCCGACTACCTGCGCTTCGACTACCCGATGGACCGGCCGCTTACGGCCGCCGAGAAGCGGGCCATCGAGGACGAGGTTCGGCGGGTCGTGCGCGAGAACCGCCCCGTGACGACGAGGGTCCAGCCGATGGCCGATGCCATCGCCGCCGGCGCGGACGCCTTCTTCGACGAGAAGTACGGCGAGCGCGTCCGGACCGTCCGGGTCGAGGGCTACTCGCTGGAGCTGTGCGGAGGCACGCACTGCTCGGCCTCCGGCCAGATCGGGGGCTTCGTGATCACCGCCGATCGGAGCATCGGAGCTGGCACCCGCCGCATCGAGGCGATGACAGGCGACGGCGCCGACGCCCTGCTGCGTGAGCGCACGGACCTGCTGGAGCGTATCGCGGAGACGGTCGGGGCCACGTCCGTGGATGCGGTGCCCGACCGCGTCGCCGCCCTGCAGGATGAGCTGCGCGAGGCGCGCCGCCGGCTCAAAGCAGGCGGGGGCGGCGTGCCCAAACCCGCCGACGTGGTCGCCCGGGCCGAGGAAGTCGCGCCGGGTATCAAGCTCGTGGCCCACTCAGGAACGTTCGAGTCGGCCGAGCAGTGGAAGGGCTTTGTCAAGGAGATCAGGGCCGCCCTGGGTTCGGGCGTGATCGCCGTTGCGTTCGACGCCGACGCGCCGCAGATCTTCGTGACCGTCAGCCCGGACCTGGTCGAGCGGGGCATCTCGGCCGGTGAGCTCGTGAAGGTGGCCATGAAGCCGATGGAAGGCCGAGGCGGCGGCCGCGCGGAGATGGCTCAGGGGATGGGAACCCGCCGCGAAGGTGTGGTTGCCGCGCTGAGCGCGATCACGGATACACTAGGAACGGCAGGCAAGTAGTGGACAGGTAGGGGAGCGGCCGTGGCGTTCTGGCGCAGGATCTGGGGCCGCGAGGAGGAGTCGACGCTGGCTGCTTGCACGGCGCTGGACGTCGGCACCGAGTTCGCCAAGGCACTCGTCTTCGATATCGACGCCTCCGGCATGGGCACGGTGCGAGGCGTCGGCCGCAAGCGCCAGGGCCTGGCTCACATGCAGTCGGGCACGGTGACCGACATCACCGCCGTGGTCGACAACTGCTCGACCGCGCTCCAGGAGGCCGAAGAGATGGCCGGCTTCCGGCCGACGCAGTGCGTCATCGGGATCGCCGGAGAGCTGGTCAAGGGCTTCACCACGACGCGTTCCCATGAGCGCAGACGCCCCGACGCGCCGATTACGGATGCCGAGCTGCAGAAGCTGATCGACGGCGTGCAGCACGACGCCCTCCGCGAGGCCGAGCGGGCGATCACCTGGGAGACCGGCCTGCCGCAGGTGGACGTGAGGCTGGTTCACGCCGCGGTCACCGGCGCCCAGATCGACGGCTATCCGGTCACGAACCCGGTGGGCTTCAAGGGTCGCAACGTCAAGGTCAGCATCTTCAATGCCTTTGCGCCGCTGGTGCACCTGGGGGCGCTGCAGAGCGTCGCCGAGCAACTTGACCTGGAGCTGCTCGAGGTCGTGGCCGAGCCTTATGCCGTGGCCAGGGTCCTCGCCAGCGAGCAAGTGCAGCAGTCCGGGGCACTCTTCGTCGACATCGGCGGCGGAACGACGGACGTGGCCCTCGTGCGCCATGGCGGCATCGAGGGGACGCGCATGTTCGCCCTCGGCGGCCGGGCCTTCACCAAGTCGATCGCGGACCATCTCGACCTGCCGTTCCCGCGTGCCGAAGAGGTGAAAGTGGACTACGCGAGGGGCGTGCCGGTGGACCACCGCGCCCAGGTGGCCCAGGTGGTGGCCGACGACGTGGCGATCTGGTCGGCCGGCGTGGAGCTGGTGCTCGAGGAGCTGGCGGAGGGCGACCTGCTGCCGGCCCGTGTCTACATGTGCGGCGGGGGCTCGCACCTGCCGGAGGTCGGCGCGGTGCTGCGGAGCGAGCAGTTCTGGAAGCGACTCCCGTTCAGCCGGCGGCCTGAGGTCATCGTGATGTCCCCCGACCAGGTCGAGCGCATCAAGGATGGAACGAATCTCCTTGTCGATCAGCAGGACGTCACCCCGCTCGGCCTCGCGTACCAGGCGATCGAACTCCAGACCAACGAGGATCCGCTGGATGTCGCTTTGCGCAGGGTCCTCCGAGCGATGAAGATGTAGCGCGATGGCGATCTACTACATCGATGTCGACGACGAGATCACGTCCGCGGCTGCGCGGATCCGTGACTCGAGCGACACGCGCATCGCCCTGGTCATCCAGGGCGGCTCGCGCCTGGCGACGTCGCGGATCAACTTCAAGCTGCTGGCGCGCGAGGCACGCCATCGCGGACGGCGCCTGGCGGTCATCGCCGCGGACGCCTCGGTCCGATCGCTGGCGCAGACTGCGGACCTGCCCGTCTTTGCCAGTGTTGCCGATTACCAGCGAGCGGAGTCGGCCCGACCGCCGGGCAATCAGCCGGGTGGAGCCGACGCGGTAGGGGACGCTCTCGAGGAGCTGGCGGCCACGGTCGGCGGCGCAGACGCCGGTCGGAAGGCGAGGGTTGCGGGTGGCGGCGGCTCCCAGCGGACGAGTGCCGTGGTGCAACCGGCGGCGCGCACCGGGCGCCGGTTCGGTCCCGGCGCCTGGCGCTGGGTCGCCCTGGCGCTCGTGGTGGCCCTTGTCGTGGGCGGCGCCGGCGCATTCCTGCTGTTGCCGAGCGCGACCATCGTCCTGACGCTGAAGGAGGAGCCGGTCGGGCCGTTGAACCTGACGATCCGGGTGGATCCGGCGATAAGCGCGCCAAACGACTCCACGCTCACGGTTCCGGGCGTGGCCAGGGAGTTCACGGCTCAGGCGAGCGGGACATTCGCTGCCACGGGCCAGAACGTCGTCGAGACGGCCGCCACGGGCACGGTGACCTTCACGAGCGGGAACACCGAGGATGCCGTCGCCATTCCCGCGGGTACGCAGGTCGAGACCGCGAGCGGGGTTGCCTTCGCGACAAACTCGGCGGTCACCGTCCCCACGGCGGTTGCCACGAGTTCCACCACCATCACGCCGGGTACCGCCGACGTGGCGGTCACGGCTGTCAAGACTGGATTGTCCGGGAATGTTGCCGCCAGGGCCATCGTCAACGTCCCTGCCTGGCTGGCTTCCGCGCTTAAGGTCCCGGACCAGGTGACCAACCAGAAGGCCACCGCCGGCGGCACTCACACCGTGACGCCGTTCGTGCAGCAGTCCGATATCGACGCCGCCGAAGCCAGCCTGGCGACCCAGCTCGACTCGGCGGCGCAGGCCGAGATGGCCGATCCGTCGGCGGTGGCGGCCGGCTTCGAACTATTTCCAAAGACAGCCCACATGGCCGACCCGACTTTCGATCCGGACCCAACGACGCTGCTGAACCAGGGTGTGTCGAGCTTCGATCTTGCCGCGACGGGCACGGAGACCGCCACGGCGGCCGACCTATCGACCGTGCGCAGCCTTGCCGCGAGCAAGGTCCAGGCCAGGGTTCAGACGGGTCACGCGCTTGTCGTCGGCTCGGTCGAGGTCACGTTCGGGTCGCCGACGGCCCAGGGAGCCGTGGTCTCGGTCCCCGTCGTCGCCGGCGGGCTCCAGACGGCCACCATGAACGTGAATCAGTTGCGGGCAGCGATCAAGGGCAAATCCGCGGCGGCCGCCAGGACCTACCTGTCGCAGTACGGCGACGCACAGGTTTCCATCGGGCCGTTCTGGGTATCGACGATCTCCGGGTTCGACTTCCGGATCGACGTGCGGGTGATAACGCCGACCATGCCGCCCAGCGCGACCGCCGCCATCACGCCTGTACCCGTTCGCACGGCCACGCCAACCGGATCCGCCACGCCGACCGGGGCAGCGGGGCCGACCGGGGCAGCGGGGCCGACCGGAGAGCCGACGCCCCTCCCATCCGGTACGTCCACGCCGCCGCCGTCACCGAGCCCAGCACCGACGCCGGAGGCAACGGCTTCGGCCGGGGCGAGCCCGACTGCCACGCCGTGAGCGGCAGCGAGGGTGTCCGCGGCGGCGCTCGGGGGGCGAGGCGGGTCCTGGGCATCGACCTCGGTGAGCGTCGCATCGGCGTCGCCCTGGGCGATGCGGAAACGCACTCGGCGCTGCCGCTGGCAACGCTCAGTCGGGCCCGGAGCGTCGACGAGGACGCTCGCGTCGTGGCCCGCCTTGCGGCCGAGCAGCGCGCGGACGGGCTGGTGGTGGGCCTGCCCCTCAACGCCGACGGGAGCGAGGGGCCGCAGGCCGCCACGACTCGCGAGTGGGCGGTGGCCGTGGCGGCCGCGACCGGTTTGCCGCTACGATTTCGCGACGAGCGCCTGACGAGCGTGCGGGCGGAACAACGGATCGGTGGCCCGGCCCGGGGAAGGTCGGGCGGCCCTCCCAGCGCGAAACAGCGAGACGCGCACCGCGCCCGCATCGACCGGGAGGCGGCGGCGCTGATACTTCAGGATGAACTCGACGCCACAGCCGGACCTGCAGACGAGTCTGCGCCCGGTCAGGCCAGCCCGCGGAGCGAGGAACCGAATGAGTCTGCGTAGCGACCAGGACCCGAACACCACGGGTCGCCGGAGGGTCAGGAACGGATCGTCCGCCACGCGGCGTCCATTCGTCGACACAGGCTGGGATGACTACGATCCGGCCGCGACAGAGGCAGCGGGATTGAGCGCCAAGGGGGCGTCGGGCACGCAGGACCGCCGCGACTACAAGTCGAGGAGGTCGGGCGGACCTGGCACTGTCCTGCGCTTCGCTGTATTCACCCTTGTGCTGGCCAGCCTCGTCCTGAGCGGGCTCTACTTCTTTGCGCGCCCGGCGCTTTTCCATGCCATCGCCGACTGGAGCGCGGAGAACCCGACCGCCCTGAAGATCCCCCTCGTGGCCGACATCGTCCGCAGTGACCTCGGCACCAGTCTCACCCAGCCGATGGATCCGACGGACCTCCGGGAAATCGCCATTCAGGTCCAGTACGGCGACACGACAGCCGAAATCGGGGACACGCTCGTGAAGGCGGGCGTCATCGCCGATGCGCGGGCCTTCGTGTTCGAGGCCATCGAGCGAGGCGCGACGTCGAACTTCATCGCCGGTCGCCACGTGGTCACCAGGGCCATGACCATGGATGGGATCATCGCCGCCCTGACTTCGCCGGCCGTGGCCGCGCCCACGGTCCGCCTGACCTTCCGAGAAGGGCTGCGCGTCGAGCAGATGGTGGCCGAGATGGAGTATCTGGAAGCCAACCCGGTCGATCCCTCCGTCAAGCTCACGCTCGACGTCGCGGAGTATTACCAGCTGGCGACGAACCCCCCGGCCACCCTGCTGGCGCAATACAGCTGGCTGAAGTTGCCGGCGGGCGCATCCCTCGAGGGCTTCCTGTTCCCGGCCACCTACAACGTCGACCCGAACATCACGGCCCTTGGGCTCATCGAACAGCAGCTCGCGGCCTTCGTCGCGCAGGCGCCGCCCGCCCTGTTCAAGCTGACCCCGGACCAGATCTACCAGACGGTGGAGATCGCTTCGCTCGTCGAGCCCGAGGCGGTCCTGGACTCGGACCGGCCGCTGGTGGCGGGCGTCTACGTCAATCGGCTCGATCCCAAGAAGTGGCCGACCGGCCTCCTCGAATCCAACCCTACGGTCAACTACGCGAGCGACACGGTCTGGCTGCAGTCGCATCCAATGGCGAGCTGGGTCGACTACACGTTCTGGATGCCGGTCGGCGGAAGCACGCCGCTGGCGCAGATCGTCTTCCCGCCGAGCATCGCTCCATACAACACGTACCACCATCCCGGTCTGCCGCCGACCCCGATCGACTCGCCGGGGGCCGCGTCGCTGGCGGCCGCGGTCAGCCCCGACACCGCCGATGGGTACTACTACTTCCTGGCCAAGAACGACGGCACGGGGGGCCTGGCTTTCGCCCACACCAACGCCGAGCAGATCGCCAACGAGAAGAAGTACGGCTACATCAAGTAGGGCGGTCGGCGGCCGTGACGGACGGGTAACATTGTCCACGTGACCGCGGTCGTGCGGCGTCTGCCGCATCCAGCCGACTTTTCAGCGCCCCCGGCGGCGGGCGATCTGAACCGCTGGGCCGAGGCCGACAGGGCGGCGCGGCCGGCTCGCCTGGCCCGACTGCGGGCGCGCTTCGCCGCGGAAGGGATCGACGCCTACTTCGGCACTCGGCCCGAGCACATGCGCTATCTGACCGGGTTCGTGCTCGAGGACGGCGAAGACCGAGTGGCCGGCAACTCCGGCCGCTTCGTCGTTTCGGGCGACGAGGTCGTGGTCATGGCCGATTCGCGCTACCGCCTGCAGGCGGTAGCCCAGGCGCCGGAAGCTCGGATCGAGGCGACGACCTACGACCTGGGCGCGATCTGGCCGGCGCTCGTGAAGAGCGTCGGCGGCAAGCGAGTCGCGGTGGAGAGCGGCTTCATCAGCCACGAGCAGTGGATCGCGCTGCAGAAGGCCGCTCCCGAGGTCGAGCTGGTGCCGGCGAGCGGTTGGGTCGAGGCCGACCGGGCGGTCAAGGAGCCGGCCGAGGTCGAACGCATCCGGGCGGCCTGCGCCGTCGCCGATCGTGCTCTCGCCTCGATCGTGCGGCGGATCAAGCCCGGGGTCACGGAGCGGGAACTGGCCCTGGCGCTGGAATGGGAGATGCGCACCTGCGGCGCGGAAGCGCTGGCGTTCGGTATCGCCTGCCTGGCCGGACCGAATGCCGCCCTACCTCATGGGTCGCCCTCGGAACAGGAAGTGTGCGGCGGTCAGGTGCTCCTGTTCGACTTCGGGGCAATGGTGGCCGGTTATCGCAGCGACATGACCCGGACGCTTTTCGTGGGCGAGCCGGCAGCGCGCGACCTGGAGATATACGAGATCGTGGAGGCGGCCCAAGACGCTGCCGTCGAGCTGCTCGGCGCCTCGGCCCGAGGCGAGCGTGCGGCGAACGGCCGCGAGGGCGACGCCGCGGCGCGCCAGGTCATCGAGGCTGCGGGGCACGGGGAGCATTTCGGACACGCCACCGGTCATGGAATCGGCCTGGCCACGCACGAACAGCCGTCGTTGAGTCGGGTCGCCGCAGAAGAGCCGCTGCCCAGCCCGACGGTCTTCAGCGTGGAGCCGGGGATCTACCTCGACAACGAGACGGGCGTCCGGATCGAGGACCTGGTCCTGTATGACACCGCGTCGCGCCGGCTCGAGCGGCTGACGTGCTTCCCGCGAGAAGTGGTCGTCGTCGGCGTCTGACGCACGGATTCGCCTGTCACAGGCGCGCGATAGATGGATTTGGCCGGAAGCCGTTGCTGGATCGACCGTTTCGGGCTCGCGCTCCGGTACAATTCGGGCGCATCACATCGATTGACTCAGCCGGCCTCCGGCGGCCTGCCATCTAAGGAGCCCCGCCCGACCATGATTTCGACAAGCGACCTGCACAAGGGTGTGGCCATCGAGCTCGACGGCGACCTGTGGCAGATCCTCGACTACCACCACCTTAAGATTGGACGAGGCTCGGCGCAGGTCCGCATCAAGCTCCGCAACATCAAGCGCGGACAGACGGTAGAGCGGTCGTTCCAGGCGGGTGAGAAGTGGCCGCGAGTCCAGCTGGAACATCGCCAGATCCAGTTCCTGTATCAGGACGGCAACGACTACCACTTCATGGAGACGGAAAGCTACGAGCAGTTCCATCTGAGCGCGGAGCAGCTCGACGATGCCGTCAACTACCTCAAGGACTCGATGCTCCTGGATCGGACCAGCTACGAGGGCGAGACGATCGGCGTCGAGCTTCCCGTCACCGTCGACCTCAAGGTCGTCGAGACCGAACCCGGGTTTGCCGGTGACACTCAGACCGGCGCACGCAAGGCTGCCAGGCTCGAGACGGGTTTGACCATCCAAGTTCCGATCTTCGTGAACGAGGGCGACACGATTCGGGTCGACACTCGAACCGGCGAGTACCAGACCCGGCTGTAGCGGGTTGAGTGGCCGGGCAGCCGGCCCGGGCAGCCCGCCGCCGGTTCAACCAGGAGGATCTGCCGTGAGCCGCAGCGGGCCTCCGCAGAGCGAGCCCCTCTGGGGCGACTTTCCTGTGGACGAGTCCGCTACCGCCTCCGATGGATCGAAGCCGCCCGACTGGGCGCTGCCGTCCTGGGATTCGATCCCCGCGCAAGATGCCGGATCGGCTCGGTCGGCCGAGGCCGCGCCCCCGCAGGCGGAGCGGGCCAGGTCCGAAGCGACGCAACAGCCGCGGCGCGAGCCGGCGGCAAGCTTCACGCTCCGGATCCTGCAGGTCAGCGAGATAACGCGCGCCGTACGGGAGGCGGTTCGGGCCGAGGATGGGCTGCGCGACGTGTGGGTCGAGGGCGAAGTCGGGCGGGTCACCGTCTCCTCGGCGGGCCACGCCTACTTCACGCTGAAGGACGAGCGGAGCCAGCTCGCGTGCGTCTTCTTCCGCGACGACCGGCTGAGCTCTCCGTTCGAGCCCCGGACGGGGCTGCGAGTCGTGGTTCACGGTCGCATCGACGTGTTCGAATCGCAGGGCGTCTACCAGCTCTACGTGGCGGCGATCCAGCCGGCCGGGTTCGGCGACCTGGCGCTGCGGTTCGAGGCCCTCAAGGCGAAACTCGCGGCGGAAGGCCTGTTCGAAACGGCCCGCAAGCGGTCACTTCCCGATCGGCCGGCTGTGATCGGCGTGGCCACGAGCGCGACCGGCGCCGTCTGGCACGACATCTGCCACGTCGTCGCGCGGCGCTGGCCACTGGCCCGGGTGCTTCTTTCGCCATGCCAGGTTCAGGGCGAAGGGGCGGCCGCGAGCGTCGTGACGGCGCTGGAGCGGCTTGCGCGCTGGGGCGAGCAGTGTCGCGAGGAAGGTCGGCCGCAGGACGCCCCGGAGGTGGTCATCCTGGCCCGCGGCGGCGGGTCGCTCGAGGATCTGTGGTCATTCAACGACGAGCGCGTCGTGCGGGCCGTCGTGGCCCATCCGGTTCCCGTCGTGTGCGGCGTGGGCCACGAGGTGGACGTCACCCTTGCCGACTTCGCGGCCGATGTGCGCGCCCCCACGCCATCGGCCGCCGCCGAGCTAGTTGTGCCCGACAGGGCCGAGATGGTGGCAGTCCTGGGTGAGCTGGCTCGGCGTGCGGGCGGCTGCACGGCCCGAGTCCTCGCCGGCGGACGGGCCGAGCTCGCGGCGGAAGGGCGCGCCCTCGAGCGGCTTCGTCCGTCCGCCCAACTGGCCGGGGCTCGGGAGCGGGCCGGCTATCTATTGGACCGGGCGACCAGGGCTTTACGGGGCGAGATCGGCCGCCGAGCGAATGCGGAGCAACGCCTTGCCGGGCGGCTGGGCCCGGTGCTGGCGGCCCAGCTGGCTGCGCGCCGGGGGTCCCTCGACCGAAGCTCGGCGGCGCTGGCCGCTCTCGGTCCGCAGGCCACTCTGGAGCGTGGATATGCGATCGTGAGGCGCCGCTCGGACGGGGCGATCGTCCGTGGGCCAGACCAGGCGCCGGGGGGTGAGCGGCTCGCGGTGCGCGTCGCCAGAGGCGAGATCGCCGCCACAGTCGAGGCCGGCGCCGCCGGCCGGTCGGCCGGCCGGCCGCCGAAACGTGGCCCCGCCTGATGCAAGAGCTGCCGTTTGCCGTGCTCTTGCTCGGGGGCGCCGTTCTGGCATTCGTGTTGTCGATCAGGGTTGGTATCCTGCTGGGGCTTCGTCTGGACCGCGCCGTTGAGGCGCGCGCCGCGGCCGAAGAGCCCGGGCAGACAGATGAGGTAAGCGCCGATGAGTGAGCAGGTGGAGGCCCCTCAGGCCGCCGACGTCGACTCGCTGACGTTCGACGAAGCGCTGGTCGAGCTGCAGCGGACCGTGGCGGAACTGGAGCAGGGCGGCCTCGCTCTCGAGCGGTCGATCGAGCTTTACGAGCGCGGCGTCGCCCTCCACGAGCGCTGCGCCGGTCTTCTCGGGCAGGCGGAGCTCCGGGTCCAGCGCCTGCTGGAGCGCGCTGCGGGTCAACTCGCCGTCGTCGAGGCCAGGTCCGAAGAAGGGGCAGACTAGCTGTAGACTGCCCGGCAGACGATTCGAGTGGCGCTCGACCGATCGGTGAGAGCGCCTCCGCAGCAAGGGCGAGAAGGGGGGTGCGCCCGGGAGTGATGACTTGGCAATCCTGCCCACTCTGCAGGGCCCGAGCGACTTGCGGGGCCTCAGCTACGGGGAGCTGGACGGCCTGGCCGCCGAAATCCGCGAGTACATAATCGCCACGGTTTCCAAGACGGGCGGCCACCTGGGCTCCTCGTTGGGCGTGGTCGAGGTGGCGATCGCGCTGCATCGCGTGCTCGAGTCGCCGCGCGACAAGATCGTCTGGGATACCGGGCATCAGGCTTATGCCCACAAGCTGCTGACGGGGCGCTATGCCAGGTTCGGCACACTGCGGCAGCTGGGTGGAATCGGCGGGTTCCCGCGACGAGCGGAGTCGGTGCACGACGTCTTCGACGGCGGACACGCCGGCACGGGGCTTTCCATCGCCCAGGGCCTTGCCACGGCCCGCGACATGCGCCACTCCATGGAGCAGATTGCGGTGGTGGTCGGGGACGCCGCGCTTATCAGCGGCCTTTCGCTCGAGGCCCTCAACGACATCGGCCACCGCCAGACTCAGCTGCTGATCGTCCTGAACGACAACGCTATGTCGATCAGCCCGACGGTGGGAGCCTTCAGCCAGTACTTCTCCACGCTCAAGCTGTCGAGCGCCTGGAAGCAGAGCAAGACTGCCTACGATCGGATCGTCGAGTCCCTGCCGGTCGTGGGCCGGCCGGCGCTGACCCTGTCACGCCGCATTCGGCGCATGGTCGTGAACTTCGCCCAGCCCGGCCAGCTGTTCGAGGACCTCGGGATCACCTATCTGGGAGTCATTCCAGGTCACAACATCCGCGGCCTGGAGCACATCTTCCGCGCCGCGCTGGAAGTCCCGGGCCCGGTGATCGTGCACGTCAGGACGCGCAAGGGCCGCGGCTATCGACCGGCGGAGCGCGACCAAATCGGTTTCCACGGCGCCGCGCTGCCGCCGATGCCTGAGCTCGTCGACAGTCACATGCCCGAAGTCCATACCGGCACCGGCCATCAGCCGATGACCGGAGCGGCGCTGTCCCGCAAGGACAGCGGCATGCCGACCCCCGGAAAGCCGGATGAGGCTCCCTTCGAGCCGTCGGGGAACGGCAGCTCGGTTCCCGGCGGCGCCGACATGGGGACGCCGTCCGCGGCCGCGCGAGTGGCAGCGGCGGCGAAGCCGCCCAACTACACGTACTACTTCTCCACCGAGCTCATAGAGTTGGCGCGGACGGATCGCCGGATAGTGGCCGTCACCGCAGGGATGCCCACCGGGACGGGTCTTCACGCGTTCCAGGCGGAGTTCCCGGATCGCTTCATCGACGTCGGAATCGCCGAGCAGCATGCCGTGGCGCTGTCCGCGGGCATGGCCCTCGCAGGTGAGCGGCCAGTGGTGGCGCTCTATTCCACGTTCCTGCAGCGGGCCTTCGACCAGGAGGTCCACGACGTCTGTCAGAACGATCTGCCCGTGGTGATCGCCGTCGACCGGGCCGGTCTGGTGGGTGAGGACGGGACGAGCCACCAGGGCATGTTCACCCTGCCGACACAGCGCCAGCTGCCGCACATGATCATCGCCAGCCCCAAGGACGAGCAGGAGCTGCGGTCGCTCGTGCGGACCGCTTTTGCCCAGGATCACCCGTTCTCGCTGCACTACCCGCGCGACCCCGGCTTCGGCGTCCCCGTGAGGACTCCGCAGGTTCTCCCGATCGGGGTGGGCGAGGTGCTCCGTGAGGGCAGTCAGATCCTGATAGTGGGGTTCGGGCCCATCGTGGAGCGCGGTCGCGAGGCGGCCGACATGCTCGAGAAGGAGGGCTGGTCGGTCGGTGTCATCAATGCCCGCTACGCCAAGCCGCTCGATGGCCAGCTCATCCTCGACCAGGCGCGTGGCAAGAAGCTGCTGGTGACCCTCGAGGAGAGCGTCGTGACCGGCGGGTTCGGGGCCGGCGTCCTGGAACTGGTCGAGGAGGCGCGGGTCGCCGACCCCGCATATCGCGACGTCACGGTGCGCATCGTCGGCATTCCTGCCGACAGGTTCGTGGATCATGGGTCCGTGGACGATCTTCGCCGCCTGCTGCGCCTCGATACGGCCGGCATCGCAGGGCAGATTCGCGAAACCCTGGCGAGAATGCGGGCAACGCCGACGATCGGGCAGGCCGAAACCGTGGCTGCAGGGCGCCCCGGGGCGCCCTCGGCCTGATCTCGTTCGCGTGCGCGGCGTGCGGGGCGAAACGGAGGCTGTGCAGATGGCGGCCCGCGCGCCGGAGCAGCACGAGATGATCCGGGTGTGACAGGATTGAGGACATGAGCCCTGCCGCTCGCCCCGTTCGACAGCGCCTCGACCAGCTTCTGGTCGAGCGGGGCCTGGCCGAGTCTCGGACGCGAGCCCAGGCCCTGATTCTGGGTGGCCACGTGCGGGTCGGCGAGGGTGAAGGATCGCGAACAGACCGCAAGTCCGGAGACCTGGTTGAAGCCACGATCGCCCTCGAGGTGGAGGCGCCGCCACCGTTCGTTTCGCGTGGGGGCATCAAGCTCCGTGCCGCCTTCGACGCGTTCGGAGTGGAGCCGGTCGGGCTCGTCTGCCTCGACGTGGGCTCGTCGACGGGCGGTTTCACGGACCTGCTGCTGCAGCGGGACGCGAGCCGCGTCTATGCGGTGGACGTGGGCCGGGGCCAGCTGGCGGAAACGCTCCGCCACGACCCGCGCGTCGTCTCGATGGAGCGGACAAACGCCCGCGCCCTGGGGCCCGGGATACTCCCGACGGCCGTGGACCTGGCCGTGGTCGACGTTTCGTTCATCTCCCTGGACCGGATTCTCGGTCCTGTGGCGACCTGCTTCGGCCCGCTCGGCGGCCTCATCGTGGCCCTGGTGAAGCCTCAGTTCGAGGCGGGCCGCCAGCAGGTCCGCGATGGCGTGGTCCGGGATCCCCAGATACACCGCCAGACGCTCGAGACAGTAGGCCGGCACGCGCTGGCGATCGGCCTGCGGCTGCGCAATGCCGTGGCCTCGCCGATCACGGGACCGGCCGGCAATCGCGAGTTCTTCGTCGAGCTTGAAGTGCCGGCCGGCTACGTCCCGGTCGAGGGCGGCTCGGCCGAGCTGCCCCCGGAGTGGGCGCTCAGGTTCGGAGAGCTGGCCGGAACATGACGCTCGATCGCATCGGCTTCGCCTACAACCCCACCAAAGAGGCGGCGCTGGACCTGCGCGAGCGCGCCGAGGGCTGGTGCGAGGTGCGGGGCATCGCCCACTGGGCGGCCCCGGCGGGAGAGACGAAGGCGGTCGTCCGCGAGCTCCCGGATACCGGCGCACTGGTCGTGCTGGGCGGCGACGGGACTTTCCTGCGGGCGGCCCGGGCCGTAGCGGAAGTGGACGTGCCGCTTCTCGGGGTGAACCTGGGCAAGGTCGGGTTCCTCTCGAAGGTCGAGACCGGCGACATGGAGGCGGTGCTCGGCCAGCTGGCGGCCGGCGATTTCGTGTTGGAGGCGCGCATGGCGCTTCACGCGGAGATTCATCCGGCGGGACGGCCGGAGGCGAGCGAGACCTTCTTCGCCCTCAACGACATCGCCGTGGCCCGGGGCTCGCTGGCGCGCGTGTGCCGCATCGAGGTGGAGATCGGGCCGTCGCACCTCGCCACGTTCACGGCCGACGGACTGGTCGTCTCGAGCCCCACGGGCTCGACCGGCTACTCATTCTCCGCGGGCGGCCCGATTGTGGATCCGACCAGCCGCAATCTGGTCGTGACTCCGATCGCCGGCTACCTCTCGGCCATCCGATCCGTTGTCGTGAGCCCGCGGCACACGGTTCGCGTCCGCATCCTCGATGCCTATGACGTGCTCATGAGCGTCGATGGCCGCGAGGATCGTCGGCTGTCGGTGGGCGATGTCGTGTGCGTCTCGGAGATGGCGCGGCCGATCCGCTTCATCGAGCCGCGTGGGGCCGTGCCGTTCTGGGACCTGCTTCGCCAGAAGTCGGAGCTGCTGCCGTCATGACCGAGGCTGCGGAGGCGCAGATGGTCGAATCCGGGCGTCCGGCGGCGGACGGCGACGCGGCCGGCCTCGATGCCGGCACGGACGGGCCCGCGGTTCTGAGCTCAGAAGTCAGCGTGGGTCGACCGATGGCCGCCGGACGGCTGGCGGAGCTCGCGGTCCACGACCTGGCCCTGATCGAGAAGCTGCGGATATCCTTCGAGCCGGGGCTCAATGTCCTGACCGGAGAGACCGGCGCCGGGAAGAGCCTACTGATCGATGCCCTTGGTCTGGCAGTCGGGGCGCGCGCCGACACTTCGTTGGTGCGCCACGGGTCCGATTCGGCGCGTGTGGAGGCGCTCTTCGATCGTGCTCCAGAGCCGCTGATTTGCGTGCGCGAGGTTTCGGCGGCGGGGCGGTCGACCGCCCGGATCGACGATGAGTCGGTCACGGCAGCGCGCCTGGCAAGCGTGGCGGGGCGTCTCGTCGAGATACACGGCCAGCACGACCAGCAGCGACTCCTGGACGAGCGCTGGCAGCGCGACCTGCTCGATGCGTTCGGGGGCCTGGAGGCGGAGCGCACGGCCACGACGACGGCCGTCGAGGCCTGGCGGCTGAACCAGACCGCCCTCGCCGAGCTTGCGCTGGATCCCCGGGAACTGGCCCGCCGCCTGGAGTTGCAGGAGCACCAGGTCGCCGAGATCGCGGGCGCGAAGGTGCGGGTTGGGGAGGCGGCGGAGATCCGGGGCCGTCTGTCGTCGGCGCAGCACGCCGAGTCGATTGCCCGCGGCAGCGGCGAGATTCACGACCTGCTGGCGGGGGAGGGGACCGGCGCCCGGGAAACCACGGCCGAGGCGGCGCGTCGCGCCCGCGACCTGGCGAAGCTCGACGAACGATACGAGTCGCTGGGCGAGCGCCTTGCCGGTCTGGCCGCCGAGCTGGAAGACGCAGGCGCGGAAGCGACCAGTCTCGCGGAGAGCGTCGAGCACGACCCGGCGGCCCTGTCGCGGGTGGAGGAGCGGCTCTCGGTCATCTACTCCCTGGAGCGCAAGTACGGCGAGGACGAGGCGGCCGTCATCGCCTACGGCGAGCGAGCGGCGGCCGAGGCGGACAGGCTGCGGACGCTGGAGGTTTCCCGGGAGTCGCGCCAGGCGGAGGCCGCGCGCTTGCTCCAGGTGGTCGCAGCGACCTCCTCGGTCCTGTCCCGCGGCCGGCAGACGGCGGCCCAGCTGCTGGCAAAGGCGGTTGAAGAAGCCCTCGGCGGGCTGGGATTCCGCCGGACCAGCTTCCAGGTGGCCGTGACGCGTCGCCCGGCCGGCCCCGCCGAGCCGGCGGTCGAGGTCGACGGCGAGCGCGTCGCGTTCGATGGCTCGGGTGTCGACTCTGTCGTCTTCCTGATCGCGCCCAACCCCGGCGAGCCCGCTCGGCCTCTGGCCCGCATCGCCAGCGGCGGCGAGCTTTCGCGAGTCGCCCTGGCCATCAAGCAGATCCTCGCCGAGGCCGATCACACCCCGACGCTCGTTTTCGACGAGATCGATTCGGGCATCGGTGGGCGCAGCGCCGAGCCGGTGGGCCGCAGCCTCTGGGAGCTGGCGCGCTCGCATCAGGTCTTGTGTGTCACTCATCTCGGCCAGATCGCCGCGTACGCGGATGCCCAGTTCCGGATCGAGAAGCACCAGCGCGACGGTCGCACGGTGACCGAGGTTCACCGCCTCGGCGCAGACGAGCGCGTCGGGGAGCTGGCCCAGATGCTTGCCGGAGCGGAGGGCGGGGCCGGCGCGCGGGCGAGCGCCGAGGAGCTCCTGGATAGGGCGGAAGCGTGGCGCCGCTCGGCCAGGGGGGAATGAGATGGCCGGCACCGCGGCGGGCCCGACGGAGGGGCGGTCGGAGGTCCGGAAGGATCGGCTGCAGGCGGCAATAGAGGAGTTCCTGGTCCATCTCCGAGTGGAGCGCGGGCTGTCTGCCGCGACTCTGCTGGCCTACCGCGCCGACCTGCTGGATTTCGCCGCCAGCCGCGGGGCCGCCGTCGAATGGGATGCCTCCGCCGACGTGGCGGTGAGATACCTCGGGATGCTGGCGTCGCCGGGCCGGGGTCGCCGGACGCAGCTGCGGCCCACCACGCTGCGCCGGAAAGCGGCCTCGCTGCGTGGTTTCTACCGGTTCTGCTATGCGGAGGGGCTGGTGGCCACGGACCTCGCCGCGCGGTTCGATCTGCCGCGGCAGCCGCGGCTTCTGCCCGAGGTGCTGACGGTCGAGGAGGTGGACGGCCTGCTGGCGACCCGAACCGACGCTTCGCCGGCCGGCATCCGGGATCGAGCTCTGCTCGAGCTGCTGTACGCCAGTGGCCTGCGCATCTCCGAGGCAGTCGGGCTCGATCGGGACGACCTGCTTCTGGAGGATGGATTGGTTCGCGTCGTGGGGAAGGGCGATCGCGAACGCCAGGTACCGGTCGGAGAGGTCGCGCTCGGTTGGCTTCGCCGGTACATCAGCGAGGCGAGGCCGGCCTGGCTAGCCCTCGCGACGCCGCCACTGTCCCACGGCGGCCCGCTGTTCCTGTCGGTGCGCGGGGAGCGATTCGATCGCCGGCGGGCCTGGGAGATGCTTGTTGCGACCGCCCGCTCGGCTGGCCTCCAGAATGGAGTCAGTCCGCACACATTGCGGCATTCGTTCGCGACTCACCTATTGGAGGGAGGCGCGGATCTGCGTATCGTTCAGGAGCTGCTCGGGCATGCGAATATCGGCACGACACAGCTGTACACGCATCTGACTGGCGAACGGATCAAGGACGTCTACGCCCGCGCCCACCCACGGGCCTGAAGAGCCTGACGGCCCGACGGTGGACGGGCAGAGAAGGAGACGAGGATGAGCTACGCGGAATCGTTGATGGCGAAGGACGAGAAGATCCTCTACCGGGGCAGGCAGCACTGGCTGGCGCCCATTTCCGACTCGTTGCGGCCCATCGTGCTCGTGCTCGTGGGGCTGGTGATTCTCTTCCTGGCCACACTCTGGAAGGCCACCGGCACCGTCTGGCAGATCATGGCCGGCATTAGCGCATTGCTGATCATCGTCGGCATTGTCTGGATCGCGATTGTCTACCTCACCTGGCGCGCCGAGGAGTACATCATCACCGGCCGCCGGGTGCTCAAGATCGAAGGCCTGCTTGACAAGAAGAGCGGCGACAGCTCCCTCGACAAGATCAACGACGCGGTCCTGAAGCAGGGCCTGCTCGCGCGGATGTTGCGCTATGGGGACCTCGAGATCCTGACCGCGAACGACGACGCCATCGACCGCTACCAGATGCTGGCCCATGTGGTCGACTTCAAGAAGGCGATGCTCAACGCCAAGAACGACCTCGAAGATGGCTACCGCGGGGCAGCGAGCAGCCCAAGTTCGGCTGCTGCCGCGCCGAGTGTTACGTCCGGCAAGTCGTCGAGCTCGGACGATGTGACCGCCACACTAGCCAAGCTGGCCGACCTGCGCGACAAGGGCGCCATCACTCCTGCGGACTACGAGGCCAAGAAGGCCGAGCTGCTCGGCCGTCTGTAGGTCGAGACGAATCATCGCGGTGGGCGACGGCGGCACGGTAGGATACCTCCGCCCGCCCAGTAGCCAAGAGGTAGAGCTTGCAATCGATTGACGTTGCCCGAACTGTCATTTGGATCGCGCTTTTCTTCCTGGTCGCCGGGCCGGTTCATGAATGCGCCCATGCCTATACGGCGCTGCGACTGGGCGACGGCACCGCCAAGCTGTTCGGCCGCGTCTCGCTCGATCCGGTCGTCCATTTCGATCCGGTGGGCGGGATGCTGTTGATCTTCACAGCGATCCTGGGCCTCGCCTACGGGGGCGGGCTGGCCTTCGGATGGGCCAAGCCCACGCCGGTCAACCCCTACAACCTCCGGGGCCGCTACGCCGATGCCAGGGTTGCCGCGGCCGGCCCCCTCTCGAATCTGGCGATGGCGGCCGTGTTTGCCGTGGGGTTCCGCATCCTCTGGTCCGACGGCATCTGGCCGGACAACACCTCGGCACTGAACATGCTGCAGCTGGTGTTCGTCACGGGCGTCTCGCTCAACGTCGTCCTGATGCTGTTCAACCTGCTGCCAATCGCACCCCTCGATGGCTCGCACGTCCTGATCGACCTGCTCGATCCGGCGACTGCACGGCAGGTCCAGCAGTTCATGAACCAGTACGGCCTGATGGTCCTGATCGTGGTCGTGCTGTTCGCAGGTCAGATCATCGGGCCATTCGTCGGGTCTGTGGTCAATCTCCTCATCGGCGTCCAGTACTACATCTAGCGTGCGCAGCTGGTGGGCCGCGAAGATCAGGCGGACCTGGTCGTACGGTCGTGCGCGGGTTGCGGCGCCGGAGCGCGACGAGCTGGCGACGTGGCTGGCTCCCGCCCAGCTGTCCCTGTTCGACCGGATGCAGCTGGGGGATCGCCGCCACGGTCTGGACGTGGTGGCCGCACTGCGGAAGGCCGGAAGTGCGGACGCGGACCTTCTGGCGGCTGGGTTGCTGCACGACTGCGGCAAGGGCCCGCACGTCCGTCTCGTACACCGCGTGGCCTGGTCGCTCGGGCAACGCTACGGGGAGTGGATCTGGCGGGCGTCGAGCCACATGCCGACATTCCGGTACGGGTTGGACCGGCTGCGCACTCATGCCGAGCGCTCGGCCGAGCTCGCCGCCGCGGCGGGCTGCAGCCCGAGAACGGTGGAGTTGATCCGCTTGCAGGAGAATCCGGTCGATGAAGCGGGCAGGCTCCTGCACGCGGCCGACGAGGCGAGCTGATGATGTCACCTGAGACAGCGTCTCCCGAGCGGTTCTCGCGCTCCGCCGCCGCGCGGGCCGCGGCGCTGGCCCGGCTCGGCTCGGCGCCCGAGGTGATCTTCGACGAGGGGCGGACCGAGCGAGCCACGCATGTCCGGATGGGCGACTTCGACGGTCCTCTGGCCCTTCTGCTCGCCCTGATCGAGGCGCGTCAGTTCGACGTGCTGACCGTCCCGCTGGGAGGCCTGGCGGAGGCCTACCTGGACGCCCTGTCCACACTCGAAGGAGATCGGCTCGGGAGCGTCTCCGGGTTCGTGGCCGTTGCCGCGCAGCTGATCCTGATTAAGAGCCGGGCAATCCTGCCTCGCCCGCCAAAGGTAGTGGCAGTGCCGCTCGATGAGGAGCCCGACCCCGAGGCGGAGCTGCGAGCGCGACTCATCGAATATCGCCGGTTCCGCGACGCGGGCGCCGCGCTCGGCCGGCGACTCGGGGTGCATCGCCTCTTCCGCCGGGACGCGGAGGTCGCCGCGCTCGCCGGCAGGGCCGGTGCCCGCCCGCCGGAGAGGCCGCCGCTTCCGCCGGCGATCCTGCCCGAGGCGCTCGGCAGGCTGGCTAAGATCGTTCCGCCTGCGCAGGCCGCCGCCGAGATCGTCACCAGGACCGTCACCCTGGCGGAGCGGGCGGCGGTGATTCGCGCGGCGCTCTCCGAGGCGGATCATGTCGTGCTGCAGGACCTGCTCGGTGGCGTCAGGGACCGCGTCGTGGTCGCAGTCACCTTCCTGGCCATGCTGGAGCTCTTCAAGCGCCGCGAGATCACGCTCGAGCAGGCGGAACCATGGGGCCCGATCGTGGTTCGGCTGTTGACCGCCGAAGCGCCGGTCGAGCTCGAGGCCGAGATCGACGAGAGTCTGGGTTCGTTCGCATGAGCTCGGAGGACGTGACCGGTTTGGAGATCGAGGTCCAGGCTCCCGGGATCGTGAAACGCGAGGAGGCGGACGAGGCGGAGGATTCGGCCGCGGCGTCCGCAGCGCCGGCTGGGCCGGGCGAGCTGACGGAGGCGCAACTCGAGGCGCTGCTCTTCGTTGCCGAGAAGCCGCTTGCGCGGGCCGAGATCGCGCTGCTTGCCGGGGTGGACCGCGAGACGGTGGACGCCCGGATCGGCGATCTGGCGGTCAGCCTGGCCGAGCGGGGCATCCACCTCGTCGAGTCGGGCGAGAGGGTGGAGCTGGCCACGGCCCCGGAGGCCGGGGCGCTGATCGCCCGCTACGTGGGTACAGACGCGCCTCGGCTTTCCTCGCCTTCGCTCGAGACCCTCGCGATCGTTGCCTATCGCCAGCCCTGCACCCGCGCCACCATCGAGCGGATTCGAGGCGTCGACTCCGAGTACACGATCCGGACGCTGCTCCACCGCCGGCTGGTCGCGGAGCTCGGCCGCTCGGCGGCACCGGGCCGCCCGATTCTGTATGGGACCGGCTTCGACTTCCTGGAGCGGTTCGGGATGACAAGCCTGGACGAGCTTCCGCCCCTGGATGGGCCGATTGCGGAGCGGCTGTTCGCGCCGGGCGACGAGGAAGAAGCTTCGGGCGGGACGGCGGCCGGGACGGGGTCGGTCGACACCGCGGCCGGCTCGGACGGCGGAGCCGGCTGAAGTGACTCGCGAGCGGCTGCAGAAGGTGCTCGCCTCCGCCGGCATCGCCTCGCGACGCTCCGGCGAGGATCTGATCCGCGCCGGCCGGGTCACCGTGGACGGCCGGCCGGCGATCCTGGGCGAACAGGTCGATCCCGAGATGCAGCGCGTGCTGGTGGACGGCGCGCGGCTACCCGCGATCGAACGCCAGCGTTCCTACTGGATGGCGAACAAACCTGCCGGAGTCGTCTCGACCGTGCGGGACCGCCACGCGGACCGAACGGTCATGGAGTTGCTGCCGCCGAACGTCCGTCGGGAGGCGCGCCTCTATCCGGTAGGCCGGTTGGACGAAGAGTCGGAGGGGCTGCTGCTCTTCACCAACGACGGCGCCTGGGCGGACCTGCTGCTGCACCCCCGCTACGGCGTCGAGCGCGAGTACATGGTCGGCCTGGTCCGATCGGTCACCAGGCAGCAGAAGCTGGCGCTGCGGAACGGCATCGAGCTCGAGGAGGGCCTGGCCCGATTCGACATGCTGGAGGACGCCACGCCCGCCCAGGTACGAAAGTTGCTCGATCTGCTGGCGCCGCCGCACGCGGAGCTGCGCTGGTATCGCGTCGTGCTGGCCCAGGGCTGGAAGCGGCAGATACGCCGCATGTTCGAGGCGGCCGGCCAGCCGGTGCGGCGGCTCGTTCGGGTGCGAGTCGGTTCGCAGAAGCTGACAGACATACACGCCGGTGAGGCTCGACCGCTCGCCCACCACGAAGTGACGCAACTCGCGTCGTGTGCCCGGAGGCCGACGACGACGCGGCCGGCCAAACGCGCCGCGCCGACCGCGAAGGCCGGCGGCGCCGCGGGTCACGACTCGGCCGAATAGTCCTGGCTCCGGGACGGTATCCTCGGGCCGTGAGCAGCGACCAGTCAACGGACCAGACCGCCGCCGGACACCGCCTCGTGGTGGCCGTCGACGGCCCGAGCTCCAGCGGCAAGAGCACCGTCGGCGCCGAGGTCGCGCGCCGGCTTGGCTACCGCTTCTGCGACACGGGCCTGCTGTATCGCGCCGTGGCCTGGCTGGCCGTCGAGCGCGGCATCGCCCCCGATCAAACGTCGGCGCTGGTTCCGCTGGCGGGAGAGGTGCAGCTCGTCGTCGACAAGCGCGGCCGGCTTCGCCACGTGGAGGCCGCAGGTCGCGACGTGACGGTGGAAGTTCGCGGCCCCGCGGTGGATCGCGCCGTCTCGGACTACTCCAAGGTGCCGGAGCTGCGGGCGGCACTGGTGCCCCGCCAGAGAGCGCTCGCCGCCGATGGCGGGATCATCATGGCCGGCCGCGACATCGGGACGGTCATCCTGCCCAACGCCGATGTGAAGATCTACCTCCACGCCTCGCCCGAGGAGCGGGCGCGCCGGCGGGCCGCCCAGCGCAAGCTCGCCGCGGATGGAGCAGCAGCCAGCGGGATTCTCGAGGACATGCGCCGCCGCGACACTATCGACTCGGAGCGCGAAACCGCCCCGCTGCGCAGCGCCGAGGACGCGATCGTGGTCAAGACGGACGGCAACACGTTCAAGCAGACTGTTGCGGCCGTGATTCGGACGATCAGGGAAGCCGAGGCGGCCGGAGGAGGGAATCGTGGCCGGTAGGCGGCTGCCGTTCTTCCCTCGTTTCTCGGGCGCCGTCCTTCGGGTCGCCTCAGCCTGCCTGACGCGCGTCAAACGCGAGGGCTTCGAGAACCTGCCGGAGGAGGGCCCGCTCCTGGTCATCTGCAACCACGCCTCCAACGCCGACGGAATGCTGTTGATGGCCTACGTCGTGCCGGCGATGAAGCGGCCGATGGCCTGGCTCGGCAAGGAAGAAGCCCTGCGGTGGCCACTCTTCGGCTGGGCGATGAAACAGAACGGGATATTCGGAGTACGGCGCGGCGCCGGCGATCTGGAAGCGTTCAAGCTGGCCAAGCAGGTACTCGACGAGGGCCGCGTGCTGGCGATTTTCCCGGAGGGCACACGCTCGCCGAGCGGAGCCCTGCAGGAGGCGAAGGAGGGCGCCACGGTGCTGGCCGTGCGGAGCGCCGCGCCGATCCTGCCGATAGCAATCACCGGATCGCAGCGCTTCTGGCCCAGGGGCAAGTTCCTGCCGCGCCCGGGGCGGCGGATGACGGTCAGCGTGGGGGAGCCGTTTACGCTGACGATGGCAAAGGGCGCGGACCGCCACGAATCGTTGCGGGCCGCCACGGCCGAGATGATGCGGCACGTCGCCGAGCTGCTCCCCGACGAGCAACGGGGCGTCTACGCCGGAACAGTGGACCGGGCTCGAGCGGACCAGGCCGCCGCTGGTGCGATACTTAAGCGCAATGGGTAACGTTCGAGAAGTCCGCATCGCCAGACGCACGGGGTTCTGCTACGGCGTGCGCGAGGCGATCGACAAGGCGAAGGAGGCGGCGGCGGCGGGCAAGGTGACCCACACCCTCGGCCAGGTCGTCCACAACGAAGGCGTCATCGCCGCGCTGGCGGCCCAGGGGATCGAGACCGTCGACTCGCTCGACCAGGTCACCGAGGGAGCGGCGGTCGTCATCCGCGCCCACGGCGTCCGGCCGGACGTGCTTCGCAATGCCGAGGAGCGCGGCCTGGACGTGATCGACGGCACCTGCACGTGGGTGATCCAGGAACAGCGCGAGATCACGAAGCTCGTCGAGGAAGGGTACGCGATCGTGCTGCTCGGGACGCCGCGACACCCCGAGGTCGTCGGCCTGCTCGGCTTCGCTCCGGATGCGATCGTCGTCGACGAGGAGGAGGACTGGGAGCAGATCCCGCGGCGCAAGAAGATGGCGCTGCTCAGCCAGAGCACCCAGCCGCCCTGGAAGTTCGAGAAGCTGGCCGCATTCGTGGTCGGCCGCTGCCACGAGCTCAAGATCGTCAACACCGTCTGCCCGGTCACGATCCATCGCCAGCAGGACACCATCGAAGCCGCCCGGGGGGTCGACCTGATGCTTGTCGTCGGCGGTCGATCGAGCGCGAACACCAAGGAGCTGACTCGGCTGTGCGGGATCGTCGGCACACGGGCAATCCAGATCGAGTCGGAGCGGGACCTGCAGGACACAGGCATCTTCGGCCACGCTCGGGTGGTGGGCGTCACCGGCGGAACCTCCACCCCGATCGAGGACCTGCGCTGCGTGGCGGAACGAGTCCTGCGCCTGGCCGGTACTCCGGAGGCGGCGGCTCGCGCCGAAGAGCTGGCCGGCGCCGCCCTGGCTGCCGCCGCTACGCCGGCGGGCCGGACCACGTCGCTGCCGGACCCACAGTTGGCTGTCGCGCACTGACCGAAGCCCGCTTGCCGCCGGTTCGACGCGTCACGGCGAACGCGGTCCCATAATCCACGTGTGACCTCACTTCCCATCGTCGCCGTCGTCGGGCGCCCGAACGTCGGCAAGAGCACCCTCTTCAACCGCATGGTCGGCCACCGCGCGGCGATCGTGGAAGACCGCGCCCGAACCACGCGCGACCGCATTTACGGCGAGGCGGAGTGGAACGGCCGCCGCTTCATCGCGGTCGACACCGGCGGCCTGGAGATCAAGCCCGGCGACCCGATCGAGGAGAAGGTCCAGGAGCAGGCTCGAATCGCGATCGCGGAGGCGGACGCCATCGTCCTGGTGGTCGACTCGATCTCCGGCCTCACCCCGGCCGACATCGAGGCGGCCGACTTGCTCCGGACGGCGAAGGCGCCGGTGCTGGTTGCCGCCAACAAGGCCGACAACGACAGGCGCGAGCTCGAGGCGGCTGAGTTCTACTCCCTGGGCTGGGAGGAGACTCACGCGATCAGCGCCGCCCACGGCCGGGGAGTGGCCGATCTGCTGGACGCGATCGTGTGGGCGCTCCCGCCCGAGAGCCCCGAGGAAGTGGAGCGCAAGCGCCGCGAGGCCGAGGCCGACGACTGGGCCCGCGAGATGGCCGAGGGCCGGCTGGCGCGGGTCCGCGACGGCGACGCCGGGGCGATCGAGATCGACGGCGACGAGGCCGGTGAGAACGGCCAGCCGAGCTTCGGCGACGAGGACCAGAAGGTATCGATCGCCCTCGTGGGGCGGCCGAACGTCGGCAAGTCGAGCCTCTTCAACTCCCTCCTCGGCGAAGACCGGGCCATCGTCAGCGACATACCCGGGACGACGCGCGACGCCATCGATACGCACTTGAGCTGGGGCCGCAGCGACATCGTCCTGATCGATACCGCGGGCCTGCGCCGCCACGGCAAAGTGGCCAGCGGCCCCGACGCGGAGCGCTACTCGACGCTGCGGGCGCTCAAGGCCGTGGACCGGGCGGACGTGGCCATCCTGATCATCGATGCCTACGAGGGCCTGACCGCCCAGGACGCCCACGTCGCCGGGTTCGTCGTGGAGGAGGGGCGTGGCCTCGTCCTCGCCCTCAACAAGTGGGATCTGCTGGCCGAGAAGACCGACCGCTCGTTCGACGAGTTCGCCACGGCGCTTCGGGCGGAGGTGCCGTTTCTGGATTTCGCTCCGATTGTCTCGATCAGCGCCAAGACGGGCCAGCGCGTCGGCAAGGCGCTGGAGCTGGCGGTGGACGTCTGGGGCGAGCGGCGCAAGCGCGTCTCGACTCCGGAGCTGAACAGGGTCCTGCGAGCGGCATCCCTGCGGCAGGCGCCGCCGGCCGGGAAGCTCGGCCCGCCCAAGATCTTCTACGCGACACAGGTGGCCGTGGCCCCGCCGACGTTCGTGTTCTTCGCGCGCCACGCCGACCAGGTGCATTTCAGCTACAAGCGCTTCCTGGAGAACCAGCTGCGCGCCGAGTTCGGGTTCGATGGGACGCCGATCCGGCTCATCTTCCGGGAGAGGGCGAGCGATCGAGCGGGTCGGGAGAGAGACGCCGGGAGGGGGCGGCCGGCGGGCAGGCTACGCGCCGGCGGAGCGGCGCCCGGGACGCACTCCTTGCCGGCCAACAAGCCGGGGCATGGCGTCACGGGCAGCACGAGGCGCTCCACGGGCCGGCGCGGCCGGTCGGGCTGAGGGCCTCGCGGTGAGCGTCATGCCGGGGCGTCCGAACTCGGCGGCCGGGCTGGGGCCCTTCCCGGGTCTGCTATGCTGTCGGCCGATCGGGGCGTGGCGCAGCCTGGTAGCGCACCTGAATGGGGTTCAGGAGGCCGAGCGTTCGAATCGCTCCGCCCCGACCATCTTCTGAGCGTGAAATGGCCCCCGGAGGCGACTCCGAGGGCCTTCTGATTCGGGGTCTGTCCCTTAGCCGTCCCTGCTCGCTCCGCGGAGACATGACGAGAAACTGGCCGGCCCACGAGCGTCGGCGGGTTCGTTACACCTGCGCGTGCGCCAGCTCGGCGCCCCAACGGCGCGCTCGCTCGAGCTCTCCGTCACGAAGCGGCCCCCACTTACCCTTCACGACGAAACGCTGCCCCTTCATGACCGCGCGGTAGCCCGCCTGCTCCAGGCCCCGCGCGATCGCGGAGGTCGACCCGCCCGGGGACCAACGGAGACCGGTCTCGAATGCGGCAAAGGCGCCATGTCCGGGCGGGAGCGCCTCGAGCCACGAGCGCATCGATGGATGGGAAAGGTCTGGCGGTCTGGGCGCCCCGGCCGGGTTGGAGGCGATGCTGTCGCGCATCCGGTCGGACGGGAGCTGGAAGCCCAGTACAGTAGCACCGGCGACGATGAGGTCCACATCGGCCATCGCCGGCCCCGAGGCCTCCGCGGTGGACAGTGAACGGACCTCGGGTCCCATGCCTTCAGCCACGGCGCGAGCAACGGCCGCGGTGTTGCCCCAGAGGGACTCATAGACCACGACCGCTTTCATCGGCAGCTCCAACTGCTTGGCATCCGAGCTACACGCTTGGCTCCGGCGGGCCGAACATGCCACACGGAGGGAACTCGCGGTAGGGCTGGAGGGCCCGCCACTATCGCGTGCCCAAGGCGGCCGAGCCTGCCGCCGAACTGTCGCGATCATTCTGCCGTAGTGGACGTGATTCCGACCGACTCAGTACGGAGCATGACTCTGCCCTCGGGCGAGAAGATCGGCCACCGAGGGTCGAGACTATCCCGCCGGTTGGCTGCCGGAAGCCGCCTGAAGTGCCATTGGCTCTGGGGGCCAGAGGGTCCACCATTCAGATAAGCCAAATTCGGCAGTGCATTCATTGAGGTTTCACATGTTTCTTCGCAAGACTGAAGGCCAGGGCCTCGCAGAGTACGCCCTGATCCTCGCGCTCATCGCCATCCTGGCAATCACCGCCCTGATCTTCCTCAGTGGCCAGATCAACACGATCCTGAGCACAATCGGCAAGGCTCTGTAACCGTCATCAGGGCCATTGGGACCGGGTCGCGCACGACGCGACCCGGTTCTTGTTTGTCGGCGCTGGTCGGTTCCGCGATCCGCGGCACGTAACCGGTCGATCCGGGTCTATCGGGCATCCCAGGGTAAACTCGATCGCGCATGGTCGGCCGAACCGGCCGAGCCAACCCTGGACGAGTGACGATCGTGGACGAACCGACCGGGCGCCCCGCCAAACGCAAGGCCGAAGCGGGGCTGCTGGACGAACAGCAGCGATCCGGCGTGGGCGACATGGCGCCGGAGGATTTTCGGACAGCCGCGCACGCGGCCGTCGACATCATGGCCGACTACCTGGCGGGGGTGGGGGAGCGGGACGTGATGCCGGCCGTCGAGCCGGGCACGCTGCGGCCGCTCTTCCCGGCCGCGCCTCCCGAGTCGCCCGATCCGATCGAGACCATCATCGCGGACTACCAGCGCCTGATCGAACCGAACGTCACGCACTGGCAGCACCCGCGCTTTTTGGCGTATTTCAGCAGCGCCGCATCCGGGCCGGGCATCATTGGCGAGATGCTGACGGCGGTCCTCAACTCGAACGTAATGCTGTGGCGTACAAGTCCCGCCGGGACCGAGCTGGAAGAAGTGGTGGTCGACTGGTTCCGCCAGGCCCTCGGGCTGCCCGTGGCGTTCGACGGCCTGCTGACCGACACGGCGTCCACGTCGTCGCTCCTGGCTCTGGCCGCGGCCCGCCAGGCGGCCGGCATAGATGCCGCCGCCAGGGGCTTGCCCGGCCGGGCGGACGTTCCGAAGCTGCGCGTGTACGCCTCGGAAGAAGCTCACTCGTCGATCGAGAAGGCCGCCATGACGCTCGGGCTCGGGCGGTCCGGGCTGACGAGGATCCCGACGAACGATCGCTTCGAGCTTCGGCTGGACGCCCTCGAGAGCGCCATCGCGGCCGACAGGAAGGCCGGCGTCCAGCCCATCGCGCTGGTCGGGACGATCGGCACGACCTCGACCACTTCCATCGATCCGATCCTGGGCATGGCAGACATCGCCGCTCGCGAGGGCATCTGGCTGCACGTCGATGCTGCTCACGCCGGTGCGGTGGCGTTGATCCCGGAACGCCGCGGCCAGTTCGCAGGTTGGGAGCGGGCGGATTCGGTAGTCACGAACCCGCACAAGTGGTTCTTCGCGCCCGTGGACGCTTCAGTCCTGCTGACGACGCGAATGCCGGTTCTGCGCGACGCCTTCAGCCTGGTGCCGGAGTACCTGCGCACCCTGGATCGCGAAGGCCCCATCCGCGACTACAACGAGTACACGCCGACGCTTGGCCGGCGCTTCCGGGCGCTGAAGCTGTGGATGCTGCTCCGCTATTTCGGCATCGAAGGTCTGCGCCGAAGGATCGCCTACCACCTGGAGCTGGGCGAGCGTTTCAGCAGCTGGATCGACGGGGCGCTCGATTTCGAACGCCTGGCGCCGGTCCCGTTCTCCACGATCTGCTTCCGCTATCGGCCCGCCTCGCTGGCAGACCGGGAAGACGAGCCCGCGATCGCCGAGGAGCTCGATCGGGTGAACGTGGCCCTCATGGACGCGATCAACCGGACCGGCCAGGTCTTCCTGTCGCACACCCGGCTGCGGGGCCGCTTCACGATTCGAGTGGCGCTGGCCAATCTTCGGATGGAAGATTCGGACCTCGACATGGTCTGGGAGATCATCCGGCGCGAGGCCGCAGCGCTGACCGTTTCGGCGCTGCCTTGAGCGCGGGCCAAGGCGCTGCCACCCCGGAGCGGTACGATTGACGCGTGAATCTCCCATTTGCCCACATGATCGGCACCGTCCTCGTGGTGCTTGCCACGCCGTGTGTCGCCGTGGCCGTAGCCGTGCTCCTCTTTCTCAACCCGATCTGGGTGGGCTTCGATCAGGGCAGAAGTGACGTGGCCCAACTGACGGGGTATACGCCCGCGCAGGTCAGCCAGGTCACCGGCAGCATCCTCTCGGATCTCGTCTTCGGGCCGCCGAACTTCGACGTCACGGTCAACGGGGCGCCGGTCCTCGATGTCCACGAACGGAGCCACATGGCGGATGTTCGCAACGTGCTCATGGATCTTGGGCTGGTGGCACTCCTGGCCGCCCTGATCCTGGTGGCAACAGGACTGGCGAGCCGGGGCGCGTGGTGGTTCTGGCGGGCCGTCCAGGCGGGCGGCAAGGTGCTCGTTTGCGGCGTTGTGGTGGTCGGGCTCGCCTTCGGGTTCTTCTTCGACCAGGCTTTCCTCCTCTTCCATGAGATTTTCTTCGCGCCCGGTACCTATATGTTTGACGTCCGGACGGAGAAGCTCGTCCAGCTGTTCCCGGATCAGTTTTGGTCCGAGACGAGCGTCGCCATCGCGGTCGCCGTCCTGGCGTTGGCTCTCATCGTCGTCTTTGCGGCGGGTCGAGTCGCCGGGCGTGCGGCGGTCGCCGCCCCGACGTCACGGGCTGCGTTGCCGGCGTTGACGCCGCCTGGCGGCTCGCAATGAACTCCGGGGTCCCGCTGGGCCGCGTGTTCGGGACCGAGATCCGAGCCCATTGGACGTGGATATTCCTTCTCGCGCTCATCACCGTCGTCCTCGGGGAGGGATTGGCGGCTCAGGCGACCACGAGCAGTGAGACGGCCTGGGCGTGGGGCTCGGCGATTGTCACGGCCCTGCTCGTCTTTGGATCTGTTACCGTCCACGAGCTCGCCCACGTCGTCATCGCGCGGCGCAATGGCATAGGCGGCAGCGTGGTCGTGATCCAGCTGCTCGGCGGCACGTACTTGATGGAAGCTCGACCTCGGAACTGGGGTCAGGAGCTCAGGGCTGCGCTGGCCGGGCCGTTCGTCAGCGTCGTGCTCGTGCTGGCGTTCGGCACGATCGCCGGGGTGCTGGAGGTTGGCTGGGGCAGCGCGAGCAACGTTCCGGACAGCGTCGCGGCCGTGAGCTTCGTGTGCGACGTGCTGGCGCTGTTCAACCTCTTCATGGCGGTGACCAATCTGATCCCGGGGTACCCGATGGACGGGGCTCGGATCGTCCACGCAATCGCGTGGGCGAGATCCGGCCGCGACGAAGTCGCGACCATGGTCGCGAGCCGGGTCGGCCGGATCGTCGGCTTTGCCGTCATGGCCCTGGGTGTCAGCGTGATCGTCTTCGTTGATCTCTGGCCCGGGCTGGCGCTGATGGTCGCCGGGTGGCTGCTCGTGGGTTCGAGCCGACTCCTCGACCGCCGGCTCTTTCTCCAGGGCCTCATGGCGGGCGCGCACGTCTCCGACGCGGCCGACTCTGATCCGGCCCGAATCCCGCCGCAGCTGACCCTCGACGTGTTCGCCGGAGAGTACCTGGGCGAGCGGCTGGGCGCTGCCGCCCTGGTGGAGCGCGGCGAGGAGCTGCTGGGGCTGATAGGCACGGCGCAGATACGGCGGATACCGCGCCGCAACTGGCCGGCGATGCGGACGGAGCAGGCCATGGTCCCGCTGCGGAGCGTGCCCTGGGCGCGCGGCGACTCTGATCTGTGGCCGGCCCTGGAGGTTCTGGAGCGCTCCGGCCTGGATGGCCTGCTGATCGGAACCGGCGAGCACGTCTCGGCCCTGCTGACGCGTCAGTCGATCTCGCGCCTGATCCGCGAGCGAGCCGCGCAGCAGGCTCTCGCGTCGCGGGCGCTGCTCCAGATCGCCCGGCTTCCCGGGCGACGACTGCCTCCCGGGCCGCCGCCGCCGGGTCCGCCGGAGGGACCCGAGGATGCCACGGATTCCTCCTCGGACGAGTCCGGCGACCGATGAGCATGGATAGGTGAGGGCCTGATGAGTTCCGACGGGAAGCCGGGAGAGAGCGCTTTCGAGGACGGTTCGCGCGCGGAGCGGCGGCGGGGCGGGCGTGTCGATCGAGTGGGCAGGCCTCGAATGGCAGACGTGACCGAACAGCCGGTCGTCGCCCGACGCGCGGTCGCTGAGGCCGAGGTCGCCGTGTCGCAGGAGACGCTGAGTGCCATAGTCGACGGCACGAACCCCAAAGGCGACGTCCTGAGCGTTGCCGAGCTGGCCGGCGTCATGGCCGGCAAGCGTGCCAGCGACCTGATCCCGCTCTGCCACCCCGTGGCTCTGACGGATCTGCTCGTTCGCGGCGTTCCGGACCGGGCCGCCGGCCTGATCCGCATCCGCGTGGAGACGGCGGCGATCGGCCCGGGCGGCGTCGAGATGGAAGCCCTGACAGCGGCGGCCGTGGCGGCCCTCACGGTCTACGACATGGTCCGGGATGTGGATCCCTCGGCCGCAGTGCGCGGCATCAAGCTGCTCTCGCGCTCGGGCGGGGAGGCCGATGCCTGGCAACGTGCGCCGGAGGCGGGCCCGGGTCGGGATGCGAGGGCTCCGAGGGGCGCCAGGGTCGCCGGTCGGATACTCAGCCCGCCACCTCGCGGGTCCGGTGGCCGCATTCCACCGCGCCGGTACGGTCCCTGAGCGGCCTGGGACGCCCAATCCCGCGCGCTATCGCGCCTCGGAGGGAAGGTCGGGGTAGTACGTTTGGGGCGAGCTGCGGGTTCATCTTGGGGCGGGTCGTGGCCGGGATCGGTCGCTACATTTAGCGGCGCGCTTCCCAAAGAAGGACCACGCCGTGCCCGAAGCCAGGGTCGTTCTACCACTCGTGATCTTCTTCATCATGGGCGCCGCCGTGCTGTGGCTGCTCTGGCGAGTGGTGGTCGCGGGTGGCCGGGCCCGGCGCGAAACCGCATCGGGCGTTGCCGCGGCCGAGATGGCACGCCGTTCCGAGACCCTGTTGGGCGAGCTGCTCGTCGTAGTGGACGAGATGCGGCGGCGCAAGATCGCGCCCCAGGACGCCGAGCCGGAAATGGCCGCGGCGCAGGATGCCCTGCGACGCTACATCCAGGATGCCATGGCGCTCAGCCGAAGCGGAGCGTGGGCGACCACGGCGGCGGCGCTGGCAGCCGACATGGAGCGAGCCCAGAGGGCGATAGATCTGGTCGCACATGGAGGGGAGCTGCTGGCGGACGTTTCCGGCGTTGATTGGGGCGAGGGGGAGACTTCCGTGAAACGGGGCTACCTCAATCTGGTCCATGCCCGCGAGGCGATCCGCGAGCGGCGCGAGACGATAGTGCAGGTTTCCCAGGCCGGTCGGTCGAGCTGGGGCGGCTGAGCTGGCCGGCCGCGCCGGCTTGACCGATGCGCGGTGATATCCTCCACCGCAGACCACGGGCACCGTGGCGGAGGAGACGGAGCCGATGCGCTGTCCGCGATGCGGCGAACGCGAAACCCGGGTCATTGACTCACGGGACCTGGACGAGGTCAGCATCAGGCGTCGCCGGGAATGCTCGGCCTGCTCGGCCCGATTCACCACCAATGAGCGGATCGAGGCCCCGCGTCTGGTCATCCTCAAGCGCGACGGGTCCCGCGAGGAATTCGACCGCGAGAAGCTGGTGGTGGGGCTCCGCAAGGCCCTGGTCCGCCGCCCGGTCGCGGAGGACGCCGCGGACCGCGCCGCGGACCAGATCGAGGCCGAGCTTCGCGCGTCGGGTTCCTCGGAGGTTGAATCCTCGGATGTCGGCCGGCTGGCCATGGAGAAGCTGCGGGCCATCGACCAGATCGCCTACATCCGATTCGCCAGCGTCTACCAGAGCTTCGAGGACCTCGAGGCCCTGAAGCGCGAGGTCGATAACCTCTACGCCCAGCGCGAAAGCGGAGCCGCGGTCAAGTGAGCGTGCTCTCCGACCGCGACATCGCCGGAGCCCTGGAGGTCGGCCGAATCAAGATCGACCCGTACGATCGGGCGGATCTGCAGCCGTCTTCGGTCGACCTGCACCTCGACCGCAGCTTCCGGGTCTTTCGCAATAACCGCTATCCCTACATAGACGTCCGGACGGCCCAACCCGACCTGACCGAGCTGCTGGCCGTCGGGGACGACGAGGCGTTCGTGCTGCACCCCGGCGAGTTCGTGCTCGGCCAGACGCTCGAGTGGGTCGAGCTGTCGGACGACCTAGTGGCTCGCCTGGAGGGCAAGTCGTCGCTCGGACGGCTGGGCCTGCTCATCCATTCGACCGCCGGGTATGTCGACCCTGGCTGGAAGGGCAAGCTCACGCTGGAACTCTCGAACGTCGCCACGCTTCCGATCGCGCTCTATTTCGGGATGAAGATCGGGCAGATCAGCTTCCTGACGATGTCGAGCCCAGTCGAACGACCGTACGGCTCGGCAGGCCTGGGGTCGAAATACCAGGGTCAGGCGGAGCCCACCGCCTCGGCATTCTTCGAGGACTTCGAGCGCGGTCGCCGAACCCCCTCGGCGCCCAGGAGGAAGCAATGACGACGCTCAACGACGCCGTCGACTGGTCGGCCGACCTCGGCGGAGGGACTCGAGTCGCGCTCATCCAGGCCGGCGCTTTCCGCTCGGACGCGGGCGCACTCCTGGGCGTCGTGCCACGGATGATGTGGAACGACCTGGTGGCCCAGGAGATCGACGAGCAGCACCGCATCCTGCAGGCCCTCAACTGCCTGCTGGTGGAGACGCCCGCCGGTCGAGTGCTTGTCGAGACCGGAATCGGGGACCGGATCAGCGACAAGGTCAGGGCAATGCGCGCCTACGAGGGACTGTGGATCGTTCCGGCGCTGCAGAAAGCCGGCTTCGACCCCGCCTCGGTCGACGCCGTGGTGGTGAGCCACCTACATTTCGACCATGCCGGCGGCGTACTGCAGGCAGACGGTGGGCTTGCCTTTCCCCGGGCGAGCTTCGTGGCCCAGCTGGCGGAATGGGAGATCGCCATGGGCGACAACGCGCGACTCGTGGCCGCCTACGACCAGCCGGAACTGCGGCTCGTGCGCGATCTCGGGCTGGGCGGCATCGTGGAGGGCGAGGCCGAGATTCTGCCGGGCGTCAGCGTCATACCGACCGGCGGCCACTCGGCCGGTCATCAGGGCGTGCTGATCCGTGGCAGAGACGAGACGATCGCCTTCCTCGGCGACCTGTTCATGCGGCCCTGGAGCGCGAACCCGCGCTGGGTCACCGCCTTCGACGATTTCCCGCTCGACTCGGTCCTGGTCAAGGCATCGCTGTTTGCCCGCGCTTCCGCCGAGGGCTGGACGATCGTGCTATCGCACGAGCCATTTCATCCGGTCGGTCGCCTCGTACGCGACCGCGATCGCTACCACTTCGAGGCGAGCGTGTGACACCGGCGTCGTCCTGAGGTGCCCCCGGCCCGTCCGCCTTTGGCCTCGGACGCGGTAACATCGGCACGGGCCCCCGTAGCTCAGTGGACAGAGCGCCGCCGTCCTAAGGCGGGCGTCGTCGGTTCGAGTCCGGCCGGGGGCGCCAAACCCCGTCGGACCTGGGAGGGGCAGCGGGAGCAGTCCATGGTGTTCCGTGCACGCGCCATCACCGTGATCGTGTTCGCGGTCGCCATGGCTTACATGGAAGCGGCCGTCGTCGTCTATCTGCAGCGAGCACTGGGCATCACGCCCGACCAGCTCTTCCCGCTGCGCGGCCCTGAGATGGTCGGCGACCTCGCCGCGATAGAGGTGGGGCGTGAGTTCGCCACCCTGATCATGCTCGGGGGGATTGGCTGGCTGACGGGCCGGACGTGGCTCGAGCGGATGGCCTGGGGCGCGGTCGCATTCGGCGTTTGGGATGTCTTCTACTACGTGTGGCTGTGGATCTTCGTGGGCTGGCCCCACTCGCCGGGCACCTGGGACGTGCTCTTCCTCATCCCGGTGCCGTGGATAGGGCCGGTCTGGGCGCCCCTGGCCGTGAGCGCCGCTCTGGTTGGCTTTGGATTGACGGCAGCCCGCCGGGCAGAGAGGGGAGCGGCTCTTCGCGCAGGGCGGCGCGAGGTCGGTCTCGGACTGGTCGGCGGCCTGCTCGTGGTGCTGAGCTTCACGGCCGACGCGCCGCGCATCATGGCCGGCGGTCTGCCGGGCTGGTTCCCTTGGCCGCTCTTCGCTGCGGGCATGGCCTCGGCGGCATGCGGAGCCTGCCTCGTCCTGCGATACGGGGTGCGAGAGACGCAGGCGGCTTGAGGGCCGCCCTCCTCTGCCGACTCCTTCCGTGGAGGCAGTCTGGTCGGCTGAGGGCCGGCCGGCCGGCCGCGCAGGCGCAGGAGAGACGCATGGAACCGAGCATTCGCACGGACTTCAACGAACTGCTGACGCCCGTGCTCGGCCTCGCCGAGAAGATGATCGAGGATACAGGCGAGTTCCGGCCCTTCGGCGCCCGGCTGGCGGCGAGCGGCCAGCTGGCCGTGATCGACGTCGCGCCCACGCTGAGGGACCCGTCCAATCCACTGATCATCGATTCGCTGTATGCGACGTTCCGCCTGCAGGCACGGGCCGGGACCATCAAGGCGTGCGCGGTGTGCTGGGACGCGCTGGTGCCCAAGGAGCAGGGCGGCGGGCTGACCGAGGCGATAGCCATCGGCCTGGAGCACCGCGATGGCGACCCGACGGTCGTTCTCTGCACGTACGAGCGCGAGCCTTCCGGCGACGTTCACTTCGACGACCCGATTACCGCGCTGGGGCGGCGGCACGTCTTTGGGACGGTGCTCTTCTCCTGACGCCGCCGGCGGCGGGGTTGCCTGAGCGCGGTCGCGGGCACGGCCGACGCTCCAACTGGCCGGTATTGGCCGGTCCTGGTCGGGTCGGCGTATCCTAAGTCTGGCGGTTCAGCGCACGGCTGTCCGTCACGCAGTCCTGGGTCGCCGCGTCATTCGGCAGGGCCGCGGACGCGGCAAACGGGACGACGCGGAGGAAATGGGTTTGATGGCGCGGCGGTCGAAGCCACGATGGCGGGCTCTGATTGGGGTTGGAGCCTACGCGGCCTTATGCGTAGTGCTCGCGTCGGCGGCCTGGGTGGCAGTCGGAACAGCGGCCGCCCATGGCCCTGCGGCGATGCCGTCTACGATCGCTGTCGCCCCCGCGCCGACCGAGACGCCCACAGCGACCGATTCGGCGACGCCGGACCCGACGGGCACGCCCTTCACATGGCCGTCCTTTCCCGCGGGTCCTACTCCCAGTCCGACGCCGGGCCCCTTCAGCATGGATATCTACAAGGCCGGCACCTTCATCTCGCAGCACGACAAGGAAGCCTGCATGGCCGGCGCAGTGCAGAACATGCTCAACATCATCGGACCGAACGTTAACCTGACGCCGGCGCACCAGGTGGTGATCAGCAACACCATCATCGCCAACACCACCAAGTCGGACAGCCTCAACGGCGGCTACGGTCCTGCTGGCTGGGCCATCACAATGACCCAATTGGGCGGCGGCCACTATAAGCTGCTTATTGACGATTCCCTGAACCAGGCGATGGACGACGCCGCTACGGCGTTGCGCAAGACGAACCGGCCCGTGGGACTGCTCGCATGGAAGGGCGCCCACGCCTGGGTGATGACCGGGTTCCAGTCGACCTATGACCCGCGCTACTACCCCGGATTCTTCACCGTCACGGGCGCGTACATCGTGGACCCGTTCTACCCGCGTTTGAGCTCGATCTGGGGCCAGACGCTGCCCCCGGACACCTTCCGCGACATGACCGCCATGGCGAAGAACTACCTCCCCTGGAAGAGGCCGGAGGGCCACTATCCCGGTCGTGACGGGAAATGGCTCCTGGTGGTTCCGTACTGAGCGGCCAGGCGGGCGCGTCAGCCGTGACAGCCTGCGCAGCGTCCCGAGATCGTCACGTGCGATAGATCCACGTCAAAGCCCAGCTGGGAGGCGAGCGCGTCCACGATGACGGCTGCGGTTTCGGGCCGGATCTCCCAGGTCATACCGCAGCCCACGCAGTACAGGTGACCGTGGACCTGTTGGGGCAGGATGTGGTACTCCTCGCGGCCGTCGTGCCCGTGGCCGTGTTTCACAAGCCCCAGGTCCTCGAGCAGGTCGAGAGTCCGATACACCGTTGAGGGGGTCGTCGTCTGATCGCGCTCCCGGCAGCGCGCGATCAACTCCGTGGCGGTGACGTGCCCTTCGCGTTCTCGCAGGACTTCGACCAGCGTGCGGCGTTGAGGGGTCCAGCGCAGTCCGCCGGCTCTGATCCGATCGGCGGCGCCATCCCACGGGCTCACGGCGGCCTCGCCGGCGCTGGCGTTCGTCTCTGGTTGTGGCACTGGGCGGTCCTTTCTGCGCCCCGATTGTCGCGCATCGGCCCGAGGCCGTAGACTTGTGTCAGCCGCAACTCGTTGCAATAGCAAAGTGTAGCGGCAGGCGGAACAGGTGGAGGGCCACGTGCACATTCCCGACGGCTACCTGGCGCCGGCTGTCTCCCTTGCCCTGGCCCTTCCGACCGTCCCGGTCTGGGCGGTCGCGACTCAGAAGGTCAAGAAGGTCCTGAACAACAGGACCGTGCCGCTGCTGGCGATATTCTCGGCCTTCAGCTTCACGATCATGATGTTCAACGTGCCGGTTCCGGGGGGGACCACGGCCCACGCAGTAGGAGGGACGCTCGTTGCCGTCGTCCTTGGACCATGGGCCGCATGCATAGCCGTCAGTACGGCGCTCATCATTCAGGCGCTCTTCTTCGGTGACGGCGGCGTGCTGGCCATATTCGCCAACTGCCTCAACATGGCGATCATCCTGCCCTTCGTCGGCTACGGGACATACCGCCTCCTCGCCGCGGGATCGCCGGTGCTGTCGACGCGGCGAGCCGTGGCCGCGGGCATCGGTGCTTACGTGGGCATCACCGTCGCGGCGTTCACGGTGGGCGTCGAACTGGGCATCGAGCCGATCTTCTTCTCCCAGAACGGACACGCTCTCTACAGCCCGTACGGTCTGTCCGAGGCGATCCCGGCGATGGTTGCCGCGCACGCCTTCGGCGCTTCGATCGTGGAGGGTCTGATCACGGGTCTGGGCGTGGCGTACCTGCAGCGCCGGCATCCCGAGTATCTGACGAGCCTGAAGGGAATCTTCGCCCCCGACGCGGCCGCCGAAGGCACCCCCGTCCAGCGCCCGCTCTGGCAGCTGGTGGCGGCTGCGGTCGCTGCCGCCGTCGTGGCCCTGGCCGCCATCGGTCTGATCGAGGGCGGCGGGAACCCCAACCGCATGTTCGGTGCCGACTTGTCGCAGGTCGACTGGCCGTCGGTGGCCACGATGCTGGTGGTGACCGCCCTGATCGGCGCCATCCTGATACCAGCCACCTATCTGCTCTTGCCGCGCAACGTCAAACGGATCGCTACGACCTTCGTGACGATCGCCGTGATCGCTCCGCTGGGTCTCATCGCTCCCGGGATCGCCTACGGCGAAGGCGGCACCGAGAACGTCAAGGCTGCGTTCGGATACGTGCCCTCGGGCCTGCAGAGCCTTTCGGGCATCTTTAGCGCTCCATTCGGCGGGTACAACGTACCGCTGCCCTTCTTCTCTGATGCGAACGCACCGCTCTGGCACGCCGCCATCGGCTACGAGATCGCCGGCATCATCGGGATACTCGCGGTCGGCGGCGTCACCTACACGGTCGCTCGTCTGCTCCGTCGCTCAGCCGGGCATGCCCCGACGGCGGCGGAAGCCGGCTCGTGACCGCCGTCCTTGCCGGGCGCCCGGCACCGAACGGACGCATCGGCTGGCTGGAGCAGACTGTCGGCGGCATCACCGCCAACATCGAGCATGCGATCTTCACCGAGCGGCACGCTCGCTCGGATGGATGGCTGCAGCGACGCGACCCCCGGGCGAAACTGGTCGGCTTCCTCACGGCGATCCTCGCGGCAAGCCTGGCAAGCTCGGTCGTCGGGCTCGCTCTCCTGTATGCGGCGACCCTCGCGGCGGCGCGGGCGAGCCGCGTTCCGTTCGGCTTCTTCGTCAAGCGCGTCTGGCTCGGGATCCCGTTCTTCGCGGGGATCGTAGTCGTGCCGGCGATCTTCTTCGTGCCGGGAGACAGGGTCTTCGACCTCGCGCTCGGCCCGGCTCATCTGGCTCCCTCCTGGAACGGCCTGGCCGGAGCCGTGCTGTTCGTCAGCCGGGTGGGAGTATCAGTCTCTCTGGCCGTCCTGATGGTCGTCACGACCCCGTGGGCGGACGTTCTGAAGAGCCTTCGCGCGCTCCGGACGCCGCAGGTCTTCGTTCTCGTCCTCTCGATGACCTACCGCTACATCTTCCTGTTCCTCCACACGGCGAACGGGATGCTCCTGGCCCGCAAGAGCCGCGTGGTGGGCCGGACGAGCGGCGGAGAGCAGCGCCGCTGGATCACCGGCACCATGGGCAACCTGATGAGCCGCGCCTTCAAGATGAGCAACGACGTGTACGCGGCCATGCTCGCGCGCGGCTTTACCGGGGAAGTGCGTGTGTACAGCACCTACCGAATGCGGGCGGCCGACTGGCTGGCTCTTGGCGCCACGGGGGCGTTCGGTGTTGCCGCCGTGCTCGCGTCGCGGGTCGTGGCGTGAAGGGCCGAGATGTCGATTCGGCGGCCGGCGAGCCGAGGCGGGAGGCTGTGGGGCCGGGCGAACCGCTGTTCAGCCTTCGAGAGGTCGGATACGTCTATTCGGGCCGCCAAACCGCCCTCGATGGCCTCAACCTGGACATCTGGCCGGGCGAGCGTGTCGTCCTGCTGGGTGCCAACGGAAGCGGCAAGTCGACCCTGCTGAAGCTCCTCGATGGCATTGCCGCCCCATCCCGCGGCACGATGCGGGCCCTCGGCTGCGACGTCGCGGCCGTGGCGGCCGGCCAGGAGGCCTTCACCTTCCACCGCCAGGTCGGACTGGTCTTCCAGGACCCGGACATCCAGCTCTTCAGCGCAACTGTCCTCGACGATGTGGCGTTCGGGCCGCTTCAGCTGGGCCTGACCACGGAGGAGGTACGCGAGCGCTGCGACGAGGCCTTGGCGGCGATGGAGATCGCCCACCTGGCGGACAGGGCGCCCTTCGAGCTCTCGGGCGGCGAGAAGAAGCGCGCAGCGATCGCCTCCGTCCTTTCGCTCCGTCCGGAGGTTCTCCTCTTGGACGAGCCCACAGCCTCACTTGACCCGCGGACCAAGTGGGTTCTCGTTGATCTGATCCAGCGTCTCGGGGCGGCGGGCCGGACGCTCGTCGTCGCAACTCATGAACTGGACATAGTGCCCCTGATCGCCGATCGGGCCGTGGTTCTGAATGAGCAGGGGAGAGTAGTGGCGGATGGCGATCCGGCTGCGATCCTGGCGGACACGGACCTGCTCGTTCGGGCGAATCTGATCCACGAACACCTCCACCGGCACGGTCCGATCAGCCACTCGCACCGGCACGACACCGCGGACGAGGGTCATTACCACGCCCCGGAGACGCTCGACGGGGCTCCGCTCGCCGAGTCGGCTGACACGGAGCGACCGGGTGCGACGCGCGTGGCTCCCATCGAGCGCAGCTAGCCGCAACGGGAGTCTTACCCTGGAACCCCCACGGCCGGGGGATGCCCTCTCGGTGGCTGGCGTCGATGAGCCCACTGGTCACAATGAGCCGGGAATGGAGAGCCGCAGCTCCGCTCTGGAGTCTGGCCAGCCGTTCGAGGGTTCCTGGACTCATTCAAGTCGTTCAACGACACGTACGGCCACCCGGCCGGAGACGCGCTACTTGAGACGGTGGCTAAGGCGATCGTGGGCGCCATTCGCCAGAACGACCGGGCCTACCGATATGGCGGCGATGAGTTCGCCCTCCTACTGCTCGGCGCTAGCAGCAACCACGCCGAGGAGGTAGCCGGTCGCGTGCGCGTGGCCGTGCGAGAGGCCGTGCGGGTTTCGCCCGTCGGAGGCGCGGGTCTGCCTTTCGGCGCGTCCGTAGGGGCGGCCCATTGGCCCGCCGACGGGCCGGGCAAGGCGGATCTCGTCAGCGCCGCGGATGCGGCCCTGTACCAGGCAAAGCGGCACCGGGCAGCGCGCGGCAGGAGCGCGGCAGAGGCCGCGCCGGAGGCAGTTCCGGGAGCGATTCTGGACGCCGCGAGGGACCTTCTGATGGCCTCCAGCGCGGATGAGGTTGCGCGGGTGACCCTCCGCCACGCGGCCGCCATCGTCGGCGCGCGCGATGGGCTGGTCGCCCTCGCAGAGGAGGTGCGCGACTCGTCCGCCGGCGCCGAGTCGACGCTGATGCGCCAGCTGGCGGGAATGGGCAGGTTCGAGGGGACCGGGCCGCCGATCCGTCGCGACGAGGGCTTCTGGGGCCGGTTGTGGTCTAGCGCCAGTGTGCTCACGGAGGACGAGAACGGAAAGGGGGTACTGCTGGGCCTCCCCATACCGGTCGACGGCCACGTCTCTGGCCTCATCGGAGTGGCACTTCCTGCCGCAGCCGTGGTCTCCCCCGAGCGGCTCCGGATGCTCGACCACCTGGCAGCGCTGGCCGGAGCCGCCGTCCAGCGTCTCGTCCCTGCGGCGCCGGCGGCCGGATAGCGAAGCCGGGGCCCGGGCGCCGGAGGGATCACTGGCGTCGCCCTGGGGAGCCCTGGCTCGGGCAGGCAACAAGTCCTCTGCCGCCTATACTCCCGGGGTGCGCCGCCTTCTTTGCATCGCAGCCCTGATCGGTCGGTTCTCCGGGCAGGGATACGTCTGGCGCGTGGCCCCCCCTCCGCGGCCCGTGCCGATTGAGAGGCCGTTCCAGGTGGACGGCCGGAACGGCACTTTCCTCGCCTGGTGGCTCGTTCGCTGATGTATGTCTGGCCCGCGCCTCCTCCTGGTTCCGGCCGGCGCCGGCCTTCGATCGTCGCGGCCGGCATCGCTCTCGCGCTCGTTGTGGCCATCGCCGGAGGGACCTACCTGACCGGTTCCGGGCAGACCGGTTCCGGGCAGACGGGTCCCGGACGCAGTTCGGGGCCTTCCGGATCCTCCACCGGCTCGGTTACCATTTTCGGTGGCGAGCCGTCCTCGCTCGACCCCGCGGTTCAGTCCGACATGGACAGCGCCCAGGTCGTGGCCCAGCTCTTCGAGTCTTTGACCGCGATCGATACGGCCGGGAATGTGCAGCCGGCCCTCGCGGACAGCTGGCAGAGCTCGAACGGCGGGGAGAGACTGGTCTTCCACCTCAGATCCGGCCTGGTCTTTTCAGACGGCTCGCCCCTCGTTGCAGCCGACGTGATCTCGAGCTGGATGCGCGTCCTGGATCCTGCTCAGCCGAGCCAGCTTGCCTCGCTCCTGGACGACGTCGTCGGGGCTCAGGCGTACCGTGAAGGCAGCGGGGCAAAGTCGGCGGTCGGGTTGTCTGCGATCGGCGACGACCAGATCGAGGTTGATTTCACGAGCCCGTCGCCGGAATTCCCTGCCATCGCGGCGAGCCCTACCCTGGCCGTCGTCCCACCGACGATCGATTCCAACCCGAACGCCCTCACGCCGAACGGGTTCGTCGGCAGCGGTGCGTACATCCTGAGCGGTCTGACCGACACCGAGGTCACATTGACCGCCAACCGCCATTACTGGGCCGGAACGCCCTCGATCGCGACCGTGCACCAGCTCTTCTCCATCGGCGGCGACAGCCCGGTCTCCGACTTCGAGAGCGGCACGCTCGACTACACGCCGATCTCCTATGACGACGCGTCGTGGATCGCGTACGACAAGACGCTCGGGCCGTTGCTGCACGTGGACCAATCGCCTTCGGTGGAGTTCTACGGCTTCGACACGTCGCGGCCGCCGTTCTCGGACGTTCACGTTCGACGCGCCTTCCAGATGGGGATCGACTGGCGAGGGATCATCGCCCTGCAGGCCGACCCGCTGATGCAGCCCGCCACAGGGATGGTTCCGCCGGACGTGCCGGGGCACAGCGCCACCGATTTCGGGCCGGTCTTCAACCTCACCCAGGCCAGGGCGGAGCTTGCGGCGGCCGGCTATCCGAATGGCGTCGGGTTTCCCAAGATCACGCTGGTCACCGCTGGCGCCCCGCTCGACGAGGCCATCGTGCGCCAGCTCCACGACAATCTCGGGATCGACATCGGCTACGAGACGCGCGATTTTGCCTCGTATAACGAGGAACTGCTGACTAACCCGCCGGCCTTCTGGGAGATGGACTGGGTGGCCGACTATCCCGGGGCCAACGACTTCCTTGGGCTTCTGCTCGGGACCGGAAAGACGAACAACTTCGGGCGGTGGAGTTCGAGCGACTTCGACAACGACATTGACCAGGCGCTGGCGGCGGGCGACCAGGCGTCCATGCAGCAAGCGCTGGATGGGGCCCAGGCGGTCGTTCTCGACCAGGCGCCGGTGATCCCAGTCGACTACGACGGGGGCTACTCGCTGGCGAAATCGAACCTTCTGGGGGCGGTCACGAACGGGCAGGGCCTGATGCGGTACGCCAGCCTGGCATGGGGGAGCGGCTCGTGATGCTGTCGGTGCGCCACAGGATGGTCCGCGTCGCGCTGGTGGCGGCGGTGGCCGCCTGGGCTGCGATCGGGTCGAGCGCGGCGGCGGTTCTCGGCGCGTCGATCACGTTCGGGACGCCGACGGCCACCTCTACGTTCGGCAAGGGGATCGACTTCACCCAGCCGTACACAGGTGGCGGCACTTTCAGCGAGGTCGACATCGTAATCACCTATCCGGGCGGTTACGGACCGTCCGTGATCCAGCTGGAGAACCCGGGGGCGAGCAGCTTCGACTATCTGCTGGATACCTCGTCCGGAGAGATGCAGCCCAACACCCAACTCATGGCCCATTTCGAGGTTGTCCTGGCGGACGGCACGGTGGCGACCGGGCCCGACATACGGGTCACGTACGCCGACGACAGGTTCCAATGGCAGACGATGGTCGGGGGGATCGTCCGGCTGCACTGGTACGAGGGCGACGACACGTTTGCCAAGCAGGCGCTCCAGATGGGGGAGGATGGGATCGCCAAAGCGTCCGCTTTCCTGGGCTTCAACGAGACCGCCCCGATCGACTTCTTCGTCTACGCCGATCAGACGGCCTTCTACGACGCGCTCGGCCCCGGCACGCGTGACAACGTGGGCGGCGAGGCCAACCCGGACACGAGGACGCTATTCGCGCTGATAGCGCCCGGCGACCTCTCGTACGCCTCGACCGTGGTGCCCCACGAGCTGACACACGTGGTGTTCGGCGACATCACCCAGAATCCCTATCACGACCCTCCGCGCTGGCTGAACGAGGGGATCGCCGTCTACGTCTCTCAGGGGTTCGACAGCTCGGACAAGCAACTGGTCGCGCAGGCAGTCTCAGACGGCACGCTCATGCCGCTGGCGGCCTTGAGCGGCGAGTTCCCGACGAGCCAGCAAGGGTTCTACCTGGCGTACGCCGAGTCGGTGTCGGCGGTGGACTACTTCGTGCGCACCTACGGCCAGGCCGATCTGGACAAGCTGGTCAAGGCGTACGGCACGGGAGCGTCCGACGATGATGCTTTCAAGACCGCGATCGGCATCTCCACGGATGCGTTCGACAAGGCCTGGCCGAAGGCCAACGGAGGCACGGCCCTGGCGTCTTTCGGTCCTCAGCCGGAACCGACCGGCCCGGTCCCCTCGGACTGGACGAGTTCGGGAGCGGCCGGGTCGACCTCGCCTCCGACGCAGGTCCCGGCATCAACCGCGCCGCTGGGTGCGAGTGCGAGCCCAAACACGGGAGGCACCGGTCAGTCGCAGAAGGGGGCCCCGGCGATCGTCTACGTAATCGGCGCGGCAGTGGTCGCCGTGGCGCTCGTCCTGGTCGGAGTGGCGGTGTCGCGCCGCCGTTCGTCGCGAGGGGCGCCTTGAAGACGCTGCGAGGCGCCAATCCGGACGTCGCCACGCCCGAGGCCACCGAACTTGGCTTGATCGGCCGCCACGGCCTGGCTCGGCTCTGATAGGCTGAGCGGCCATTATGGAGCGCGCGCCCTTCCGCTCAGCACAGGTCGAGAACAGTGGCGTCCACTGATCAGGCTGTCGTCGAGTTCAGGCTCGGGGACGTCGTCCGATTGCGTCGGTCGCACCCGTGCGGCGGGCACGAGTGGCTCGTGGACCGCCTCGGGGCCGATATCGGCCTGCGCTGCCAGGGCTGCGGCCGCCACGTCCTGCTCGATCGCCGGACGGTCGAGCGGCGGTCAACCGGGTTCGTGGCCCGGGGCGACCTGGCATTGAGTCGGGCCGTTGCCCCTACCGCTCGCGATGCCCACGACTCGCCTGCAGCCGGCGAGAGCGGGCGATGAACATCCCAGGCCGCGCCGCGCGACAGGCAGGCGTCGTGAGCGCGCCGCGCTCCAGGGCTGACGCCAGACGCGCCACTGAGGTGGAGCCGGTTCAGGAATCGAGCGCCCTGGCAGTCCTGCGGAATCGGCCGTTCCTGCTGCTGTGGCTGGCCCAGCTCTCGACCCAGGTCGGCGGCAACATGGTCATCTACGGCCTGACGATCCTGATCACAACTCAGACCGCCTCCTCAACGGCCGTGGGCGCCCTCCTGCTGAGCTTCCTCGTCCCGGCGATCGTCTTCTCGGCGATCGCCGGCGTCTTCGTCGATCGCGTGGACAAGCGCCACATGCTTCTCGTCACCAACGTGCTTCGCGGCCTGGCGTTCCTGGCGATCGTCCTCGTCCACAGCAACCTGGCGCTGCTGTACCTGCTGATGATCTTCGTGGCGACGGTCACGACCTTCTTCGGCCCGGCCGAGGCGTCGATGATCCCCTTCCTGGTGCCCCGACGCCAGCTCCTCGCGGCCAACGGCCTCTTCACCCTCACGATGAACGCCGCCTTCGCCCTTGGCTTCGCCCTGGTCGGGCCTTTCCTCGTAGCCGTCGCCAGCCCGCAAGCGCTGATCGTGATCGTCGCCGTCCTGTACTTCGTGGCCGCGGGCTTCTGCTGGACACTGCCGTCGTCGCCTCCCGTGGGCGGCGACAGGGCCACCAAGGGGCAGGCCGTCGCAGACGCCGAGCGCGCCGTCGAGACGATGTTCGGACAGCTGACCGAGGGACTGGCATACATCCGCGACCATCGTTCGGTGGGGTGGTCGCTGTCCTACCTTGGGATCACGGGTGCGCTCATCGGCATCCTGGGGGTCCTCGGGCCCAAGTTCGCGACGACCACGCTGGACCTCGGAACCAAGGATTTCGTGGTCGTGGTCCTGCCTCTCGGGCTCGGGGTCGTGGCCGGAATCGTCGCTCTCAACGCGTACGGGCACCGGCTGCCGCGGCGACGCACCATCGAGGCGGGGATGATCACCATGGGCATCCTGCTGGCGATTCTCTCGTTTGCCGGCCCAATCTCGCGCTTCCTGGAGGACAACGTCGCGGCTCAGATAGCGGAGTCCAGCCGTGTCGTTTCCGTGCTTTCCCTGGTTGTCGTCATCGCCTTCCTGGTTGGCTTTGCGTTCGCCATCGTCTCGATAGCTTCGCAAACCCAGCTTCAGGAAGAGCTGCCTGAGGACGTCCGGGGCCGGGTGTTCGGCGTGTTGAACATGCTGGTATCGATAGCCAGCCTTGCGCCCATCATCATCGTGGCCCCCGTGGCCGACTTCGTCGGCACGGAGGGCGTGATCCTGGTCGTTGCCATCATCGTCTGCCTGTGGGGGATCGCGAGCGTCGTCAGGCGCGGCGCGCTGCTGCCGTCCGAGGCGGAGGCGCGGGCCAGCACTCCGCCAACCGGCGCACCCGTCGACCCGATGAGCGTGGCGATCGTGCCGGCCGAGATGGCCGGCGGCACGAATTTGATCGCTCCGGAGCCTGGTCGAGACGGGACCCGGGTCCCACGATGACGGGCCGCGCCGCGGGACGGACGGCGTGAGGGCATCTGCACCGACACCCAAGGACGTAACGGCCACGCCGCTCGCCTGGCGGGTGGCCGCGGCGGGGATCCTCGCAGGGGGAGTCTCGGTGGGACTTGCGATGAGCCGGCCAGGGTTTGGGAGACTCGTCGCGCTCGGCACTGCCGGGGTCGCCATTGGGTGCGCGGTGCCGATGGCAATCGCGACGCGCCGGCCGCCCATCTCGCCGGAGTCGGCGGCGGCGGCCCTCGAGGCCCTTGCGACGCCGCCCACGTTCACGGTGCTGGTCGGAGCGCGTGACGAAGCCGACGTGCTGCCGCGGCTGGTGCGCGACGTGGCCCGCCAGGACCACCGATCGCCGGACGGGGAGCCTCTCTTCGAGCTGATCGTCGTGGATGACCGCTCGCTCGACGGCAGCGGAGAGGTCGTGGCGGCGGCAGCTCGGGATTTCGGGATCGAGAGGGTCACACGCGTGATCCGGCGAGAAGGCGACGGCCTCCCGGACGGAAAGGGCGCGGCCCTGGCCGCCGCACAGCCCGATGTCTGCCGCGGAGACGTGATCCTGGTCCTCGATGCCGACGCGCGGATCGAGCCCTGCTTCCTGCGCCGTGCTGCGGGCTATTTCGCAGCAGGTGCGAACGCGGTGACTGCCAGGCGCCGAATACTCGACGCCGATAGCGGCTGGCTGGCCGGGGCTCAGGCCGATGAGCAGACCCTGGACGGCGAGCTCAACCGAGGTCGCTGGGCGATGGGCGGCTGCTCCGAGTTCCGAGGCAACGGGATCATGATCAGGCGGGAGTTGCTGGCCGCGGCGGGAGGCTGGAGGGCGGCCGCGCTGACCGAGGACATCGATCTCTCGAGCCGGGTAGCGGCGCTCACCGGCGAGCGAGTTGCGTGGGCAATCGACGCGGAAGTGTGGGAGGAACCGGTGCGGAGTCTCTCCGGGCTGTGGCGGCAGCGCCTACGTTGGGCCGAGGGGGGCTTCAGGCGCGCTCTCGAGCACGGACCGGCCGTGATCTCCAGCACCCGGCTGTCGGCCAGCGCGCGGCTGGATTTCGTTGCGTACGTCGGTCAGCTGGCCGTTCCGGCGGTAGTGGCCGGCGCGGCGGCTGCGGCAGTGGTGACTGGCCGCAAGCGGTCGGTGGTCGCGCTCTTGGCCGGCTACCTGGGGGTCAGCGGCGGCCTGGGCTGGGACGCGTTGCGCTGGGAGAGAGCGGCCGACGGTGGAGCATTGGGTGGCGCCGAGCGAGCACGCCGCGCATTGCGGGTCTCGCTGTTCAACGGATTCTGGCTGGCGGTCGTGCCACGGGCGCTGCTGAACCTCGCCCTGCGAGGCGGCCCGGTGCGGTACGAGAAGATGGCGCACGACGGGGCCGGAGGCGCGGGCTGGGACTACTCGGCGGGCGCTCCAGAGGAACGCTGACCCCGAACAGGCGGCGGCGGTCCATGGCGCGGGTAATCGCCGGATAAGTCGCAGATAAGCGGCGGGGCATAGAGTCCCGGCATCGCACGTTGGGACCGCCCGAGTGCCCGCCCGAGGGGGCGGCCCCAACGGCGCCAGGGCCAGATCGTCGCCCCATGGACGGTGACTCGCCTGAGCTCGAAGGAGGTGCTTGCAGGCCTGTACCTATTCGCTCACCTGCCCGCCACGCTCGACCCCGCCGCAGGCAATGGATCCGCCCGCCGGAATGGGAGGAATTCATGAAACGAGCATTCATGTGGCTCGTTTCGATGGCCGTCGCGGCTACGACGGTCGCGGCGCCAGGTCAGGCCGCCGCAGCCTACGACGCTCACGTGTGGTCCAACTCGGACGCGTTCAAGGTCGCGTGCTTGGGTGTCAACGACACCTATCCACAGCAGCTCTACAGCTTGACCGTCACGCAGCTTGGCAAGCTGGGCTTCGGCCCCGTGTCAGGAGCTCTGGGATCTGGGTTCACTCGCGCTGCCGTCCTGGGCAACGTTCTGAGCGATTGGGCTGTGTATGTGCACAGCCACGGTGACAACTACTGGGCGGCGAGCGGCGCGCCCAACATCGACTCGGGGTTCCTCCAGGATCCCGGCTCGGGGAAGTGCAACTCGTCCAAGGACATCGTCAGGGCGAGCTCCATCAAAGCCGCCACTCAGGGGTCGTTCTACAACATCGTGATCATGTCGACCTGCATGCTGGGCTCGAACTCCAGCACGATGCCGGCCGCGTTCCAGATCGAGAAGACGAAGAAGGCCACCGACTACGAGTTCTACCTGGGCTACGTCTATCACACCTGGGACAGCTCGAGCCTCCGGTTCGAGAAGGCGTTCTGGAGCTACGTCAACGGCGGGACGCCCGGCTCTCGAACCCTGGCGGCGGCTTTCGCCTACGCCTCGGGGATTGGCGGCTACGAGGCCGTCAGCTCAAGTGAGCCCTTCCAGGCCAACTGGTGGGGCGATCCCTATTACAGCGGAACGCCTCTCCGGCCGGTGGCGAGATGACCAAGATGCAAGCTTCAATCAGCAGCAGGAATGTCAAGTCGGCCGCGGGCCTGGGCATCGTGGCCTTGATGTGCCTGGCCGTCTCGGCCGGCCACATCGCAGCGGCTCCGCGGCCCTCTGACCCCGGCAGCGCCGCTGAATCTGTGACTCGCGTCGAAGTGGCACTGGACGCGAGTGCGGACGCGGCGCTCATAACACGCGAGGGCGAGACTCGAGACGCGTTGGGCTTCCCGGTCGGCGTCAAGCGCGCCGGACATCACGTGGTCGATGGCTTCGAGAACGCCGAGTACGACGAAGTCACGGAACTCGACTCGGCAGGCAACGTCGAGTCGGTCACTCAGTTTGACTCGAAGGGCCGTCTTCTCGGCGCCGTCCGTGTGGACGCCGCTCCCGTGACGGGCCTCCGCGTCGCGCAGGATGGCGCCGTGAAGTCGGCGCAGCGGTCGGTCGTGGCTGCGGGCCTGGCCGTCGGAACCCCCACCTCGACCGAGGCCGATCAGGCGACGGGCGGGTGGACGGTCCATTGGACTCGTACGCAAGACGGTGTGCGCGTGCGTGGAGACGAGACGCGCGTCCAGGTCTGGCCCGATGGGCGCATCCAAAGCGTTGCCCGTTCGGAACATGACCTCGCTGCTGCGCCGGCGAGCCGGATTGGCTCGGCCACGGCCCGCCAGATCGCCGGCGCGAACCTCGACCGCTGGTTTGCCGGCCGGAACTCCGGATACACCATCCAGAAGGTGGACCTGGAGTGGGTCGGGCCCAACGCGGCCTTCGATCCGGCCAGGATCAACGGCGTCGAGGCCCCGTACCGGCTCGCCTGGGTCACCGAGGTGAAGCCATCGGGCGACGCAGCCAACGACGTTTGGCTGATGAGCCTCTTCGTCGACGCCGGAGACGGCACGGTCATCGGCGGAGATTTCGTGGAGTGAAGCCGTGGGGCCAGGCCAGTCATGGCGGCCCCGCCATTCAGCGGCCCGCGGCCGTCCGGTTGGGCGGGCGCGGGCCGCTTCAGAAAGGGGATTGCATGATCCGGGGTTCGTGGCCGCGGTTCGAGAGCCTGGTCGCCAGGCGGAGGCGACAGCTGCTTCCAATCGTGTTCTGCCTCTCCGTGGCGGGAACGGGCTGCGCGTCGGGCGTCGGCACGCCCGACGCCACAGCTGGCGGGGCCGTCGCGCCTCCGGCGACCAACGCCGTTCCAGTCGGCCCGACCGACGCAGCCGGGGCTTCAGTCACGCCCGCGGGCAGTGGTTCGGGCGTGTCCGCGCCTCAGCTCCTCGTCCTGGCCGATGGCGTCCAGGGTGGGGTTGGGCTATGGACATACTCAGGCGGGATCTGGACCGCGAAGTGGCCGGTCCCGGGTGCCACCGTCCTCGCGAGAGATGAGCAAACTCTGATCCTCGGGATCGGTGCATCGCTGGAGTTGCGAGCTGAAACCAGCCCTCAAACCCCCGGGGCGGGCATATCTCCGCAGTGGGGCAACAAGCCGCTCAGCGGGGCTATCGTGGGCGTGGATCGGTCCGACGCGGGCTCCACCGCGATCGCAGTCTCACAGGCGGGCGGCCTGGCATTCGGTGTGGTGGCGGCGGACGGGTCGACCGGCGACCTCCTGCCGGCGCCGGATTCGCCGTTTGGACCGTCGGTCGCATGGCTCGACTCTGAGCGTGTGGCCGTGATCTCGGACGACGCCCGGCAGATACCGTGTCTAGCCGTCGTCGACACCGCGAAACACAAGCTGGCGCTGCTGAGCGGGCTGGGCGGCGTGCGCACGTTCGCTGTGTCGCCGGATCGACGGACGCTGGCAGCGGCCACCGAGTCGGCAGTGTACGTCGCGCCGGTGGACGACTGGCTGGCGGACCAGGAGCCGTCCAGGGCGGTGTCGCTGGATCCGTCACAGGTGGTCTGGGACCTGGCGCTCAGCCTCGACGGCTCGAGCCTGGCCATGCTGTCCGGCACGGAGGACGCCAGTGGCGTCGTGACGGACATCCATGAGATCACCTATGTTCGAACCGGTTCGAGCTGGTCGAAGCAGACCGACTCGGCTGTGCCATTCAGCCGCGCGGATGGCCAGGTCTGGCTGGATTGACCGCTCCAGCGCCGCCCCTTACGGCTCCGCGGGCGGAGCCCGGGCCCGGCCCTCAGTTGATGCGCTATGATGCGGCGCGCACCCGGGCGGTTAGCTCAGTTGGTTAGAGCGCATGCTTGACATGCATGAGGCCAGAGGTTCAAGTCCTCTACCGCCCACCATCGGACCCGCACAGGCGGCGCTGACCAACTACATATCCAACGCGACGAAGCAGGACACGCTTCGCCGGCGGAATCCAAGAGAGTCGTCGAGGTGGCGGCAGCCACGGCTGAGAGCGACGGCGATTGTCGACGGCGCAGGCACCAACTGCGAGTGGCCGGAGAACCGGCCCGGGATCCGCCCGTTAGAGCGGCTTGAGCGCGCGGCGCCACGCAGGCAGAGTCCAGGCGACGCGAAGGCGGGTGGAACCGCGAGAGAAGCCTCTCGTCCTGTCGGACGGGAGGCTTTGTGTTCGGTCGACAACTACGCTGTGGTGGTAGCGAAGGCGGACTGACAGGATGAGCAACGACCAGCAGATCCAGGCGGCTCAGTCAGGCGGAGCCGAGCCCGCGGAACCCGAGGAGTTCTTCGGCGCCGTCGAGCGCGGCTCCGTGGATGAACTCCTGGATGCGGGCGCTCACTCCGATCTCGACGCGATGCGCCACTCGGCCGCCCATGTGATGGCCGAAGCGGTCGTCGGGCTCTTCCCTGACGCGCAGCTGGGCATTGGACCGTCGATCGACGATGGCTTCTACTACGACTTCCTGCTCCCTCGCCCGCTAACTCCAGACGACCTCGCCGCGATTGAGGACGGAATGCGCGCATCGGTCGCCGCCGACCACGCGTTCGTTCGCAAGGAGGTTCCATTCGACAAGGGCCGCGCCTACTTCGAGGCGCGCAACCAGCCGTTCAAGGTGGAGATCCTCGACGACCTGGCGGCCCGATCCAGGGAGGCGGGTACCCGGCTTCCTCCGACCTCCACTTACCAGCACGGCCCGTTCGTCGATCTATGCAAGGGCCCTCACGTGGCGAGCACCGGCAAGATCGGCCCATTCAAGCTGATGACCGTGGCCGGGGCCTACTGGCGCGGCTCCGAGAAGCGGCCGATGCTGCAGCGGATCTACGGCACGGTGTGGCCGACTCAGGCAGAGCTCGAGGACTACCTGCACCGCCGCGAGGAGGCAAAGCGGCGCGACCATCGCCGGCTCGGCGTCCAGCTCGATCTCTTCAGCTTCCACGACGTCAGCCCGGGGTCGGCCTTCTGGCACCCGAAGGGTCAGCGGCTCTGGAGGACGCTGGAGACCGCCATCCGAGAGGTCCAGGATCGGCGCGGCTACCAGGAGATCAGCACGCCGCTGCTCGTCCACAAGAAGCTCTGGGAGCAGTCGGGCCACTGGGCCAACTACAAGGACAACATGTTCATTCTCGAGTCCGAAGGCCAGACCTTCAGCCTCAAGCCGATGAACTGCCCCGAGAGCTCGATCATCTACAAGAGCAAGCTGCGCTCCTACCGGGACCTGCCGCTCCGCTACTCAGACTTCGGCCGCCTGCACCGAAACGAACGATCCGGCACACTCTCGGGCCTGACCCGGGTGCGCCACTTCGTCCAGGACGATGCTCACATCTACCTCCGTCCCGACCAGCTCCAGGAGGAGATCAAGGCGTTGCTGGGCGAGGTCTACGAGGTCTACGGCTGGTTTGGCCTGGAGCCCCGCTTCACCTTCGGCACGAAGCCCGACAAGGCGCTTGGCGACCCTGCCCTGTGGGATACCGCGGAGACCCAGATCAAGGCGGCGCTGGATTCCCTCGGCAAGCCCTACCGCATCAAGCCCAAGGACGGCGCCTTCTACGCCCCCAAGATCGACATCCAGATCGAGGACGCGTTGGGCCGCGAGTGGCAGACGGCCACGATCCAGGTGGATCTCGTCATGCTGCCCGAGCGCTTCGACTGCACCTACATCGACGAGAACGGCCAGGCCGTGCGGCCGATGGCCATCCACCGCGCCATCTACGGCTCGCTCGAGAGGTTCATCGGTGTGCTCGTAGAGCACTTCGCTGGCGCTTTTCCGGTCTGGTGCGCTCCCGTCCAGGCTGTCGTGATCCCGATTGCCGATCGGCATGTGGACGCGGCCCGGGAGCTGGCAGCTCTGCTGACGGGGCGGAAGCTACGCGTCGAGGTGGACGACTCCGACAGCCGGATGCAGAACAAGATCCGGCTGGCCCAGGAGCAGAAGGTGCCATATATGCTCGTGCTGGGCGACCGAGAAGTCGAAGCGCGCACGGTCGCGATCCGCAACCGCGCCGGCGAACAGGAGAACGGTGTCGCCTGGGATGCGTTCATCGATCGACTGGCCGAGGAAACCGCCGCCCGCAGACCTTGAGCCGCGGACCAGAGGAACTGGCTAGCGAACCAGATAGAGGGACCAGCCGGTCTTGGTGGGATTGACGACCCAGATCTCCCAGCCGGCGTACGCGGCAGTGATCGAGGTCCACTTGACGCTCACCAGGTAGGCATTGGCCACGTTGATCTGCGGTTGCCAGCTCGTCCCCTCGATCCACTGGCGCAGAGTCAGCGTGTTGGTCGGGCTCAACTCCTCGTTGTAAGCCGTGCCGGAAGTCGCCAGGAACGCCGCCCGCTCCTTCGTGAACCCGGCGAGCGTGCCCCACCGGGACAAGCTCTGGCTGCTCTTGCTCAGCAGGGCCCAGGCCTTCGCGTAATCGCCGGCAAGGAGATCCTGCTCATAGTTCCTGACCGCGTAGAAGGCTCCCGGACCGCCCGTCGGCAGAGCAGTTGGGGTTGCGTTGGGGTTGACTGTGGGTGATGGGGACGGTGTCGGAGTGGAGGAGGGGGTCGGAGAGGGACTGGCCGTCGGAGACGGGGTTGGGCTCGGGCTCGGGCTCGGCGAAGGCGTGGGCGTCGCGCTCTGACAAGCGGCGACGACCAGAACCAGAGCCAGTGCAGATGCAACAATCGACCGCCCCATGATCACTCCTCAGGCCAATCTCGCGCGTAACGCGGGCATCATCACACACCGCCCGAAAAACGACGGAGAAACGCCGCGAAACGTGTCGGTCGCGCGTTTGCCGGTGCCGGAATCCCTGTGCTATAGTCCCGCGGGCGACCGCCCGGCGCAGCCGTGCCCCGGGCTCGTGCGCTCGCCTGTTTCCGGGCAGAGTAACCCGGTCGCCGGCAACCGGAACACGTACAGAAGGGGTTCGCCATCAGCCGAGACCTGCGCATCAATCAGATGATCCGTGTGTTCGACGTACGGGTTGTCGACGAAGACGGTAGCCAGCTTGGCGTCATGCGAACAGCCGACGCCTTGAGGCTTGCGCAGGAGCGGGGGCTCGACCTGGTGGAGGTCGCACCGCTGGCCAGCCCCCCCGTGGCGCGACTCCTGGATTTCGGTCAGTACAAGTACGAGCTGACCAAGCGTGAGAAGGAAGCCAAGCGGCGGCAGCGGTCCGTCACATTCAAGGAAGTCCGCCTGAAGCCCAAGATCGGGACAGGCGACTTCGATACGAAGGTTCGCCGGGCGATCGAGTTCCTGGAGGAAGGCGACAGGGTCAAAGTTGCGGTCCAGTTCCGTGGCCGCGAGTTGACCCACCCGCAGATCGGGCGCGATCTCCTGGACAAGTTCGCCGAGCAAATCAAAGACCACGGCGTCGTCGAGCGGCCTCCGCTGCTCGAAGGCAAGTCGATGCACATAAGCGTGGCCTCGGTCCACAAGCCAAAGCCGCACGAGCCGACACCGGCCGCAGCGGCGAAGGGCCACGCCAGCACAGACGAAGACGGGGCGCCCGTTCTGGGCGCCGAAGACATATCAGCCAGCGTGGAGACCCCGGCCAATCCGGCGGCTCCCGGACCCGAGCCGGAGGACGGCGCGGCGTCAAACGGGAAGGTGAACTGACGTGCCGAAGATGAAGAGCCACAAGGGGGCCCAGAAGCGGATCGGGGTCACCGGCAGTGGCAAGGCGTTCCGGGTCAAGTCGTGGCGCGGACACCACCTCGAGCTGAAGTCGTCGCGGCGCACGCGCCGCTACGAGGGCAAGGAGCTCGTGAGTGGCGAGTCCCTCGACCAGATCCGCCGACTGCTACCGTACCTGGGAGTCTGATCTTCGATGGCACGCGTCAAGCGGGGCGTAACCGCCCACCACCGCCACAAGCGGCTTCTCAACGACGCCGAAGGCCGCTCCGGCACTAACTCGAAGCTCGTCAGGCGAGCCCATGAGTCGATGCTGCATGCGCTGGCCTACGCGACCCGTGACCGCAAGCAGCGCAAGCGCCAGATGCGCGAGCTCTGGATCATCCGCATCAACGCGGCCGCTCGCCAGAACGGCACCACCTACGGGAAGTTGATCGCCGGTCTCAAGGCCGCGAACATCGACCTCGATCGCAAGATCCTCGCCGACCTCGCAGTTCGCGACGCTTCGGCATTCGCACAGGTCGTGGCTCTCGCCGGTGGGGCATCGGCCTGACCTCCCCCGGCCGGAGACGGCCGGGTGCCCAGCAATTTGAGGCGACGACGGAGAAGAGGCGAGGACAGATCCGCCAGGGAGGACGGGCCGGCGACTGGAAGCCCGTCTCGGATCGATCTCGCCGGTTCGCTCCCGAGCCGTCCGCAGAACCCCTGACGGGCAGGCGTCCGGGCAAGTAGGCGGACCGGAGGGCCCCCGATATCGGGCCCGCACAAGCGCCCAGGCGGCCTGCCGGCCGCCCGGGAAGCGGGGTGGTACCGCGAGCCCTCGACTCGTCCCCGTGTCCGAGCGGGACGCGGACAGTCGAGGGTTCCAGATTCCTGGAGCGAGCCTGGTGGACCCCGAGCCACCCGGCACGATGAGAGAACGAGGAAACGTGGCGTGGACTTCGAGAGCCTGAGCGGCGACCTGCATCGCCTCAAGGATCTTGCGCTGGCCGAGGTCGCCAAAGCGGCAGATCCGGCGGCGCTCGACCAGCTGCAGATCAAGTACCTGGGCAAGAAGGGCGAGATCACGGCCGTCCTTCGCGGAATCGGGGCACTGCCGCCGCACGACCGGCCACGCGTCGGGGCAGTGGCCAACGACATCGGAGAAGCCGTCAAGACGGCCCTGGCCGAGCGCGGCTTCGAGCTGCGGTCTATCGTGCAGGCGCAGCGGCTCGCGGCGGAAATGGTGGACGTGACCCTGCCCGGCCGGACCGTTCCGCGGGGCACGCTTCACCCCATTCCCGAGACCGTCGCGGCAATCGCCGAGGTCTTCGGGCAGTTCGGCTTCGTGGTCTACGAGGGGCCCGAGGTCGAGGACGACCTGACCAACTTCCAGATGCTCAACATCGCCCTGGACCATCCGGCTCGGGACCTGTGGGACACGCTGTACGTGGACGTCCCGGGCCATCTGCTGCGAACCCACACCAGCCCCGGCCAGATCCGGGTGATGCAGTCCACACGGCCACCGATTCGGGCGCTTCTACCGGGTCGGTGCTTCCGCTACGAAGCCGTCGACGCCAGCCACGGCTTCGAGTTCTTCCAGGTCGAAGGGCTGATGGTCGACGAGGGAACCTCGATGGCGGACCTCAAGGGCCTGCTCGACGAGTTTGCCCACGCTCTGTTCGGGCCGCGCAGGACGCGGTTCCGGCCCGGGTACTACCCGTTCACGGAGCCGTCGGTGGCCTTCGACGTCGAATGCGTCGTCTGCGGCGGCGTGGGCTGTCCGGCCTGCTCGAAGTCGGGCTGGATGACGATCCTGGGCGCCGGCATGGTCCACCCCGTCGTACTCCAGTACGGTGGAATAGACCCCGAGCTATACCAGGGCTTCGCCTTCGGCATGGGCGTCGAGCGCATCTCCAACCTGCGCCATGCCGTGCCGGACCTGCGCTACTACCTGGAGAACGACCTGCGCTTCCTGGAGCAGTTCCGATGAGAGTCCCACTGAGCTGGTTGCGCGAGTACGTCGACGTCCAGCTGTCGCCCGAACAGCTGGCCGAGCGGCTGACGCTCCTCGGCATGGAAGTCCAGGGCATCGAACGTTGGGGCGCCGACTGGCGCTCCGTCGTCGTCGGCGAGCTGCTGACGGTCGAGAAGCACCCGTACGCCGATCGCCTCCAACTGACGACCGTCACCGTCGGCTCGGGCGAGCCGCTCCACATCGTCTGCGGCGCCCACAACATCGCTCCCGGCCAGCGCGTCCCGGTGGCCTTGCCGGGGGCTGTCCTGCCGGGCGATCGCCGCATCGAGCGGACCGAGAAGATGGGCATCGCCTCCGAGGGAATGCTCTGCTCCGGCGACGAGCTCCACATCACCAGCGACGCGGAGGGGATTCTCATTCTTCCGCCCGCGACGGCGCTCGGCCGGGACCTCAGCGAGCTGTACGGCGACGTGGTGCTGGACGTGGACGTCAAGCCCAACCGCGGCGACGCCCTGTGTCTTGTTGGGCTGGCGCGCGAGGTCGCGGCGGCGACGAGTGCCACCATCCGCTGGCCCGAGATCGCCGTCGAGGAAGCGGGCGGCCCCGTCTCGGACCACCTGAAGGTCGAGGTTCGAGAGCCCGAGCTCTGCACTCGTTTCGTCGGACGGTGGGTGAGTGGGGCGAAGATCGGGCCCTCTCCGGACTGGGCTCAGATGCGCCTTCAGGCCGCCGGCATGCGCCCGGTCAGCAACGTCGTCGATGCGTCGAACTACGTCATGCTCGAGCTGGGCAAGCCGACCCACACCTTCAACGGCGCCGCGGTCCACGACGGCACGATCATCGTTCGCCGGGCCACTGCGGGCGAGCGGGTCGAAACCCTCGACCATGTCGAGCGGGAGCTGACCACAGATACGCTGATCATCGCCGACCCCAGAGGCCCCATCGGCATCGCCGGAATCATGGGCGGCTTCGACAGTGAGATCACGAACGCGACCACCGAGATCGCTATCGAGTCGGCCGTTTTCGACCCGGTGAGCATTCGTCGCACGGGGCATCGGTATGCACTGCGCTCTGAGGCGAGCCTCCGATTCGAGAAGGGCCAGGAATTCCGGCTCGCTCGAATCGGCGCAGACCGGGTTGCCCAGCTGACTCTGGCCTGGGCCGGCGGCGCGCTCTCCAAGGGTCGCGTCGACACCGCGCCCACGGAGCCGCCATCGGCGCGCCTCGCCTTTCGGCCGGCCCGCGTGAGCAGGCTGCTCGGCGCCGAGATCTCGGTCGACGAACAGCGCAGTCTGCTGCGCCGGGTCGGCGTGGAGACCGAGCCGGCCCCGTCCGGAGCTCGCATCCAGGTGTCGGCGGCCCCGCAGCCTCTTGTCGTCGACCCGGGAGCCGAGCAGGCGCTCGTCGCCGTAGTGCCGACGTGGCGTCGGGACCTCGCCATCGAGGCGGACCTGGCGGAGGAGATCGCGCGCGTTCGCGGGTACGAGACGACGCCGGCGCACCTCCCCGACACGCTGATGCCGGCCTACCGGCCGTCGCCGCTGCTTGTCCGCGAGGTCATCCGAGCGACCCTGGCCGGCGCCGGGTTGAGCGAGGTCGTCACACACGCCCTCGTGTCGCCGCTTGACGAAGCCAGGCTCCTCTGGCCCGAGGATGAAAGCGAACCGGCTCTGCCTGCGAGTCTCGCTGCGCAGACCGGGGACGAAATCGCCGTGACGAATCCACTTTCGGTGGAGCATTCCGTCCTGCGCCGGCATCTGGCCGCCAGCCTGCTGGACGTGCTGTCGCTGAACGAGCGCCAGGGCCGTCCGGACGTCGCCATCTTCGAGATCGGCAAGCGCTACGCGCGAGTCGATGGACGGCCGCGCGAGTGGACTCGACTTGCCGTCCTGCTGACCGGGGCCGCCGAGCCGGCCGCCTGGAACCGCGCTGCGCGCCCGTATGACCTCGACGACGCGAAGGGCGTCCTGGAGCTGCTGTACCGGCGCGTGGGCATGCCAGAGCCTTCCTACGTGCCCGACCCGCGAGGTTTCCCCTTCCACCCCGGGCGAGCGCTCCTGGCCCGGGCAGAGTCCGGCGGAGAGGCGGTCGCCGGCCGCGTGGCGGAGCTGCATCCGGACGCGGTGGCGGCGTGGGATCTGCGAGCTCAGCGGGTGATCGTCGCCGAAGTCGCGATCGCCGGGTTGGACGTCGCTGGACCCATGCGCGTGCACGTCGAGCCAATCCCGCGCTTCCCGGAGGTCGAGCGCGACCTGGCCGTCATAGTTGCCGAGTCCCGCAGCGCCGTCGAGGTCCGGCGTACGATCGAGCGGCACGGTGGGGTCCTGCTGCGCCGCGTCCGCCTCTTCGACCTGTACCGCGGTGCGCCTCTTGCAGCGGGCGAGAAGAGCCTGGCCTACCGGCTCGTGCTCGGGGCGAGGGACCGGACGCTGACCGAGGCGGAAGTCGAGGGCGCGATTGAGGCCGCTCGAAAGGGCCTCCAGAAGGAGCTTGGCGCCCACCTTCGCACGTAACTTCTCGCTGGGAACCGGGGGGGAGGCGGGCGAGCCGGACTTGCGGGTCAGAGGCCGGTCGGTACAGTTGCCCAGTTGAACCTGACACCGAAGCGCTGCTAAGGTGCATCACGGCGGTCCGAGCGCTGTTAACCTAGCCGCGTTCGCGTCAGACTCATCTTCTCCGTCCCAGGGATGACGAGGGACACCGATGACCGGAGCAATCCAGTCCGCACCGCTGGTCGATCTGGCGATCCTGATCGTCCTGTTTGCGGCGTTCGTCGTGGGTGCGGTGCAGGGTGCAATCCGGCGGATCCTCGGGATCGTCTCCATCGTATTCGCCTTCCTGCTGTCGGCCAACCTGCGCGATCCCGTCGGCGGGTACCTGGCCGACCAGTGGCACCAGTACCCCGCCGGCTACGACCACCTGCTTGCCTTCGGGGCCCTGTTCTGTGCCTTGACCGTGGGCTTCTCGGTGCTGATCCAGGGCTTCTACAAGCGCACCGAGCTCTCGGCGGGCCATCCCATCCTCGACGACGTCATCGGCGGCCTGCTGGGCCTGCTGGAAGGGTTCATCGTGCTGACGATCGTGGTCATCATCCTGGGCTCGTACACGCTGCCTGATCCTTTCCCGGGCGAAATCGACCAGCTTCGGAGCGTGTATCAGCTCATGAACCAGTCCCACATCGCCGGCGCGATACAGTCCACCGTGGTGCCGCCGCTGGTTCACGTGTTGGCCGTCCTGCTGCCCAGCGACCTCGTCTCGATCTTCCCCTGAGCGAGCACGGTACGATCGAATCCAGGCCGGCTTCCTCCGAAGACGCGTACCCGCGCCGCCTGCTCGCGGAGGACAGCATCGCGGCGGCGCGCGAGCTTCTGGGCGCTCGACTGGTCCGAAGCGACGCTTGTGGCGCAAGAGTTGGCAGGATCGTCGAGATCGAGGCCTACATAGGGACGGACGACAGGGCGTCTCATGCGCGCTTTGGGCCGACGAAGCGGAACGGCGTCATGTTCGGCCCGCCCGGCCACGCCTACGTGTACCTTGTCTACGGGATGTACCACTGCTTGAACGTCGTCACCGAACCCTCCGGCTTCCCCGCGGCCCTGCTCGTGCGCTCAGTCGAACCTGTCGAGGGAGGCGACCTGATGCGGCGCGCCCGCGAGGAGTGCGTCGACGCTCGGGCCGGTCGTGATGGCTTCGCTCTCGAGGACACGGCCCGGGCCGCCGCCGCCCGCCGGAGAGTGGCTGCGCTGCCCCTCGCGCGACTCGCCGCGGGACCGGGCCTGGTCTGCGCCGCCTTCTCGATCGGCCGCGGCGAGGATGGCGTGGACTTGTGCGATCCGGCCGCGTCGCTCCATTTGGAACCGGCCTGCCCGGGTGACCCGGCCCTGGAGCCAGCGTTCGGCCCACGCATTGGCCTCGGCTCGACGCCGGAACCGTGGCTCAGCAAGCCGTGGCGAGTCTGGGCTGCGGGCAACCCCGCAGTGTCCAGCCCGAGGGCTCGCGGATGACGGCGCCCACCCCCGAGAACCCGGCTGGCGCGTATTCAGGCCGGGCGCCCGGCACCGGCACGCAGATGGATCGGCGCTCGATGGCGCTGCTGGAATTCCCGCTCGTCCGCGCCCGTCTCGCCGCCGCGACGGGGTTTCCGCCCGGCCGCCGTCAGGCCGAAGCCCTGGAGCCGTCCACAGACGCCGTGATCGTGGCCCGCGGCCTGGATGAAACCACGCAGACGCGCGCCTTCCTGGCGGGCCATCCAGGCGCGGGAATCGGGGGCAGCAAGGACATCGGACCATCGCTGGAGCGCGCTGCCCGCGGTGGCCGCCTGGACCCGGCACAGTTCCTCGACATCGCCTCGACACTTGAAGCCGCGTCCCGGTTGGCCGAGGCGCTGTCCGGCGACCGCCGCCCGATCCTGCGCGATCTCGGCCGCGAGATCCACCCGCTGCCGGGTCTGCGCAGCGTGCTGGGACGCAGCTTCGACCCGACCGGAGAGCTGCTGGACACGGCGTCGCCGCGCCTCGGGGGACTCCGGCGTGCGGTGCGCGTCGCCTACGACCGGCTCCGCACCCGGTTGGATCAGCTGGTCCACTCGGGCGATCTCGCGAGCGCGCTGCAGGAGCCGCTCGTGACACTCCGCGGCGGAAGGTACGTGATCCCGGTTCGGGCCGACGCACGCGCCCGAGTGAAGGGCATCGTGCATGACGCCTCCGGCAGCGGCCAGACTCTCTTTGTGGAGCCGCTCGTGGCGGTTGAGCTCGGCAACGCCTGGCGCGAGGCCCAGGTTGCCGAACAGACCGAGATGGAGCGGATCCTCGATGAGCTTTCGATCCTGGTAGCCGGCCAGGCATCGCCACTTCGCGAGACCCTCGACGCGCTGGCCAGGTTCGACTTCTGGGCTGCCAAGGCGCGTCTGGCGGAGGAGATGGACGCGATCGCCGCCGAGATCGCCACCCGGCCGGAGATCGTGATGCTGGGAGCCCGTCATCCCGGCCTGTCGGGCCGCGTCGTGCCGATCGACATCCGCCTCGGCGACGGCTACACGGCACTACTGATCACGGGCCCGAACACGGGCGGGAAGACCGTCGCACTGAGGACTCTTGGCCTGCTGAGTCTGATGCATCAGTCAGGGCTGCACGTGCCAGCGGAGGTCGGGACGAAGCTGCCCGTCCTGTTCGACGTCTACGCCGACATCGGCGACGAGCAGTCGGTCGCGCAGTCCCTCTCCACCTTCAGCGGCCACATGCGCTCGATCGTTCGAGTGGTCGAGGCGGCCGGCCCGAACCGGCTGGTACTCCTCGACGAGCTCGGCGCCGGAACGGATCCGACCGAAGGCTCCGCGCTGGCCCAGGCCCTGCTCGATCACTTCATCAAGGCCGGCGCGCTCGTCGCCGCGACCACCCACTACGCCGAGCTGAAGCTGTACGCCCACACGACGCCGCAGGCGCGCAACGCATCGGTCGAGTTCGACGTGGAGACGCTGCGGCCGACCTACCGACTGTCGATCGGTCTGCCCGGGCAGAGCCAGGCCTTCGCCATTGCCGAACGGCTGGGCCTCCCGACCGCCATCGTCGAAGATGCGCGCTCGCGGCTCACGGACGAGCAGCAGGCGTTCGAGGAGACGCTGGCCTCGATCAAGGCCACGCAGCTCGAGACGACCGAAGCGCTGGCGCGGGCGCGAACCGCCGAGGACCGGGCCAGGGTCGCCCTCGCGTCGGCGGACGACGAACGACGCCGCGCCCGGCGCGAGCGAGACGAATCGGTCAAGGCGGCGCGAGACGAGGCCGAGCGGCTCGTCGACGACGTCAGAGGCGAAGTACGGACGATCCGCCGCCAGCTCGAGCGCGAGACGGTGACGCAGCGCAGCCTCGACGAGGGCCTCGAGCGGGCCCGGATACAGGTGGAGCGCCTCCCTGCAGCCGAGCCCGAACCGGGGCGGACGATGCCCCCGAGCGCGGTCGCCTGGCGGACGGGGATGCGCGCCCGCAGCATCAGCGGCGGGTGGGAAGGCCGCGTCGCCGCGCTGGAGAAGGGCGGCCGGCGGGCCACGCTGGAGGCGGGCGGGATACGGGTGACGGTGCCCCTGGAGGATCTGGAACCGGCTGTCGGCGGAGAAGGGGAGGGGGCCGCCCTCGGTTCGATGCCGGGCGGCCGCCGGCAGATAGGCACGGGCGATGGGGAGTCCGGGGGGAGCGCGTCCCGGCTGCAGCTGGAACGCGCCCGCACGGTCGCGTCTTCACTGGATCTTCGCGGCGCCAAGGTCGTGGAGGCGCTAGAGGTCCTGGACCGCTACCTGGACGATGCTTCGCTGGCGGGCCTGGACCAGGCCACGATCATCCACGGGCTCGGCACGGGTGCGCTCCGGGACGCGGTCCGCGACTACGCCTCTGGGCATCCGCTCGTCAAATCGTGGCGCCCCGGCGGGCGCGGGGAGGGCGGCGACGGCACCACGGTAGTGGCTCTCTGAGCTGAGGCTGGACTTGTGGATCTGCCGCGTTTGACCGCGGATCCGCGCCGAGCCCGCGCTCGGGGCCGCGGAATGCGAGAATCGGTCACCTGCGGCCCGGCCCGTCACGCGTCGCGGCCCTGTGGAGGAGTTGGTGCAGAAAGCGCAAGAGGCTGCTCCGGGCATGCCTCGTGTCGTGGATGCGAATGACTGGCCGGCGGCGGATTGGGACGCCCTGGCGGCCCGGAGGCCGCTCGGCGACGCGTTCCAGTCGCACGAATGGGGCGAGGTCAAGCGCAGCCTGGGCTGGACGCCCCTTCGCTACGCCGTGGAACTGGACGGCCGGCGCATCGCCGTGGTCTTCATCCAGGAGCGACCGCTGCTGCGCCGTGGGCTGGGGCTGGTGCGGCTGCGCGTCCACTACGCGCCCCGAGGCCCGATCCTGCTGGAGGCCACGCCAGAAGCCGCCAGAGCGGCCCTGGGGGCACTCAAGGGCATCGCCCGCGCCCGCCACAGCCTGACGCTTACCATCGATCCAACGTGGCGCGAGGACGGGGAGCTCGCGGACACGCTGCCCGGGTCGGGGTTCGGCCCGGCCACGCGCGAGGTCCAGGTTTCGCGCACCGCGATGGTGATTCCGCTGCGCGCCGACGAGGACGAGCAGCATGCGCTCCTCGACGACTCGACGGCCACCAACATCAACAAGGCCCGCCGAGCGGGAGTGTCCACTGAACGGATCGACCTGACGTCGCCGGCCATCCGCGAGGCGGCACTGGCCGAGTTCTTCGATATGCACGCCGCCACCGGCCGGCGCGAGGGATTCCTCGTGCGTGACCGCGAATACGAGTTGAACCAGTGGCGAAGTCTCGGCCAGGCGGGCCTGGCCAGTCTGTGGTTCGCCAGCGCCGAGGGACGGCGGCGCAGCGGCCTTCTGCTGCTGCACTCCGGCCGGAACGTGGTGCTGTTCGCCGCGGGCTCCCCTGACGACGCCGACCTGCGCAAGAATCGGGCGAATCACCTGCTGCACTGGTCGATCATGCGCTGGGCCGTGACGGCCGGATTCGAGGGCTACGACCTGGGCGGCGTGGACACGCACGCGTTCCCAGGCTTGCCAGAGGACAGCACGCACCCGCTCTGGAACCTGTACGAGTTCAAGCGCCGCCTTGGAGCGGTCGGAGAGGTCCGGATCCGGGCCCACGAGTACGCCCCGAGTGCACTCCTGGGCACGGTCTGGCGACTTGCGCGGCGCTTCCGATGAGCGGCACTCCAGGTCCACGCCGCCCCGCCGCTGGGAGCCAGCGAGGGCCGTCGCCGCGCCACGAGACCTGGCAGCCCCGCCGAACGCTCCAGCCGGCCCGCGAGGTCGCCGCCGGAGACGCCGTGCTCGCCGGCGACCCGACGAATCCGGCGACGCCCGACCTCACGACCGCGACCATGGCTCGGTTGGGTGGCCGCGCAATCGCTCTGGCCGGGGTGGTCGTCGTCGCCGGTGTAGTCCTCTCTCGTCTCCTGGGCTGGGTCCGGACGTCCGTATTCCTGGCCGAATTCGGTGGCACGACCCAGGTGGGCCAACTGGATGCATTCTGGGCCGCGTTCGGCATCCCCGATACTCTCTTCCAGCTGGTTGCCGCGGGGGCTGTCGGGTCGGCCCTCGTGCCCGTCGCGTCGGCACTCCTGGCCAACGGGGAAGAGGAGCGTGCCAGGCGAGTCGTGGCGACGATCGCCAATCTGATTCTCATCGTTCTGGTCCCCCTGGCTGTCGTGGTCTGGTTTGCTGCTCCGGCGATCATGCCGGTGATCGCCCCCATCCAGGATGCGAGCAACCTCCCCCTGGAGATCGAACTGACGCGGTGGATGCTGCTCTCGCCGATCCTCCTCGCCATCGCGGCGGTGATGACCGCAGGCCTGAACGCCACGGGAATCTTCGGTATACCCGCCCTCGCCCCCAACGTCTACAACGCCGTGATCATCGTGTGTGCGATCGCGCTGACGCCCGCGATGGGCATCTACGCCCTTGCACTTGGTGTCGTGCTGGGCGCTGCCGGCCATGTCGCCACGCAGGCCTATGCCGTCCGAAATGGCGGACTCTACGGTCTAGTAGTCGACATCCATGACCCCGCCGTGCGCGAGACGTTACTGCTCATGGCGCCTCGCGCCCTCGGCCTCGGGGCGACCCAGATCGTGTTTCTCGTCAACAGGTTCTTCGCAGTGCAGATCACAGGGGCGCTGACCACCTACACCGCGGCCTTCACCGCCCTGCAAATCCCAGTCGGGCTGATAGGCGTGCCGCTGGGCATCGTTCTGCTACCGCCGCTTTCCCAGGCGATTGCCCGCGGAGATACCGAGAAGTTCCGGCGTCTGGTGGACCAGTCGCTGCGTTTGCTCCTCTACGTGGTCATCCCGCTCACAGGCGTGATGATCGTCCTCGCCGGCCCAGGAATGGCCTTTCTCTACCAGCACGGCGGCTACACGCCCCAAGAAGTCACAGAGATAACGCCGGTCTTCCTCGTCTTCCTCATCGGCCTCGTGGCGCACGTCCTCATCTCGCTCCTGGCGCCCATCTTCTACGCGGGCAAGGACACCAGAACTCCAGTGACGGCGGCCCTCCTGGCGGTCGGTGTGGACGTGGTCGCGGCGACGCTTCTATTCCCGACGTTCCAGCTGAACGGATTGGCGGTCGCGATCGGCCTCGGGGCGTGGGCGGAGGTTTCGATGCTCTTCTATTTCATGCGGCATCGCATCGGCTTCGATCTTCGTCCGCTCGGTCTGACCGTGGTCTTCGCCGTGCCCGGGGCGTCCCTCACGGCAGCAGCGGCCCTCGCTGGCGACCGGTTCGTCAGCAGCTTGACGCACGGGTCCACGTCGTTCCCAGCCCTCGGCCTCGAACTCGGGCTGGCCAGCCTCGCCGGAGCGGGAGTCTACCTTGCGTGGAGCCGCGTGTGGCGGCTACCCGAGCTGACGATCGCCACGGATCTCGTCAAGACGCTGCTGCGCCGCTCGTGACCGGCGGCTGCGGGACGCCCTGCCCTTTCGGCCATACAGCGACACGAGCGCGAACCAGGGGAACAGCAGGGCACTCGCGCCCGGCGACGGTTCGGGAGTCGGGGTCCCGGTGGGAGTCGGTTCGGGCGTCGGGGCTGCGGTGGGCGTAGGAGCCGGTGTGGGAGCCGGTGTAGGCGTCGGTGTAGGCGTCGCCTCCGGCGTGGGAGTGGCGTTCGGGGACGGCGGCGCCGTCCCGGTGTTGGACGTGCAGTACGTCTTGGGGGGGAAGGGCGCGCCCCACGTGTCCCCGTACGGGGTCCAGAAGCCCTTCTGGTAGAAGTACATCGTTGCCCCGTTGTTGGGGCCGCCCCTCTTGCCTTCCCCGGTCATGGCGCGCTGTATCCAGATCTGGTCGTAGTACTGGAAGTTGGCGTTGCCGGCGTCGACCTGGCTCAGGTCCAGGAACCCCCTCGTGTCCTCGACCCCGGGGCAGTCGTACGTCCACAGCGTGTTGGTGACCGTGTCGATACTCATCGGGACCTTGGTGTTGTCGACCTGGGTCGGCACCGTGCCGTTGATGAACACCTCTCGCACGGTCTTGCTCGAGTAGGGGCCGGGTAGCATGCCGCTGTATGCATCGACGTAGGCCCAGGTCAGGCCTCCGGGCTGTTTGAAGTCGGTCTTTGGGGTGCCCTTGGTTACGTCCTGCATGAACGCGTGCCAGATGGGCGCGGCAAGCTCCAAGGACATCACGCTCTTGCCGGGGGCATCGTCGCTGTTGCCTGCCCACACCCCTGCGACGATGGCCGGTGAGTTCGGATCGGTGGGCGGCGCCACGTAGCCGACCGCGAACAGATCCTGGGTCTGGTCATTGGTGCCGGTCTTGAGAGCGGCGACGCGCCGACCGTTGTCGGTCAGCTTGTATTGGCTCCACCAGTTGTTCTGGCTCGGATCGGTGTTGCCTTTGAGCATGTCCGTCATGATGTAGGCGGCCTGCGGCGTCGTCGGATGCGTTGTTGTCGGCGGATCGTTCTTGAGCGACCAGACGACGTTGCCCTTCGAGTCCGTCACGGAGAGGATCATCGAGCGCTGGACCAGGGTTCCTGCGTCGGCGATGGCGCCATACGCGGACACGAGATCGGCCGGCCGGACCTCGACTGTGCCAATGCCGATGGACACTCCCGGGTTCGAGTTGGCGGGGAAGGAGAGGCCGAAGTCCTCCGCCCGCTGCATCAGGTGGTCGACGCCGTTGATCGAGGCGGCCTTCACAGCCGGGATGTTGAGCGAGTACTGGAGGGCCTCGCGCATCCGAACCGGACCGCGCTCGTAGTTGTCGGCGTCATGGGGTGTGTAACCTCCACCGAAGTTGGTGGCCACGTCCATGAACAGCGATGCCGCGGTCATGGTCTCGTCCTGGATGCCGACGATGTAGTTGATCGGCTTGAACGAGGAGCCCGGCTGACGATAGCCGTTGCTCAGAACGTCGAACTGCGGATCGAACAGGTTCTGCCCCGGCTTGGCCGGGTCCGGCACGGGCTGCGCGTAGAACCCGGCGCTGCCGGCGTACGCGAGCACCTCGCCCGTTCGGTAGTCCACCGCGATCAGAGCCCCGTTGTGTATGTTGGCGTTACGCAAACCGGTTGCGAGGCCGGTCGTCGGGTTCGGCCCTACGATGCGGTAGTAGTCGAACGAGTCCGACTGAGCGGTGATTCCCATCTGCGCCAGGTAGTCGATCGTGGCCTGTTTGGAGCCTAGATTCGGGGCCAGGATGTACGCCCTGAGCCATTTCTCGGCCGAGGCCTGCATGGTGGTATCGAGCGTCGTCACGACCTTGTAGCCACCGGTATCCACCGCCGGGCAGTCGGCAGGGTCGGTGCCGGGGCCGCACAGCAACGCGGCCAGCTGTTCGCGCACCTGCTCGTCGAACTGGGGGGCTATCAAGACGTTCTGGGCCTGCGGATGAACGATCACCGGCTCCGACTCGGCGGCGAGGATGTCCGAGTCTTTGTACGTCCCTCGCAGCAGGCCATCAGCCAGGTTCTGGCGCATGTCCTCGAGGATCTCGTTGCGGCGCTGGACTATCGGGGCATCCGGCGGGACGAGGAGCGTTCCGTCCGGCTGCTGGACCGCGTTCTGGACGAGGTCGTAGGCGGTTGGGGCCTGCAGCAGAGCGGCGAGGATCACGCTTTGGGCGATCGTCAGCTGGCTCAGATCGGTTATGCCGAAATACCCCTGAGCGGCCGCCGCGATCCCATAGCTCTGATTCCCGTAGAAGTTCAGGTTCAGGTAGTCGGTGATGATCGTTTCTTTGCCCTGCAGGCCCGGGAATTCCTGGGTGAGCTTCACGGACTGGATGATCTCCTTGATCTTGCGGTCCATGAGGCTGGTGGTCGGCGGGAGGAGTTCCGCCCTGACGAGCTGCTGGGTGATCGTGGAGGCCCCTCTCGGGTTGCCAAGAAGGGCGTCGCGGAACGCCGACAGGACAGCCGCCGGATCGAAGCCTTCGTTCGTCCAGAAGGTCTTGTCTTCCGCGCTGGTGGTCGCGTCGAGGACGACGTCCGGAATGTCGCTGAAGTTCAGAACGCGGCGGTTCTGAGACCCGTAGGCGGCCAGCTGAACCTGTCCGGTCTTGTCGTAGAGGATCGTCTGCTGGTTGAAGTTGATGCTTTGGAGAAGCTGCCTGGGATCCTGGAGATCGCGGCCGTAGGTAGTGTAGACGTCCACCGCCCCGACGAAGCCGACCGCCCCCATCAACACCATGCCCCCGAGAAGAATCATCGGGAGAATCACTGCGAAGCGTCCGACGGCCCCCCCTCGGGAAGCACCCCGACCGTTACGGCGACGGCGTTGGCGTCTGGCGAGGCTGGTCTGCATGGCGGCTCGCAAGATAGCATACGTACCAAGGCGGACATCGCGCCCCCGACCGCCGGGCCTTTGGACGGGCCGACGGCGAAGCCTGTGACGACAGTTAGGAGCGGGTCTGGCGATGACGGCAGCTGACACGAGTGGCAGACGAGCGCCTGGGAGCGCTGAGGGACAGGCCGGTCTGCTCGATGAGTTGCGGTGGCGGGGCATGTTGCACCAGCACAGCAGCGGCCTGGCCGAGCGACTGGCCACCGGACCCCAGATCAAGGGTTACAACGGCTTCGATCCGACCGGGTCCTCGCTGCACATCGGCCACCTCGTGCCGATCTTCGGGCTGATCCAGCTGCAAAGGGCCGGTGGCGTACCGGTGGTCGTCATCGGCGGCGGCACGGCGATGATCGGCGATCCATCGGGTCGTTCGGCCGAGCGGCTGCTGTTGAGCCGGGCCACGGTGGAGGAGAACGTCGCCGGCATTCAGTCGCAGCTCACGAAGTTCCTCGATTTCGACGGGCCCAACGGGGCCGAGGTTGTCGACAACTACGAGTGGCTGAGCTCCTACTCGTTGCTCAGGTTCCTCCGTGACATCGGCAAGCACCTGACGGTGCCCTACATGCTGGCCAAGGATTCGGTCCAGATTCGACTGGATGCCGGCCTGAGCTTCACCGAGTTCAGCTACATGCTGCTGCAGGCCGCGGACTTCCTGCACCTGTACCGCTCCGGTGGCGTCGAGCTGCAGATGGGCGGCGCCGACCAGTGGGGCAACATGACCGCCGGGCTGGAGTTGATCCGGAAGGAATTCGGGGCGGGCGACGGGCAGGACCTCGCGTACGCCATGAGCTACCCGCTCCTGACCAACGAGGGCGGGTCGAAGTTCGGCAAGACCGCCGCCGGAACGAGCGTGTGGCTCGACCGCGAGAAGACCAGCCCGTTCGGGTTCTACCAGTACTGGCTCGACGCCGACGACCGCGACGTCGGCAAGTACCTGCGCACCTTCACGCTCCTTGATCGTGCCACGATCGAGGGCATCGAAGTGGACATGGCCGCGCATCCCGAGACACGCGTCGCCCAGAAGGCGGTGGCCTACGATCTCACGGCCCGCGTTCACGGCGACGATGAAGCCCGGCGGGCCGTGAGAGTCAGCGAGGCGGCCTTCTCGAAGGAGCCGATCCGCGACCCGGAGCTGCTGGCCGGGCTCTTCGAGGCGATCGACCACTTCGAGTTCACGTCCGACGACCTGGCCGGAGGCGCGCTTCGGCTGGCGATCGCGAGCGGCCTCTACGCCTCCAACGGCGAGGCCCGCCGGGCGATCTCTCAGGGCGGGCTGTCTATCAACGACGACCGTATCGGCGCTCCCGAGGACGCCGTGCCCGCGCCGATCGACGGGCGCTACCTCGTGGTGCGGATGGGAAAGAAGGCGCTGCGGATTGGCCGGCTGAAGGCCTAGCCGGTCGGAGCTGCGACTGGCTACGGCCTGTGCCGGTCCCGAAGGCGGGCGAGTACTGCCGACGGCGCGAGGCCCCGCTCCCGCAGCAGCACCAGCGTGTGGTACACCAAGTCCGCCACCTCGCCGGTCAGCGCGTCCCGAGTGGCGTCGCGACGATCGACGGCGGCCACCGCGTCGTCCTTGGCGGCCATCAGCACCTCAGTGGCCTCCTCGGCGAGCTTGCGCGCGGGCCCGTCCACGCCGGCAGCCAGAAGGCGCGCCGTGTAGGAGGAGGCCGGGTCGGCAGTGGCGCGGGAATCGATGGTGGCCCACAGCGCTTCGAGCCAGGCGAAGCCCTGGACCGCGGCCGCAGCTGGTGGAGCAGGGGGCCCTCCGCCCTCACCGTCGGCCAGATCGAAACAGCTGCGAGTACCCCGGTGACAGGTCGGCCCGAGCGGCTCCACCTGCATGAGAAGCGCGTCGCTGTCGCAGTCCAGGTCGATGCCCACGAGGCGCAGCACGTTGCCGCTGGTCTCGCCCTTGCGCCACAGGCGGCCGCGTGACCGGGAGTGAAAGTGGACCTCGCCGCTCGCCATCGTAGCTGCGAGAGCCTCTGCGTCGACGTAGGCGACTATCAGCACCCGGCCGTCGGCGACGTCCTGAGCGACCGCCGGCACGAGCCCGCTCGGTCCCCACGAGACATCTTCTTCGAGCGCCGGTCTGGATGTCATGCGGCGGCCTGACCGACGGGCCGGACCGGCAATCCCGCCGCGGCCATCGCCTGCTTGACCGAGTCTATGGAGTACACGCGTCGGTGGAAGATCGACGCCGCGAGCACGGCATCGGCGCCTCCGTCCCGCACGGCGACGACGAAATCTTCCGGCCCGGAGGCGCCCCCCGATGCGATCACCGGCACACGGACCCGAGAAGAGATCGCCCGCAGCAGTTCCGTGTCAAAGCCACTGCGCGTTCCGTCCCGGTCCATCGAGGTAACCAGCAGTTCGCCGGCACCAAGCTCGACCGCCCGCTGTGCCCATTCGATTGCGTCCAGGCCGACCGGAGTTCTACCTCCGTGCGTGACGACCTCCCAGGCAGTCGTCTCGAGGGCCGCGCCGGCAGGCTGCGGTGAACGCCGCGCGTCGATCGCGCACACCACCGCTTGGCGGCCGAAGCGCCGCGCGCAGGCTGTCAGCAGCCGCGGCTCGGCCACCGCCGCGGTGTTGAACGATACCTTGTCCGCGCCGGCGCGCAGCACGTCGCGCATCTCGTCGACACTGCGTACGCCACCACCCACGGTGAGCGGGACGAATGCTCGGCTCGCCGTTCGACGAACGACCTCCAGCGTGGTGCCCCGGCCCTCCGGGGCGGCCGTGATATCGACGAAGACGATCTCGTCGGCGCCTTCGCGGGCGTAACGCCCGGCCAGCTCGGCGGGGTCGCCCTCGTCGGTCAGGTCCACAAACCTGGTGCCCTTCACGACGCGGCCGTTGGCCACGTCCAGGCAGGGGATGACGCGACGGGCAAGCATCACGCCACCTCCGAGCTGCCGGCTGAAGACGCCGCCACGAGCCCGACGAAGTTGGACAGAAGCCGCAGGCCGGCCGCCGCCGACTTCTCGGGGTGGAATTGAAGCCCCAACAGCGAGCCCTTCGCGACTACGCTGACGAAAGGCCGGCCGTGCGTCGTGCGCGCCACGACGATTCCTTCGTCCTCCGGAATGGGGGCAAACGAGTGCACGAAGTAGAAGTAGGAGCCATCGGCCACCCCCTCGAAGAGCGGGTGTGGCCGCACGGCGTTCACCGAGTTCCAGCCGATGTGCGGCAGCGTGGGCGCATCTTGCAAGCCGACCGTCCGTCCCGCCAGAAACCCCAGCGTCGCGGCGTCGCCCTCGTCGCTGGCGTCAAAGATGAGTTGCAGGCCCAGGCAGATCCCCAGGCACGGCCGATCGGCACGAACCCAGTCGCGCAGCGGTTCGACAAGGCCACGCTCTTGCAGCTGGTCCATGGCAGGCGCCGCCGCACCGACGCCGGGAACAACGATGGCCTCGACGGCGGCAAGGCCAGATGGAGAGGCGGCCACGCTCACCTCGGCACCCACCGCGGACAAAGCCTGGGTGATGCTGACAAGATTGGCGGCTCCGTAATCGAGGACCGCGATCTTGACCCTGCTCATCCGAGAGATCCCTTCGTGGATGCGGGGCCTTCGCGCCACGGGTCGACGGCGCAGGCCGCGCGCAGCGACCGGCCGAGGGCCTTGAAGGCGGCCTCTGCCAGGTGATGATCGTTGCGACCCGTTCCCTTTACGTGGAGCGTGACCCCGCCCGCCCGAGCGAACGACTCGAAGACATGCTCGATCAGCTGCAGCGGCAGCTTGCCCGCACGCTTGCCCTTGAACGGCAGGTCGATGACGGCGTACGGGCGCCCGCCGACGTCGACCACGGCCGTGGCCAGCGACTCGTCCATCGGCACGGCGGCGTCCCCGAAGCGAACGATGCCCGAACGGTCGCCCAGTGCCTGAGCGAGCGCGGCGCCGAGGACCAGCGCCACGTCCTCGACCGTGTGGTGCTCGTCTACCGCCAGGTCGCCGGTGGCCTCGATATCGAGGTCGAAGAGGGCGTGGTGGGCCAGAGAGTTCAGAAGGTGGTCGTAGAAGCCGACGCCCGTGGAGATGCTGCTTTCGCCCGTTCCGTCGAGTCTCAGGCTGACGGAGACCTGGGTCTCGCGCGTGGAGCGGGTGACGGTGGCCGAGCGATCGCCCGACTCGACCACGGTGCCGATCTGGTTGCTCATGCAGGTATCTCCATCGCGGCGCGGATGAGACGGTCGTTCTCCCGGGCCGATCGGACGGTCAGGCGCAGGCAGTCGGCCAGCGGATGATCGAGACCGAAGGTTCGCGGGACGAGGCCCCGGCGCAGCAGCGCCTCGGCGGCTGCGGCGGCGATCTTCACCGAGCCGAAGCGGACCAGGATGAAGTTGGCCCGGGAGGGATACGGACGCCAGCCGATGCGGGTCATCTCCCCGATGAGGCGGGCGCGCTGCTCCGCGATGCGAGCGACGTTGGCCGCGGCCAGCTCGGGGCGGCGCAGCGCGGCAGTCGCCAGAGCTGCGGAGACGGTCGAAACCGAGGCCGGAGCCCGGAACGAAAGGATCGGCGCAAGTGTTTCCGGCTGCGCCACGGCGAAGCCCACGCGAGCCCCTGCCAGAGCGTGAGCCTTGCTCAGGGTCCGAATGACGACGAGCCTCGGATACCGGCCGCGCAGCGCCACCACCGAACTGCCGACGAACTCGGCGTAGGCCTCGTCGACGGCCACGGCCGGGGCCGCCAGGCCGTCTCGCGCTGCGTTGGCGGCAAGCCGGTCCAGCAGCTCGCCAATGCGCTCGGGCGGTTCCGCGGTGCCGGTCGGGTTGTTCGGCTCGCACAGCCACACGAGGTCGGCGCCGCGCGCGGCCTCGGCCATCGCCGGAATGTCCAGCCCGAAGCCCTCGTCTGCTTCCCGGCGCGACACAGCTCGGAAGCGCGCGCCGCGCTGCTCGGTCACGATCCCGTACATCGCGTACGTGGGCACGGCGCCGACCGCCACCGAGCCCTCGCGCAGGAATGCGCGAGCCGTGAGGTCCAGGGCCTCGTCGGCGCCTGCCGTGGGCAGGATCTCGTCCGGGGCGACGCCGTAGGACTCGGCCGCGGCAGCCACGAGCCCGGCATAATCGCTGGGCGGGTACTCAGATAGCGGCGGGTCAAACGGGCCGGTCAGCACGTCCCGAAGGTCCGGCGGGAGCGGCGACGTGTTCACGTCGAATCGCACGAGCGACTCTCGTGGCAGGCCGTACTTGGCGGCGAGGAAGTCGGTCGTCGGCTCCCAGACGTAGGTGGGCGCCGTCGGGCCGGCAGGCTGGTCGGCCGGGCTCATGGCCGAGCCTCGAATCTGACTTCCACCGCGCGCTTGTGGGCGATCAGCCCCTCCGCCTGGGCGATCGATTCGACCGAGTCGCGGATGGCCGCCAGGCCTTCGCGGCTAATGCGCTGGACCTGTATGAACTTCCCATAGTCCTCGGTCGACAGGGCGCCGCAGGAGCGGGCCAGGCCGCCGGTCGGCAGGACATGGTTGGCTCCGGAGGCATAGTCGCCGGCGGACTCGGGCGCGTAGGGGCCGACGAACAGCGAGCCCGCGTTCGACAGCCGCGCGACGGCCTCTTCGACATCGTCCACGACAACGGACAGGTGCTCCGGGGCATAGGCGTTCACGAACCCGACGGCGGCGTCGCGGCCGGGGACCAGTACGATGAGCGCGCCCTTCGCGAGCGAACGCTCCAGGATGTCGCGCCGAGCCGCGGCCGCCAGCTGGCGCCCCAGCTCGACCTCCACGGCGGCCGCGAAGACCGCGTCCCAGGTGACCAGCAGGGCAGGGGAGTCGGGCCCGTGCTCGGCCTGGGAGAGCAGGTCCGCAGCCACGTGGACCGGGTCGGCGGTGCCGTCGGCGACGACCATCACCTCGGACGGACCCGCCGGAAGGTCTATGCCGCATTCGCCGAAGACTTCGAGTTTGGCGGCCGTGACCCAGGGGTTGCCGGGCCCGACGAGGCGGTCCACCGGCGCCACGCCCAATACCGGCAGCCCGTACGCCATTGCGCCGATGGCCTGGGCGCCGCCCGCCACGATGAAGACGTCCACTGCGACAAGCGCCGCGGCGCCCAGCAGCGTCTGGTTGAGCCCGCCCTCGGCATCCGCGGGCGACGCCACGACGACGGTGCCGACGCCGGCGACGCGTGCCGGAACCACTCCCATCAGCAACGAGCTGGGATAGGCCGCGGACCCGCCCGGGGCGTAGACGCCGACGCGAGCGAGAGGTGCCCAGCGCCGTTCGATCTCCACGCCCGGGACGATCGTCGTGACGCGCGTCTGGGGCCGCTGCGTCTCGGCGAAGCGGCGGATGTTCTCGATCATCTGCTCCAGCCCGGCGCGGATGCGCGGCGGAAGGCTGTCGCGCGCCGCCTGCAGCTCGGCCCGGCTGACGAGCAGCGAGCCATCCGCCCGGCCGCCGCCGAACCGGCAGTTGGCCTCGTGGACCGCCGCGTCGCCACCGGCCTTGACGGAGGCGAGGATGGCTCGGGCGCCCTCACGAACCCTCTGATCCGGCACGGCGCCGCGGCGCAGCAGTGCCTGGACCTCGGCGGCCACGGCAGGGTCCGTGTCCGCGGCGGACAGGTCCAGGCGGCGAAGGGCCACAGACGGGGGGCTCACTGGACGAGCTTCTCGATGGGCAGGATGAGGATGCCCGAGGCGCCGGCGGCCTTGAGGCGGGGCAGCAGCGACCAGACCGCGTCGGCCTCGACGACCGAGTGGATGGCGACCATCCCTTTGTGCGCCAGCGGGATGATGGAGGGCGACTCCAGTCCGGGCAGGAGGTCCTCGAGCCCGGTCAGCCTGGTTTCCGGGGCGTTCATCATCAGGTACTTTCGATCGCGCGCAGCCAGGGTCGCGCTGAGCATTGTCTGGATCGTGTCGAGGGTGTCGAAGCGATCGCGCAACGCAGCCGGGTTGGCCAGCAGCACCGCTTCCGAGGCGAAGACCTCCTCGATCGGTCGGAGGCCGTTGGACACCATCGTCGAGCCGGTCGATACCAGGTCGACGATCGCCTCCGCCAGGCCGAGCCTCGGCGCAACCTCCGCGGCGCCCGAGACCGGGATTACGTCGACCGGAATGGCGCGACCCGCGAAGAAGCTTCTCGTGAGGTTCATGTGCGACGTGGCGACGCGCAGGCCGGCCAGGTCCTCGGGCGCGCGGAAGGGCGAGTCGTTCGGGACGGCGATCGTGAGGCGGCACTTCCCAAAGCCGAGGGTGCGGAGCTGCGGGGCGTCTGAGCCTGCCTCCGCCACCAGGTCGAGCCCCGTCACGCCCAGTTCGGCGACGCCGTCGCTCACGAACTCCACGACGTCGTTGGTCCGCACGAAGAGGATGTCGAGATCGAAGTTCTGAACGCGCGCCACCAACGCCCGCTCGCCGGCTTCGAATATGAGCCCGGCATCGCGCAGCAGGCGGACGGTCGGCTCGACCAGCCGGCCCTTGTTCGGGATTGCCAGGCGCAGGCGGCGCGTCATCGGGCCTTCTCTCCGGTCGTCGAAGCAACGCCGGCGTCGCGAAGCCGTTCCAGTGCGCGCAGGTAGCCGCCCTCGCCGTGATGTAGCCATTGGGCGATCCGGGTGATCGTGGCGGTGCTCGCGCCGGTCCTGTGCGAGATCTCGGTGTAGTGCATGCCCTGGTCGAGCAGCCGTACAACGGCCCAGCGCTGGGCCATGTCGTGCAGCTCGCCGAGCGTGCACAGGTCGCGGAAGAACGCCGAGGCTTCGTCGGCCGTCTCGAGGCGGAGGATCGCCTCGAACAGCTCGGCCGCCGCCTCGTCGCGCCAGGTTTCCGTCGCGCTCATGGTCGGTTCCCCTTGTTGTCGGGCGTTTACCGGACCGTAGTTGCGTAGTAGCATAGTAGCATGCCAGGACGCAGGCAACCCGAAGCCGGGAACCAGCCGCCGAGGGACTTCGAGGTTCTGCCGGCCATCGACCTACGGGCAGGACGGGTGGTGCGGCTGGCCGAAGGCGACTTCGCCCGGGAGACTTGCTATGGGGCCGATCCGGTCGAAGTCGCCGGGCGCTTTGCGGGGGCCGGGGCGCGGTGGATTCATATCGTCGATCTCGACGGCGCCCGAGACGGCGCCGGGCGCCAGACGGAGGTAGTGGCCCGCATCGTCGAGGCGGTGGGGGACAGGGTGGCGTGCCAGGTGGCCGGCGGGTTGCGGGATGAGGCGGCCGTGGACGCCTCCCTGAATGCCGGAGCGGCCCGCGTCGTCGTTGGAACCGCGGCGTTGCGCGATCCCGCATTCGCCGGGCGGCTGGTTGCTCGTTTCGGCGTCGAGCGCATTGCGGTCGCGCTCGATGTCCGCAGTGGCATGGCCGTGGGGCAGGGCTGGGTCCCTGGCGCTTCAGGCGTGCCGGTCGAGGAAGCCCTCGCTGCGCTGGCGGACCGCGGCGCTCGAGTCTTCATCGTAACGGCGATCGAACGCGACGGCGTGCTCGCGGGCCCGAACCTGGCCCTCCTGAGCCGAATGGTCGAGCTCGGTCAAGGTGAGATCATCGCCTCGGCGGGTGTTTCGTCGCTGGCCGACCTTTCGGCCGTCCGTGCCCTCGGCTGCGCCGGCGCGATCGTCGGCCGCACGATCTACGAAGGCCGCGTCGACCTCGGCGAGGCGGTTCGACTGACGGCGTAGCGCGCAAGCAACGAAGCGTTCAAGCCACCGTTGGCGCCGGCCGATGCCTGGGTTGGAGGCGTCGGCTCTGGGGACGGTCCTCACGGGCTCGGACCCCAGTCTCTTGCGGCGTCACCCTGCGGTTCCTGCCGGACCAGGCGCGAGGAACGGCCGTGTGCCGATCCGGGCCAACCGCGGACAGGCACGCGGGCCTCGTGCCGGCCGGTACGGGGCCCGCTATCTGTCCCAGCGCTCGTCTTCCTCCCCCTCCGCGCTGCCTACTCTTTGTGCGCGGCCTCGACTTCCTTGCGGTGGGCCTCGATCACCTTCTCGGCGATGTGCGCCGGGACGTCCTCGTAGCGGTCAAGCGTGGCCGTGAATGTGCCCCGCCCACCGGTGAGTGAGCGCAGCTCAGTGGCGTAGGTGAAGAGCTCGGCCTGGGGCACGGTGGCCGTGATGATCTGCATCCCGTCCTTGGTATCCATGCCCAGGACCCGGCCGCGGCGGCCGTTGAGATCGCGGTTCACGTCGCCCATGAAGGCTTCCGGGATTCGGATGGCGACCGTCATGATCGGCTCCATCAGCGCCGGCTTGCACTCGAGCACGCCCGACTTGAGGGCCATCGAGGCCGCGATCTTGAACGACAGTTCGTTCGAGTCCACCGCATGGAACGAGCCGTCGTAGAGGGTCGCCTTGAAGTCGCTGAGCGGGTAGCCGGCGAGCACGCCTTCGGCCGCCGTCTCGCGGACGCCCTTCTCGACGCCGGGAAAGAAGTTCTTGGGCACGGTGCCGCCGACGACATGCTCTGCGAATTCGACCCCGCCGCCCGGGTTCGGCTCGATCTCGATCCAGACGTCGCCGAACATGCCGTGGCCGCCGGTCTGCTTCTTGTAGCGGCCGTGGCTCTGCGTCTTGCCTCGGATCGTTTCCTTGTAGGCCACTCTGGGCATCTTGGTCACGATCGCGGCGCCGAACTTGCGCTTGAGGCGCTCGCCCAGGACGGCGACGTGCGCGTCGCCCATCGAAAGGAGGATTTGCTCGCCGGTGTCGGAGCGCTCGACTCGCGCGGACGGCTCCTCTTCGAGCATGCGCTGGAGGGCCGAGCCCATCTTGTCCAGGTCGGCCTTGGTCTGCGGCTCGATCGCGACCTGCAGCGTCGGAACGGGGAACGACAGAGGCGGGAGCGTGTAGGACTGCTCGCGAGATGACGCGAGCGTGTCCCCTGTCGCAGTCACCGTGAGCTTGGCTACGGCACCGATCTCGCCGGCCTGGAGCTGGCCGACCGTCTCCTGGTCCTTGCCGTGCAGGAGCAGCAGCTGGCCGATGCGCTCCGGCTCGCCACGAGTGGAGTTCCACGACTGGCCCTGGCCGTGGAGCGTCCCGGAGAGGACGCGCAGGTAGGTCAGGCGGCCGACGAACGGGTCGGCGGTTGTCTTGAAGACGCGAGCGACAAGCGGGCCGGCCGCGTCGGGAACGATCTTGACTTCCTTGCCTTTCGCGTCCGTGGCGACGATCTCACCGAATTCGGCCGGGGAGGGGAGGTAGTGCACGATCGCGTCGAGGAGCGCCCTAACGCCGACGTCCTTCGAAGCGCTGCCGACCAGGACCGGCGCCACCATGCCGGACCGGACGGCCTTCTTCAGGCAGCCCTCGAGCTCCGCGTCGGTGATCTCCTCGCCCTCGAGGTACTTGGTCATGACGTCGTCGTCCGCCTCGGACGCAGCCTCGATCAGCTGATCGCGGCGGGACGCAACCTCGCCGGCCAGGTTCGCCGGAACCGCGATCTCTGTCTCCTTGCCGCCCGCCACCTGGTAGGCCTTGCGATGGACGAGGTCCACGTAGCCGGAGAACGACTCGGCCGTTCCGAGCGCGACGTGCAGCGGCGCGATCTTCTGGCCGAACGCGGTCCGGAGCCCGTCCAGCGCATTGCCCGGGTTGGCATTCTCTCGGTCGCATTTGTTGATGAAGAAGAGTGCCGGACGGCCGTTCGCCCGAGCCAGCGCCACCGCCGACTCGAGGCCGGCCTCGACGTGCCCCGAGGCATCCATCAGCAGGATGGCCGCGTCCGTGGCGGCGAAGCCCTCGACCACCTCGGCCGCGAAGTCCGCGTAGCCGGGGGTATCGACGAGCTGGACCCTCGTTCCCTCGTGCTCCAGGCTGGCCACCGCGAGCGTCAGCGACTGCTTGCGCTTCTGTTCCTCGGGTTCGTAGTCCAGGCTGGCGGTGCCGTCGTCGACGCGGCCAAGCCGCGTGATGGCGGTCGTATCGAAGAGGAGGCGCTCGGCCAGCGTCGTCTTACCGGCCCCAGCATGGGCCGCAATGACGACGCTGCGGAGGTGGGGGAGGTCGACACTCTTGGTTGTCATCTGCTCTATCGATCCTCTGGTGGCGTCAGATCGCATCAAACAAGCGGCTCGGCGAGGGGCCAGCCGCAGTCAGGCCATGATAGCCGGGCGCGTGCTGGCGGACGAGGACGGTGCGACGCTCCCCGGCGCCCCGAACCGCTGCGCATGCGTCCAAGTCGGCCGGGTCGGGGGCCCCGCCCGGGCGCTATACTCCGGCCGATGTCAGGACATTCCAAGTGGTCGCAGATCAAGCGCCAGAAGGGCGTCAACGACGTGAAGCGCGGCGCCGTCTTCACCAAGATGGGTCGCGAGATCAGCGTTGCCGCGCGAGCCGGCGGGGGTGACCCGGACGGCAACTTCCGGCTTCGCCTGGCGATCGAGCGCGCCCGTGCCCTGAACATGCCGCTTGATACGATCAAGCGCGCCATCGAAAAGGCGACCGGTGGAGGCGAGGGCGAGCAGTTCGAGGAAATCACCTACGAGGGTTACGGCCCGGGCGGCGTGGCGATCCTGGTCGAGACGGCGACAGACAATCGCAACCGCACCGCGGCCGAGGTCCGGTCGATCCTGACCAAGGCCGGCGGTCAGCTGGCCGGTTCGGGCAGCGTGGCCTGGCAGTTCGAGCAGCGCGGCGTCATCAGCCTGCACGCGGGAGGCGATGCCGATGAGCTGACTCTCCTGGCGATCGATGCCGGGGCCGACGACGTCGACTCCTCGGCCAACCAGGTCGAGGTCTACACGAAGCCGACGGACCTGGAGGCGGTGCGGCGCGGGCTCGAGGCCGCCGGGGTCAAGATCGACTCGGCCGAGCTTTCAATGACCCCGAAGAACACCGTCGAGCTGGACGAGTCGCACGCGCGCCAGGCCTTGCGGCTGGTCGAGCTGCTGGAAGACCAGGACGATGTCCAGCGCGTGACCGCCAATTTCGAGATCCCCGAAGCGCTGCTCGCCGAGATCGGCTAGTGATCATCCTCGGAATCGATCCCGGGACGGCGATGCTCGGATACGGGGTCATCGAGCGAACCGGCCCACGGCTGCGGGCCATCGACTTCGGCGTCATCTCAACCCCATCGACCCACACCCTGCCCGAGCGCCTCGAGGCGATCCACCTCGCCCTGACCGACCTCATCGAGCTGCATGCGCCGTCGATGGTCGGCGTCGAGCGGCTGTTCTTCACGAAGAACGCCCAGACGGCCTTCGCCGTGGGGCAGGCAAGGGGAGTGGTGCTGCTGGTCGCCGCTCAGCACGATCTGGAAGTGCGCGAGGCCACACCCAACGAGGTGAAGGTCGCCACTGCCGGCCACGGTGGCGCCGGCAAGGAGGAGGTCGGGCGCATGGTCCAGGCCATCCTCGGCCTGGCCGAGATGCCGACTCCCGATGACGCCGCCGACGCTCTCGCCATCGCGATCTGCGTCGCCAACCGCGAGCGGTCCGTCAGTCGCATACCCACCGGAGCATTGGACCGTTCCGCTCTCAAACCGGCACCGAGCGGCACGACCCCCTACGAGAGGGCAGTCCGCGAAGCCCTGCACCGCGAACGGCTCGGCCTTGATCCAGACGGGCGCTCGCCGCGGCTGCCCGAACCCAAGATCGTCTCCTAGGCTCGGCAGAGTTTCCCCCGTGATCGCATCGCTGGACGGCATGGCCGGGGCCGTCTTTGCCGATTCCCTGATCGTCGAAGTGGGCGGGATCGGCTATCGCGTCTACTGCGCGCCGGCCGTGCTGGCCGCGGTCAAAGTGGGGGAGCGGACTAGGCTGTTCACCCACCACCTCGTGCGTGAGGATGCGCAGGCGCTCTACGGCTTCCGCACGCCGGAGGAGCTTGGCTTCTTCGGACTCCTCCAGACCGTTACCGGTGTCGGCCCGAAGGTGGCGCTCGCCATAGTCGGGTCGCGCGCCGTTGGCGACCTGCAGCTGGCGATCCTCTCGGAGGACCTGGCCCTGCTGACGGCGGTTTCCGGAGTGGGCAAGAAGCTGGCGGCTCGAATCGTCCTGGAGCTGAGGGAGAAGGTCGCCGCCGCCGGCGTTGCCGCGGGCGCCACAGCGGGGTCTCCGGCCGGCGAGCCCGAGGTCGTCGCCGCGCTCCTGGCCCTAGGCTACTCCGTCGGCGAGGCGCGCCAGGCATCCCGTGAAGCGCTCTCGGATGCCTCCGTCGGCCCCGGCCTGGAGGATCGCGTCAAGGCGGCGCTGCGGACGCTGCTCAAGGGCTAGGGGAGCCGCCGGTCCACGTCGCAGCTGTGGTGCCGTTGGGGAGGTAGAACACCCGTTCGGTCTGGTATGATCCGCGGCATGAACGAGCGCGCCCGTGACTGACTTCTCTCGCATCCTGGCGCCGGACGTCCAGGAAGAGGCTGACGTCGTCGTCGATCGGACGCTGCGGCCGCGGACGCTGGACGAATACATCGGCCAGCGCGAGCTCAAGGCCAATCTGTCGATCCTGCTCGGGGCCGCCCGCCAGAGAGGGGACGCGGCCGACCACATCCTGCTCCACGGTCCGCCCGGCCTGGGCAAGACGACCCTGGCCACGATCGTGGCGCGCGAGCTCGGCGCGAACATTCGGTACGCCAGCGGTCCCGCGATCGAGCGGGCAGGGGACCTGGCCGCCATCCTGACCTCGCTCGACGAGCGCGACGTCCTCTTCATAGACGAGATCCACCGGCTGAATCGCGCGGTCGAGGAGATCCTGTACCCGGCCATGGAGGACTACGCCCTCGACGTGATGATCGGCAAGGGGCCGTCCGCGCGGAGCCTGCGTCTGAGCCTGAAGCCGTTCACGATCGTCGGCGCGACCACGCGCGCCGGCCGGATCTCCAGCCCGTTGCGCGACCGCTTCGGCGCCACCTACCGCCTGGATTTCTACGATCTCGCGGACCTCACCGCGATCGTTGTGCGGTCGGCCCGGCTGCTGGGAGTGGAACTCAACTCTGACGGCGCCGCCGCCATCGCCCGGCGCGGCCGGGGCACGCCCCGCGTCGTGAACCGCCTCCTGCGCCGCGTGCGCGATTTCGCCCAGATCAACGGGGACGGTCGAGTGGACGCCGCCACGGCGGATAAAGCCCTGGCGGCTCTCGAGATCGACGACGAAGGGCTGGACGGGACGGACCGCAAGCTACTGGCCGCGATCGTCCAGAAGTTCGGCAGCGGGCCGGTTGGGGTGCAAGCCCTGGCCGCGGTTCTGGCGGAGGAGCCGGAGACGGTCGAGGACGTCTACGAGCCGTTCCTCTTGCGGCTGGGGTTCCTGGACCGCACGCCGCAGGGCCGCATCGCCACGGACGGCGCCCGGCAGCACCTGGCGCGCCTCGGGTACGACGTGCCGCCGCCGCGCCGCGGCGAGGCGGACCAGCCCGCGCTCTGGGATGGCACGGCCGACCCCGACGCACCTGCTCGCTGATGACAGACGCACCGGATCGCTCGCCGGCCCATCTCGGTTCGCAGGCCTCGCCGGTTCAATACGAAGTGGACGTGCCGCCGCCGGCCGACGGGTCCACTCAGGGGCGGGTCGGGCGGCTGACGCTACCCCACGGAGTCGTGGAGACGCCCCAGTTCATGCCGGTCGGCACCAACGCCACGGTGAAGGCGCTCTCGCCCGACGATCTCCGCGAGGCCGGCGCCACGATCATCCTGGCCAACACCTATCACCTCTACCTGCGTCCCGGTCACGAGCGCATCGCCCGCCTCGGCGGCCTGCACAGCTTCATGGCCTGGGACCGGCCGCTCCTCACCGACTCGGGCGGGTTCCAGGTCGTGTCGATGGGCGAGCTGCGCAAGATCGACGACGAGGGCGTCACCTTCCAGAGCCATCTCGACGGCTCGTACCATCGGTTCACGCCCGAGCATTCGATCGCCGTGCAGGAGGCACTCGGCGCCGACATCGCCGTCGCTTTCGACCAGCCCGTACCGCCCGCCTCATCGACCCCGGAAGCCGTCGCGGAGGCGATGGCTCGCACTCATCGCTGGGCCGAACGTTCGCTCGCGGCCCACACGCGACCGGACCAGGCTCTCTTCGGCATCGTCCAGGGCGGCCTCGATCCGCATCTTCGCGCCGAGTCCACGTCCTTCATGGCGAGCCTGCCGTTCGATGGCATCTGCATCGGCGGCCTGGCCGGCGATGAGACGCCCGCCCAGCGGGAGGCGGCGCTGACTGTCGCCATCGACCTGCTTCGAGACGATCCGCGGCCGCGCTACCTGATGGGCCTGGGCTCGCCGGCGGACCTGCTCGAGGCCGTTCATCGGGGCGTCGACCTGTTCGACTCCGTCCTGCCGGCCCGAGTTGCCCGCAACGGTCAGCTGTGGGTCCCCGGCGGCCGCCTCAACATGCGCAACGCCCAGTTCGTGGAGGACCCCCGGCCTGTCCAGGAAGGCTGCCGCTGCCTGCTCTGCCGCAACTTCTCGCGCGCCTATCTGGCTCATCTGTTCCGCGCCGAGGAGCTCCTTGCCTACCGCCTGGCAACTTGTCACAACATGACCTTCACCCTAGACTTCATGGCCGAAATCCGCTCCGCGCTGCGCTCAGGCACATTCTCCGACCGGCTGCCCGAACTCCGGGCCAGGGCCGTTCCGTCAGGGGCGCGTGCATTGCCAGTGCAGCCGGAGTGAAGAGCCCACCAGTAGCCTGTCGAACGCGGAGGCACACCCGATGGCGAGCCGAGACCGCCCGCACCGCCAAGAGAAGAAGAAGCCCAAGGACGCTGGGAAGAAGACCCCCCAGATCCAGCCCATGCTGGAGCCGCCGACCAACGTCGAGGTGTGGAAGCCGAAGCGGAAGCCGCGGACAGAAGAACCAGAGAGCTGACGAGCGGGCGGACGCCATCGGGCGACCCGTTCCGCTAATTCCGAGAGGACAGGAGCGAGGAGCAGGTGGCAATGATGGAGCGAGGGACCGAGGCCGGGGCAACAGGCGCGGAGCACCCCGCGGAGCGGCCGATTGAACGCACCAAGGCCGTCGACGCGGCCATTCTGGCCATCGAGAAGCAGTTCGGCAGGGGCTCGATAATGCGCCTCGGCTCGTCGGAACGAGCCCAGGTCGACGTCATCCCGACCGGCTCGATAGCGCTCGACCTCGCCCTCGGCGTGGGCGGCATCCCGCGCGGCCGCATCACCGAGATCTTCGGGCCCGAGTCGTCGGGCAAGACGACCCTCTGCCAGCACATCCTGGCGGAAGCGCAGCGCAAGGGCGGCGTCGTCGCCTTCATCGACGTCGAGCATGCCCTCGATCCCGGCTACGCCCGCGCCTGCGGCGTGAACGTGGACGAGCTGCTCGTCAGCCAGCCCGACACCGGCGAGGACGCGCTGCAGATCACTGAGACGCTGATCCGCTCCAACGGCGTGGACGCCGTGGTGGTGGACTCTGTCGCCGCGCTCGTGCCCAAGGCCGAGATCGAAGGCGAGATGGGCGACTCGTTCGTGGGCATCCAGGCCCGTCTGATGAGCCAGGCTCTGCGCAAGCTCGCGGGCGTCGTCAGCCGCTCGAACACGAGCCTCATCTTCACCAATCAGCTGCGCGAGAAGATCGGCGTGATGTTCGGCAACCCCGAGGTCACGCCGGGCGGCCGGGCGCTCAAGTTCTACGCCAGCGTTCGCCTGGACATCCGTCGCATCGAGACCATCAAGTCGGGCACGGACTCCGTCGGCAACCGCGTCAAGGTGAAGGTCGTCAAGAACAAGGTCGCTGCGCCGTTCAAGGCGGCGGAGTTCGACATCATGTTCGGCCAGGGTATCTCCAAGGAAGGCGGACTCCTCGACGTCGGCACGGCCATGAGCCTCGTCAGCAAGACCGGGGCCTGGTTCAACTTCGGTGAAACTCGGTTGGGGCAGGGACGCGAGGCGGCCAAAGACTTCCTCAAGGCCAATCCGGACATCGCTGGCGAGGTCGAGAAGCAGATCCGGTCCAAGATGTCCGAGGTCTCGCTGCCGGCGGAGGGCATCGAGGAGGCCGAATAGCCGGCCATGCCTCGCACGTCAGGGCAGGACCGCCGGGAGTCGCTCCGCGAGCGTCGTGAGCGACGCGCCCTCATAGACGACCCCGAAATCGTCCTGAACGCCGCGGCGCGGTTCCTCGAGGTTCGATCCCGCTCCGTCCACGAGCTACGGCGCCATCTGGCGCAGGCCGGGTATCGGGCCGACCTGGTCCAGGCGGCCGTGGCCCGACTGACCGAGCTCGGAATGCTGGACGACGCGACATTCGCCCGCACGTGGGTGGAATCGCGCGACCGAGCCAGGCCGCGAAGCGAGGCAGCGCTGCGGCGTGAGCTGTCCCTCAAGGGGATCGACCGCGAGCTCGCGGTCGAGCTTCTCGACGAGAGGCGGGGCAGCCACCTCGGCGCGAGCGGCGCGGGCGGTGCGGCCGAAGGTGGTGGCGGCGATCCCGGCGAGCCGGGCGACGGCCCCGACATGCTCGCGGCCGGGCGGCTTCTGGCCAAGCGGGGCGGCGCCCTGGCGCGCATCGCCGACGCGCGGGTCCGCCGGCAGCGGGCGTACGCAATGCTGGCCCGCAACGGCTTCGACCCCGAGGTTTGCCGCGACGCGACGAACCGGTTCTTCGCGGCTGCGCCGGAATCGGCGACTCATCCCATGGCCGGGGACGACTGACCGCCGGCCGATTGCTGATCGCCCTCGGTACGCCTCCCGGAACGGCGACCTCCGGCGTCGCAGTCGCGCGACCGAATTCCTGCGTCCGCCGTAGACTACGCGCGAGACGAACAATGCGCCGTTGGCCCCGTCCAAGCCGCGACGTCAGCTCGAATCATCGACAACGCGGCTTTCATCCGATGGTGCTCCGGGAGCGGGCCCAGACCGGATCGGGCCGCCCCAGCCAGTTTCGACGTACCTCCGGCCCCGTCATCGGCCGGACGGGAGGCAAGTAAATATGGAACTCGCCCTTGTGGCCACAGCCGCTGTGGCCGCCCTTGCCGTGGGCGTAGTCGTTGGTTTTCTGGCTCGCGGCCAGGTCGCCAACCAGGCCGTGAAGAGCGCCCAGGACAAAGCCGGACGCATCGTCGCGGAAGCCCGCGCGCAGCAGAAAGAGCTGATTCTCGAAGCCAAGGATGAGAAGCTTCGGCTGGCGCGCGAGGTCGAGGACGAAGCCCGAGCCAAGCGATCGGAGCTCTCCGGCCTGGAGACCCGTCTGCTCGCCCGCGACGAGCAGCTCGACCTCCGGTCCGACATGCTGGAGCAGCGCGACCGCAAGCTGCTCGACCGCGAGCGCGAACTCGAGAACAGCCGTCAAGAGCTCGCCACGGCCCAGCAGGAACACGTGGCGGCCCTCGAGCGCGTCAGCGGCATGAGCGCCGACGACGCCAAGGCCCAGCTCCTGGAGGCGGTCCGCGAGGAAGCGGAGCACGAAGGAGTGCGCATCGGCAAGGCGATCGAGCGGGCAGCCCGCGACGAGGCGGAGGATCGCGCCCGCGAGATCGTCATCACCACGATGCAGCGCATCGCGGCGGACCACACCGCCGAGCACACGGTCAGCGCCGTCCACCTGCCCAACGACGAGATGAAGGGCCGCATCATCGGCCGTGAGGGTCGCAATATCCGCGCCCTCGAGCAGGCCACGGGCGTCGACCTGATCATCGACGATACGCCCGAGACCGTCGTGATCAGCGCCTTCGACCCGGTCCGCCGCGAGGTCGCCCGCCTGGCCCTGACCAAGCTCATGGCCGACGGCCGCATCCATCCCGGACGCATCGAGGAGGTCGTCGCAAAAGCTCGTGCGGAGGTCGACCTCGTGATGCGCCAGGCCGGCGAGCAGGCCATCTACGACGCCGGCATTCCCGCCCTGCCATCGGAGATCGTGAAGCTCCTGGGTCGGCTCAAGTACCGCACGAGCTACGGCCAGAACGTTCTCGTCCACTCCGTCGAAACCAGCCGCCTCGCGGCCATGATCGCCTCGGAACTGGGCCTGGATGTGCAGGCGGCCAAGGTGGGCGGTCTGCTCCACGACATGGGCAAGGCAGTCGACCACGAGGTCGAGGGGCCGCACGCCCAGATCGGCGCCCAGATCGCGCAGCGCCACAACCTCTCGCCGAAGGTCGTGAACGCCATCGCCGCACACCACCAGGAAGTCGAGTACGAGTCCATGGAGGCGCCCGTCGTCCAGGTCGCGGATGCCATCAGCGCTTCCCGACCGGGTGCGCGCGGCGAGTCGATGGAGACCTACGTCCGGCGTCTCGAGGACCTGCAGGCGATCGCCGAGAGCTTCGAGGGAGTGGAGAAGAGCTTCGCGGTTCAGGCCGGTCGCGAGGTTCGCATCCTGGTGCGGCCGGAACAGATCGACGACGTGACTGCCACTCGCCTGGCCCGCGACGTGGTCAAGAAGATCGAGGCCAGCCTCACCTACCCGGGCCAGATCAAGGTGACGGTCATCCGCGAGACGCGGGCCGTCGAATACGCCAAGTAGCCGCCGTGTCCGCTCCCGCCGGGCCGCCCCTCACGCCCGCAGGCCGGCGCGCCTGCCGCATCCTCATGATCGGCGACCTGATAGGGCGGCCCGGCAGGCTGGCCGTTGAGGCGCTACTGCCGGGGCTTCGTCGCGAGCGAGACATCGCCCTGGTCACCGCCAACGGCGAGAACGTGGCCGGCGGAATGGGACTGACCGTGTCCACCGCCGAAGGCATGTTCAAGTCCGGGATAGACGTCATCACTTCGGGCAACCACATCTGGGACAAGCGCGAGATGTACCAGGAGCTCGAACACGACGAGCGGATCCTTCGCCCGCACAACTACGGCACCGACGGCGTGCCGGGGCGAGGCTGGGGCATCTTCCACGCCGCCGACGGCACGGACGTGGCCGTGCTGAACTTCCAAGGCCGGACGTACATGACGCCGATCGAGAACCCATTCACCGACTTCGACCGCCTCATCGACGAGGCCTCCGAGCCGTTGCCGCCGGTTCGCGTCGTGGACTTCCACTGCGAGCTGACCAGCGAGAAGAACGCCTTTGGGATCTACCTCGACGGTCGAGCCAGCGCGGTCGTCGGGACGCACACCCACGTCGCCACGGCCGACGAGCGGATCATGCCGAAGGGCACGGCCTACCAGTCAGACCTGGGCATGTGCGGGCCCGTGCACAGCGTCATCGGCTTCGACCCGGCCACGGTCATCCCGCGCTTTCTCAACGGCCTGCCAACGCGGTTCGAGGTGGGCACCGGCCCCGTCGTCTTCAACGCCTGCCAGATCGACGTCGATCCCGACACGGGTCGGGCCCTGGCGATCGAGCGGGTCCAGCGCGTCGTCGAGATCTAGCGTGTCCGACGGCGGGCGCTCGGATGCCTCCCAGGATCGGCGGCGCCGGGACGCGCTTCTCCGGCGGGCAGCCCAGGCGAGCGGGAACGCTCATGCAGGCACCGGTTCGCAGGACGGCGCTGCACGCGCCGCCAGACCGGCCGATCCGCTGAAGGGCGACGCCGGCTCGTACCGGTACCGCAGCACCGGCTACCGGGACACTCAGGGCGACCGGGTGGTACCGCCCCATCCATCGCGCGTGGACCTGCACACGCACAGCTCCCGCTCCGACGGCGTTCTAGAGCCGCTCGAGCTGGTCGGCGCCGCGGCTGCGTCCGGCGTGCAGGTTCTAGCGCTCTCCGACCACGATACGCTGGCCGGGGTCCGCGAACTCATGGCCCCCGGCAAGCCGCCCCTGCCGCTCGAGCTGCTGCCGGCGGTGGAGATCAACAGCGTCGCCATGGGCATCCCGCAGCTCTGGGAAGGCGAGCTTCACATCCTCGGCCTGGGCGTGGACCTCAACGACGACTTCTTCGAAGGCACGCTCGAACGCCAGCGCGGCTTTCGCCTGACGCGGTTCAATCGGATCGTCGACCGGCTCGGACAGCTCGGCTACCCGCTGGACGACCAGATCGACAAGCTGCTGGCCGGCCGGGGCGCCGCGCCCGGCGCCGCGCTCGGCAGACTCCAGATCGCCCGCTGCCTCGTGGCGGCGCGGTACGCCTCCAGCGTCGACGACGCGATGCAGCGCCTCCTCGGGCGCGGCAAGCCGGCGTACGTGCCCCGGCAGGGCCTGGGGCCGGACGAGGCCATCTCGGCCATCAGGGCCGCCGGCGGCCTGCCGTCACTGGCTCACTTCGCCAACGCATACGAACGTCGCCAGCTGGTCGAGGACCTGACGAAGGTCGGGCTCGGCGGGCTGGAGGTCCACTACCGCCACTTCGACGCCGACACGATTGCCGCCCTCGCCGATGTGGCCCGGGAGCTGCGCCTGGTGCCGACGGGCGGGAGCGACTATCACGGCGACGGAGAGACGTATGCTGAGGCGCACGCCGCTCTTTACGTACCCGACGAGGACGCCACGAACCTGTTCGCGCTGCTCGGCCGCCGCCGTTTGACGATCCGCACCGAGGCCTCGCCTTCATGACCATGCGGCCGGAGGGGGCTCTCGCGCCGCTGCCGGCCCGTCGGGTCGAGATGAGGCGCCGCGCCGCGGCCCCGGCCGTCGATCCGGCCGTCGCCGAGTTCCGGCCCGGCGCCCACGAGATGCCCGGCTTCTTCGTCTGGACGCTCGGCTGCCAGATGAACCTGAGCGACTCCGAGGAGATGGCCGGTCAGCTGCTCGCCGTCGGGTGCGGCCGAGCACCCTCGATGGAGCTGGCCGACCTGATCGTCATCAACACCTGCGCCGTCCGCGAGCACGCCGAGGCGAAGGTCATCGGCCGCCAAGGCCAGCTCGCCGAGCTCAAGAGAGCTAAGCCCGGCCTCCGAGTCGTGCTGACGGGCTGTGGCGTCCGCGAGTCCGAGAGGACCAGCCTGGCTCGACGTTTCCCAGCCGTCGACATGTTCCTGCGGCCCGACGAGGAACCCGAGCTGGCGCTGCGGCTTGGGCTGGTCTCCGCGCAGGCTCCCGTCGGACTGCAGACGGCGGCGACAGCGGCTACGACCGTTGTCTCCGGCCGGCCTGTTAGCGCGGCGGACCATCTGGCGCCCAACCGCGCCACGGCCCTGGCCGAAGGTCGCGTTGCCCGCTCCTCGACCATCTCCGCCTGGCTGCCGATCGTCTACGGCTGCGACAAGACCTGCACCTACTGCATCGTCCCGTTCTCGCGCGGGCCGGAGCGCAGCCGCCCATTCGACGACATCGTGGCCGAGGCGCGGGCCATCGCGGCCGCCGGGTTCGCGGAGCTGACGTTGCTCGGCCAGAACGTGAACAGTTACGGCCACGATCTGCTCGCCAAGGAACGGTTCGGACACATCTACACCGAACGAGCGAGCGGCCGTAAGCTCGATCTACGGGGCCGCCCCGATCTGGCCGAGCTGCTGCGCTCTATCGACTCGATCGCAGGCCCCGAAGGCCGCCCGGCCATTCCGCGCCTGCGCTTCATCACATCGCACCCCTGGGATCTCTCGGACCGACTGATCGACGCAATGGCCGAATGCCCGAGCGTCTGCGAGCACCTGCACCTGCCGATCCAATCGGGCGACGACGTGCTGCTGCAACGGATGGGGCGCCAGTACACGGTCGACCACTACCGCGAGCGACTGGCTCGAATCCGCGAGGCCGTGCCGGGCATCGCCGTCTCCACAGACGTCATCGTCGGGTTCTGCGGCGAGACCGAGACGCAGTTCGACGCCACGCTGGCGGTCCTCGAGGAGCTGCGGTTCGACACCGTCTTCGCCGCCGCCTACTCGCCCCGCCCCGGAACGCCGGCATTGCGCATGGCCGACGACGTGCCCGCGGCGGTGAAGCGGCGGCGCCTCAACGCGCTGCTGGCCCGCCAGGAGGCGATCGGCCTGGAGCGCAACCGCGAGTGGCTCGGACGCGACGTCGAGGTGCTGGTCGAGCGGATCACGCCGCGGAAGCGCCAGGCCGCCGATGAAGACGCGCCTCCGGATGACGCCTCGCTCCGGGTGCCGAGCCTCTACGGCGCCGCAGGGGAGGGGAGCGTCGCCCTGGCTGGACGCACCCGGCACAACAAGCTCGTGCACCTCTCCGGCGATCCGGTGCTGGTCGGTCGCGCGGTGACCGTGCGGATCGAATTCGCGGGGCCCTTCGCGCTGCGCGGGCGCATCGCGCCCGGACGCGCCGTGCCCGGGCGCGTCGCCGCCCCGACCTCCTAAGTGGCCGCGCCCGCCGGCCTCCCGCCCCTCGTCGTCCTGGCCGGAACGACCGCCAGCGGCAAGACCGCCCTCTCGCTGGCCCTCGCCGAGGAGCTGCGAGCGCGGGGCGTGGCGGTCGAAATCGTCTCCGCCGATTCGCGCCAGGTGTACCGCGGCATGGACATCGGCACCGCCAAGGCAACCGTGCAGGAACGCGCCCGGGTCCCGCATCACGGCCTCGACCTCGTGGATCCGGATCAGCCGTTCAGCGTCGCCGACTACTGGGCCTGTGCCGGCGCGGCGCTGGCTGGCATCGCCGGGCGTGGCGCCGTCGCGCTGCTGGTCGGCGGCACGGGTTTCTATCTCCGTTCCGTGGCCCGCGGCCTCGCCGTCGACGACCTGCCATGGGACCCCGACGTGCGCGCGTCGGTGGAGGCGCGGCTCGCGACTGAGGGATTGGCAGCGCTCGTGGGCGAGCTGCGGGAGCTGGCTCCGACGCGCGCCGCTGCCGTCGATCTCCGCAATCCGCGCCGCGTGGTCAGGGCCGTGGAGATCGCCCGCCTCCGGGGAGACGCGCCACTCCCGGAGCCTCGCGGCTACGGGCGGCCCGTTCTGTGGCTGGGCGTCCAGGTCGAGCCGCCGGTCCTTCGCGAGCGCATCCATGCACGCGCCCGCGCCCAGTTCGACGCCGGCCTCGTCGAGGAGACGCGCGCCCTGGTCGCCCGTTTCCCGGCAACCCTCCCCAGCTTCTCGGGGATCGGCTACGCCGAGAGTCTGGCCCTGATCGAAGGCCGCCTCACCCGCGACCATGCAATCGCGCAGGACGCCCGCCGCAACATCGCCTTCGCCCGCCACCAGGCCACGTGGTTCCGGCGCGAGCCGGACATCCGCTGGCTCGACGCCACGCGCGAACTGCCGCTGGAAGAGGCTCTATCCGCGACCCAGCGTTATCTCGCCGTCTGACGCGCGACTACGCGATGGGCGGCTGGCCGAGCTGGGCGAGCAGGTTGTTGACGGCGCCGCGGGCGATCGAACGCGGCAGGACACCCTTCACGCCGCCCGACTCGATGCCCATGTCGCTCGGGATCAGGAAGACGGCGCAGATGCGCGCTACGAGGTTGGCGTGGATGCAGGCTTCCAGATGAACCGCCGGCCCGGACTGGCGGACGGTGAGCGGCATGGCGCCGGTGAGGAACCCGTTCCCGCGCTGGTAGCTGCGGGTGCCGTCCGGCGAGACACCGCGGAAGCCGTAGTGATTGGACTGCGCCCACGCGTCCACGAGGGGTCCGATGTCGAAGCCCACCTGGAAGTCGCGCACAGTCCTGGCCGCCATCTGCTCTTCTCCTCCTTGTGCCGATCGCCCGAGGGATGTGACGAACCTCGGTGCCGGGGGACCCAGCCGGCCGGAGGAGTATAGGCCCGCGGCAGGTGGGCCAGCCGCTCGGGCCCGCCGGTGCCGCCGACCCGTCGCCGTCGGCCATTCGGCTATCCTGCCCACTGATGACCAAAGATATGATCGATCTGACCGCGCCGGTGGAGCGCGCCTTTCTCGTCGCCGTCGACACCGGCGACGATCCCGGCTGGACGGCCGAGGAGTCGATCGCAGAGCTGGCCAGCCTGGCCGACACCGCCGGCGCCGAGGTCGTGGGCGCGGAGTGGCAGAACCGCCGCCATGTCGACCCCAACTTCTACGTCGGCAAAGGCAAGGCCGACGAGCTCGTGGCTGCGAAGTCGGAGACCGGCTACACGATCCTGATCACCGACGACGAGCTTTCGCCGGCCCAGCAGCGCGCCCTCGAGGAAGCCGTCAAGACAAAGGTGATCGACCGATCGCGCCTCATACTCGACATCTTCGCCCTGCACGCCCAGACGCACGAAGGCCGCCTCCAGGTCGAGCTGGCCCAGCTCGAATACCAGCTGCCGCGCCTGACTCGGATGTGGACCCACCTCTCGCGCACTGGTGGCGGCATCGGCACCAGAGGCCCCGGCGAGTCCCAGCTCGAGACGGACCGGCGGCTCGTGCGCGAACGGATCAAGAAGCTCAAGGAGCGAGTCGACCAGGTCGCCGAGCAGCGTCGCACGGCCACGCGCGCCCGCGACCGGCGGCTCATCCCGACGGTCGCCATCGTCGGCTATACCAACGCCGGCAAGTCGACCCTGTTGAACTCGCTCGTCGGCTCCGAGGTCGTAAAGGCCGAGGACCGGCTCTTCGCGACAGTCGACCCCACCTCGCGCCAGGTCAAGCTGGGCGAGGGCCAGACCGCGATCGTCACCGACACCGTGGGCTTCATCCACAAGCTGCCCCACCAGCTCATCGACGCGTTCCGCGCCACCCTCGAGGAGGTCACGCGCGCCGACGTGCTGCTCGAGATCGTCGACGCCTCCGACCGCCACTTCGCCGAGCACCGGGCCACGGTCCAGACCGTCCTCGAGGAGCTGGGCGCCGGCAACAAGCCGCGCCTGGTGGCGTTCAACAAGGCGGATCTGATCGAGGCGGCTGCCCGCGACGCCGAAACCCCCGGGCCGGCGATCGCAGGCACGGTCCTGATCTCGGCCGTGACCGGATATGGCCTCGAGACGTTGAAGGCGGAGCTCTCCGCGCTCCTCGCGTCGCTCTGGGTGGACGTGGACGTGGCTATCCCGTACCGCGCCGGCGAACTGATCGCCCGCATCCGCGAGCGCGGCACGGTGGATCTCGACTATCGCTCCTTCGACGTGCGCGTTCGGGGCCGCGTCAGCCCTCCGCTGGCGGGCGAGCTTGAGGCCGTCGCGGCGCGATACCGCGAATCGCTCCGCGACGACAACGGGGCCAGCGGCGACGGCGGCACTTCCGTCGACGCCTGAGGGGCGCGTGAAGCGCGCCCCCGAGCCCTGCACGCGGCCCGGTGGGGTGGGGGAGCATTAGCACACACGTTCTCACTCGTCCGCATTAGGGGTTCGCGCTCTACTACCCGTGTTGGCGGGAAGTGGACAAGTGCCAAAACTGTCTTCCCCGGCGCCCAAACTAGTGGATAAGCCACTTCTCGCGGATGGGCCCGGGACCTATTGTCTGTCTTGCCCGGAGGGGCCAGCGAGATCGACACCGACTCAGCGGTTTCAACAGAAACGGTGACCGATCTACGTGAAAGACCAGCAGCCCGCAAGGGTTTCTGGGCCGGATCGCAGACCGTAGCCGCGGAAGTCGAAATGTAGAGGAGCCGGTGGCAGTTCCGGCAGTGGCCGGAGCGCAGGTCGCCGTTCGAGCGAGAAGTCCTCGGACCTCTTGCTTGCGGTGGTCAAAGCGGCCGGTACGCGCGAAACCGCAGTCCGATCGAAGCGGTTCCTCTGGGCGCTTCTTTGTGTCCGGCGCAATCTCGGCGGCTTGCGGGCCGCCCCTGACCCGGTGCCGGCCCAGGGCCTGCGGGCCACCCGGCCAGCAGGGTAGGGGACTCAGAGGTTATCCTCGGCGTCGATCCCATATTCGCAGCCAGGAAGTCGATGCCGTCCGGCGCCCCGTCTCCGAGCCCGATCGCAGCCGTGCCCGCGAGCCCTAGCATCTGGATCATCGTCCCCACATACAACGAATGCGAGAACGTGGGCCCGATCAGCGGGGCCATCCTCGCGACCGTGCCCCAGGCGAATGTCCTCTTCGTCGACGACGGATCTCCCGACGGCACCGGCGAGCTCGCCGATCAGCTGGCCCGGCAGCACCCGAACATCGCCGTGCTGCACCGACAGGCCAAACAGGGACTGGGACAGGCCTACGTGGCCGCCTTCCGAGACGTGCTTGCTCGCGGGGCAGACGTCGTGGTCCAGATAGACGCGGATTTCAGCCACCCGGTCAGGTTTCTGCCCGCGCTACTCGAGCCTCTGGCAGCCGATCGGGCGGACCTAGTGCTGGGTTCCCGCTACGTCAAGGGCGGGCACATCCCGCGCTGGAACCTTCTGCGGCGCCTGGTGAGCAGGGGAGGCAGCCTGTTCGCCGGGATCGTCCTGCTGATGCCCTATCGGGACCTCACCGGCGGCTACAAGGCATTCCGCGGTTCGGTGCTCCGAGCGATCGACCTCGATCGCCTGCACGCGGGCGGCTACGCCTTCCAGATCGAGACGACCTTCCAGGCGCGCCTGGCGGGCGCCCGCATCGTCGAGATTCCGATCACCTTCGAAGAGCGGCGCGCCGGCCAGTCCAAGATGAGCATGGCCATCTTCACCGAGGCCTTCCGCCTGGTGCTGGCGCTGCGCATCAAGACGCTGCACCGCCGGCGACGCGCCCTGCCCTCTGGACCGGCATGAGAACGGTCGTTCCAACCCCCCCCCTCAGCGCGTGAGCCTGTCGAGCCCGTCGGTGTGCGCAGCCCGTGGACAGCACCTCAGTTGGCCGCGGCGATCCTCCGAGAAACGTGGATAAGCGGGTTGGCACCCTGACCGGCGCGGGCTAGATTCGTTGGTGCCCGGAGGGGCCACGAAATACCGAACGACTCGACCGATTCTCGGATCGGCCGAACGATGCGGGGTCGCGGTTCCTTCGGGCGTTCCATGTCTGTCACGATTCCGTCACCCGCAGCCCGCCGATGCGCTACGTCGGCTGGCCGTTTGGCTCCTGCGACGTTCAACGGACGGCAAGCCCCAATCGGCACTTCCGATAAGAGAGGTTATGTCCGTTCGCAGTATCTGACCCTGAGGTGGCGACCGCTCTACACTCACGTGAGACGCGAAAGGGCGGTTTGAATCGCCCTTGATTGCGACAAACGGGGGTGAGGGATGCAACTCGTCTCGTTCTCGATCGAGAATTACGGAGCATTACCAATGCGTATCGCCTTCGGACCGGTAATTGGACGAGGGCGTACGTCTCGGCGTTGAGTTCCTGGCCGTAGTCGATCAGCTGGGCGTTCGGGTTTAGCTCACACAGGTAGGCCTGGCTGACCGAGCTCATGCCGGCGGTGCCGCAAGCGGGGTCGAGCATCGTTCGGACTGTGCCGGGCGTTTCCAGAACGTCGTTGTCCTCGATGAAGAGGAGGTCGACCAGCAGGCGCATGACTTCGCGCGGCGTGAAGTGCTCGCCGGCAGTCTCGTTGGATAGCTCGGAGAACTTGCGCAGCAGCTCTTCGTAGAGGTAGCCCATCTCCACGTTGCTGACCTTGTCCGTGTGGAGGTCCAGCTCGGTCACCTTGGAGAGGATGGGGGTACTGGAGCCTGGCGCGGTCGAGGCGGCCGACCTGGGCGTCGAAGTCGAACTTCTCGATGACGTCGCGGGTGTCGCCGTCGAGAATGCGCTCAGCCGTCCCGCTCGAGCTGGCTAACACGCTGGTTGCTCATCCTTAGAAGTATGCCTGTGTCGCGCGATGTATAGCCGGAGTCGCGGATCTCTCGGACGGCATGTCGGATAGCGGCGGAGGACTTCGACTGAGCGCGTTCGGCCTCTTCTCGGGCTGCAAGGGCCTCCTCAATCGAGTCCTTCAGGGAGCCGAGCGACGACAGGTTGGGTTCGACCGTGAGATCGAAGGCGTCCTCCCCCACTCCAAGGAGCAAAGCGATCGCCTCCCTGGCCATCGACTCGACCTGGTCCAGTCGGCGCGCCTGCGAATGCACGCCAGGCAGCTCGGGAACCTCGATCGCCCACCATCGACCGGTCCTTGTCGCCGTCACACGATATTGGGTCTTCATTGCCGCCACCAACCTTCACAGAGCTCGGACTCGAGCGACTTACGAATCGACTCCGCGGTCACCTCGTTGCTTTCCCGATGCCTTGGCACGGTCACCTGGAGCTGGCCGCACCGCCACAGTTCGTGCCTGGCGCCCGGGCGAACCAACTCCCACTCGACTCCCCTATCGGCAGCCGCGCGTGCGATCTGTCGGAGGAGTCGGAGGTGCTGCACGTGGTAAGCCTACCCCTCTTGGCTGTGCCAGGCAAGAGGCCCCGCCTAGCGGTGATTGCCGGGGCAGACGAGCGCCTCCAGGCCGTCGAGAGCGGCGCCGCTTCTGTTCGTCCTCGAAGGCCCCGCAACCCGCTACGATTCGCGAATGCTCGTCATCCTTCGGCCCCCAGGCGCGGCATTCCGCGACGCGATCTCGACCCATCCGGACCGCCACCACATCGACGTTTCACGGGCGCTGGCGCAGCACGCGGCGTTCTGCGCGGCTCTCAAGGACGCCGGCTTGCCGCTGATGCGTCTTCCTGAGGAACCGAATCTGCCCGACGCCACGTTCGTCTCGGACTCGCTCGTCGCGCTCGCGCCAATCCTCCCCGATCGACCGCCGGTAGTCGTGGTGGCGCGGCCTGCTGTCCCGTCGCGGCGCCTCGAGGTCGATTCCGTTCTCCGGGCGGCCCTTTCCTGCCTGCCGGCAGAAACACAGGTCGTGCGCGTGGAGCATCCGGGGACGCTCGAGGGCGGCGACGCGGTCGTATACGGCGACCGCATTGCGATCGGCCTGAGCGGCCGGACCAACGTCCTAGGCGCGCGGGTGCTCGCCGACGCCGCTCGATCGCTCGGATACCGGCCGTTCCTCTGCCCCGTGGCGGATCGCCTTCACCTCGCCACGGCCGTCACCGCCGTGCAGCCGGACACGCTCATTGGCACTGCCGCCGGCTTCGCCTCGCTCGAGGCGGCCGGCCCAGACGCCGCACCGACCGGGGAGATCTGCCGCCTGCTGCTGCCCGACGACGAACTACTGGGCGCCAACGTCCTCGCGCTCGGCGGGCACGCGTTCCTGGGCTCGGGAAACCCGACCGCCGCCCGGCTCATGCATGAAATCGGGATGGCAGTTCACGAGCTCGAACTGGACGAGTTCGCGCTCGCCGACGGCGGCCCGACCTGCCTGGTGAACATTCTTCCCTGACGAGGCAAAGGCTCCTTCGCCCAGCACACGCCAGTCCTCGATGCCCGGATCGGCACGCCTGACGACCCTGCAAGCCATCCCCTGCTCCACCGCATTGGCGAATCCTCGCCACAATGGCCCCATGCCATACGATCTCGACCGCTTCCTCGTGGAGCAGCGTGACGTGTATGACGCCGTGCTCGAGGAACTGCGGCGCGGGCGCAAGACCGGCCATTGGATCTGGTTCATCTTTCCTCAGATCACGGGCCTCGGGTACAGCTTCATGTCCCAGCGCTTCGCCATTAGCTCGCTCGATGAGGCGCGCGAGTATCTCGCCCACCCGGTGCTTGGCGCTCGCCTGCGCGAGTGCGCCGGAATCGTCCTCGAGACCAGAGCACGCACCGCGGAGCAGATTCTCGGATCGATCGACGCGATGAAGCTCCGCTCGTGCATGACCCTGTTCCACCAGGCCGCGCCCGAAGAGCCGGTGTTTACGCAGGTCCTGGACCGTTACTACGGCGGCGTCGCTGATGAGGCCACGGACGCGCGGTTGGGCGGCTAGCCGGGCTGGCCTGAAGTCGGCTAGTACCGCGTGCGGTGCGTCTCTTCCTTCTTCGGCGGGCGCGGTTCGAAGCCGGGGCGCGGCGGATGCGGAGCCGTTCCGGGGGCCATGTCCGGCTGACGAGGCAACGGCCCTCGAGCGCGGGCCGCTTCTACCTGGGCCGCGAAGGATGCTGCACGCTCGGGCGGAACGGCGCGCTCCCAGTCGGCAGTGATCTGCTTGACGCGCACGTTCTCCGCCGCTCGCTTCTCGCGTTCGTGTCTCGACCTCTTCGGCATCTCGTCCTCATCTGGGATACGCGGCAGCTCCGCCGACCGGGCAACCATTCTGCGCTCATCCTCGACGCCTGTCCTGCAATGCCGAAACGGGCGCCCAACGACCCACTCGATCGGTCGCAGGCTCAGCGCTGTTCGGCTCCAGATAGCCATTCCTCGTAGCGGGACTCGAAGAGAGCGGGGACGCCGCCCGTGGCCAGGAAGACGATCGCCCTGGCCTGCAACTCCGATGGAGGCAGGGCCATCAGCCCCGCCATCGCCTTGCCCGAGTAGACGGGATCGAGCACCAGGCCTTCGGTGCGAGCGGCGAGGCGGATCGCGTCCAGGCATGCGCGTGTGACGACGCCATAACCATCGCCGATCTGATCCCTCCTGATTCGAGGCTCGCCGATGGGAGCGGGCAGGCCGCGCAGCCTGGCCACCTCGAGAGTGAGCCGGCGAACCGTGGCCACCGGGTCCGCCACGGCGCCCACGTCTATGCCGAGGACTCGTTCGTGGCCCAGCCTTGCGGCCAGGCCAGACTGAGTGCCACCGGAGCCCGTCGCGGTGATCACCTGGACGTCGTCGTGCCCGAGGTCGGCCAGGATCTCGTCGGCGGCCGTGACATACGCGCTTGCGCCCAGCGGCGACGAGCCGCCGACCGGGATCACATACGGCTTGCGGCCTTCGGCGCGCAGCTCGCCCGCGATGAGTTCGACGGCGGCATTGAGATCGTCCATCGCGATGGGTCCAAGAAAGCGGCGCTCGGCACCGAAGATCACGTCCAGAAGCTGGTTGGATTCGGTCCTGGTCGGGGGATTGCTGTTGAACGCCAGGACGCAGCCCAATCCCGTCCGGGCCGCGGCAGCCGCCGTCTGGCGAGCGTGGTTGCTCTGAGGCCCGCCGGCGGTTACGAGAACGTCGCAGCCACGGGCGAGGGCGTCGGCGACAAGGAGTTCGAGCTTGCGCGCCTTGTTCCCACCGGTGGCGAGCCCGGTGCAGTCGTCTCGCTTGACCCAGAGACGGCCGGGCTGGAGGGCGAGCGCCGCCCCGAGGCGATCGGCCCGCTCCAGGGGTGTCGGCAGGTGGGCGAACATCAAATCTCTCCGCGACGGGCGATCTACAGGGCGCCGCCATGCGCATCGTGTCACATCGGCGCTTGTGCGCCTTGGGTTCCCCGACCGTCCGAGCGACGGCCCCTCCCCTACCCCAGCCGTGGCATCATCGCGGGGGGCCGCAAGTGGCCTGGCCAGGGAGATTCGCATGTTGGACGTCTCGGGCAAATGCGTGCTTCTCACGGGGGCCAGCCGCGGCATCGGCAGGCAGGTGGCCGGGGCACTAGCGGACAGGGGCTGCCGCCTGATCCTCCACAGCCGCAAGCGCGAGCACACCGCCGCGCTGGTGGCCGCGTTCCAGGCGCGGGGTCTCACCGTGCACGCCCTGGAGGCCGAACTCTCACACCAGGAACAGGTGATTGCGCTCGCCAGGGAAGCCCTGCGCATCTCCGGCGGCATCGACATCCTCTACAACGACGCCGCCGTCCAGTCGCCCTGGCACGAAGAGATGTTCACCACGGATGCGGACGAGTACACGCTCAGCTTCCAGGTGAACACGATCGCGCCCATCACCCTCTGCAACCTGATCCTGCCGGGCATGATCGCGCGGAAGTTCGGTCGCGTGGTGAACGTCACGTCGGGCATCAAGGACCAGCCCCAGCTCATGGCCTACGCCGCTTCCAAGGCCGCCCTGGACAAGTACGTCTACGACATGGCGCCCTACCTCGAGGGCACCGGCGTGACCATGAACCTGCTGGATCCCGGCTGGCTGCGCACGGACCTCGGTGGGCCCCAGGCCCCCAACGCCGTGGAATCCGTGCTGCCCGGCGCCCTGGTGCCCGTGCTGCTGGAAGACGGCACCTGCGGGAAGTTGTTCAGCGCCCAGGACTATCGTTAGGGGGCACAGGGGCGGTCGCCGATCCCCTACCCCGCGAACCTTCAGCCGACTCGCTTGAAACAGGTCGGAACAGGTTGACCGCTGCGCATTATCGTGCGTATGATCGTCGGCATGAGACGCGTCGCCGAATCGGGACCCCAGGTTACCTACCAAGCGACCGATCTCGCGCGCCACCACCGCGAGGTCCTGGATGCCGCCCGTTCGGGTCAGGCGCTGTTGCGGGACAAGGACGGGACCGCCCTGGTCCTCGCGCCCGCAGCTGACGTCGAGCGCACATACGAGATCGCCGAGCTGGCCCTTGAGCTCATCCGCGCTCGACGGGCCATCGATCACGATGCCGTCCCCCGCTCGGCTGCCCTCTATGGCGATTTCGCCTGGATGAGCGTCTTGCCGGACGACGCTCAGCGTCGCTTCCTGGACGAGCTTACGGAAGGGTTGCTCGTCGCCGCCTCTGGGACGTCGTTGCGGCCGGTCGAACTGCTGCTGGGCGACTGGCGGGCGACCGCCGAGGCGTGGGCCGATCCGGACACGCGAGAGGCTCTCCTGGCATCTGAGCCTGCGCTGCTCGCCGACATCGAGCTCTAGGCCGTCCGAGGCGCTCGATGCCTAAGAAGCCCGCATCTCCCAAGCCGTCGGAGACCGCCAGTCGGCCGTGGGCGCTCAGGCCGGCGTCCGCAAGCGCCCAGAAGCAGTGGCTGAAGGCCAGCGCGGTCGAGCCCGAGCTGATGGCGGCACTGCGCGAACGCCAGCGGCTTCGGCCCCTCGAGCGCTCGGACAACCCGAACCGCACCCACCAGCTCAAGCCTCCACTGGCGGAGAAGATGGTCGGCGGCGCCAGGTTGCCTCAGTGGCAGCACGAGATCAGCGGCGGCGGCCGGGTCTTCTACTGTCCGGATCGGACCCACCGGACCGTGTGGGTGACCAGGGTGGATCTCGGACACCCGAGGGAAACCGACTGAGCGGTTGCTCAAGGAACCGAGAGCCCGGGTTTGACTGCCGCTCCGCGCGGCGCCAAGCTCACCTCCACACGTTCCGGAGAACGGATGGCATTGCAACCCGGTCACCTGGTCCCGCTGGCCGATGCCCAGGCCAGCTTCCGGCAGGCCCATCCCGAGTTCGAGGCGACCCACCCGCTCGACGAGTTGCGGGCGACGGATTACGCGCGCCTGGACCGCGACGGCCACGTATTCCTCGACTACACCGCCGGCGGCGTGTATGCCGACTCGCAGGTTCGAGCCCATGCCGACCTGCTGACGAGCGGCGTGTTCGGCAACCCGCACTCGACGAACCCCGCGTCGCTCGCCATGACGCAGCGGGTCGAGCGCACCCGCGCCTGCGTGCTGGAGTACTTCAACGCGTCGCCCGACGAATACGTCGCCTGCTTCACGCAGAACGCCAGCGGCGCTCTTCGGCTGGTCGGCGAGGCCTATCCCTTTTCGTCCGACGGGCACTATCTGCTGACCTTCGACAACCACAACTCGGTCAACGGCATTCGCGAGTTCGCCCGAGCCAGGGGCGCGCGGGTCACCTATGCGCCGGTCATCCCCCCCGACATGCGCATCGACGACGAACGACTGGCCGCCTATCTGGGCGAGGCCGGTGCGGGAGAGCCCAATCTCTTCGCCTACCCAGCGCAATCGAACTTCTCGGGCGTCCAGCATTCGCTCGAATGGATCGCCCGAGCGCAGGAGCGAGGCTGGGACGTCCTGCTTGACGCGGCGGCCTTCGTGCCGACGAATCGACTGGACCTGAGCCGCTGGCATCCCGACTTCGTCCCGATCTCGTTCTACAAGATCTTCGGCTACCCGACCGGCGTGGGCGTACTGATCGCCCGCAAACCGGCGCTTCGCAAGCTGCATCGGCCGTGGTTCGCCGGCGGAACGATCACGGTCGCGTCGGTCCGCGGCGACCGCTACTTCATGGCCGAAGGGGCCGCCGCGTTCGAGGACGGCACGCTCGACTATCTCTCGCTGCCTGGGGTCGAGATCGGCCTGCGTCACATCGACCGGCTGGGCCTGGACCTGATCCACACCCGAGTCCACTGCCTGGCCGAATGGCTGCTGGGCACGCTTGCGACGCTTTGCCACAGCGACGGGAAGCCCATCGTACGCGTCTACGGCCCGATCGACGCCGCCGACCGCGGCGGGACGATCGCGCTGAACCTGTACGACGCAAACGGCCACTTCATCGACCACCGCAACGTGGAGGAGCGCGCCAATCGCGCCGGCATCTCGCTCCGCACCGGCTGCTTCTGTAACCCCGGCGGCGGCGAGGTGGCCCTGGGCCTGTCCGCGGAGGAGCTGTCGTCGTGCTTCGTCCGCGCCGCCGACCGCCTGGCCCTCGATGAATTTCGGCGCTGCATCGACGACAAGAGCACCGGCGCCGTCCGCGTATCCCTGGGGCTGGTCACGACCTTCGCCGACGTGTACCGCTTCATCGAGTTCGTGCTCAGTTTCGCGGACAAGACGGCCGCGGAGGCCTAGCGACGCTCGGTCGGATCCCGATCTCCGCGGTCCCGGTCCAGCGCGGCCTTGATTTCAGCCGACCGAGCCTGCAGGCGATCGAGCCAGACGGATGCACCGTCGCGATCGCGTATCGCCGCGAGGAGCCGGTCAACCTCGGCGTCGGACCACTCCGGGTACCGCGACCGAAGCACAAGCTCGACTCGAGCCATCGGGTCGAGAAGGCCGGAGCGTTCGACGAGGGCCCAGGAGCGCGCGACCGCGATCTCCTGCATCCGCCAGAAGCGGGCCAGCCGGTCCGCCGGCGACATGGCCGCGACGGCCAGTTCCAGCTCGGCGTGGCCGGGCTCAGCGAAGGGCGGCCAGTAGGCTGCCGAGTCCGAGAGCGTGTCCATGCCGCTCAAGGTACTCCCAATCGAGGCCCGGCCGCGTCCGAATGATGACCCGGCAGTCACCCATCTGCTTCGTGCGCCGCCCCCCCTCGGAGAACTCGAGCTTGGCGATGACAAGGTCCTCTGGTGAGGATACCCACACCAGCCCGAACGCCGGATCGTGGACCTCGACTCGACGCGCGAAAGCAGCCTCGCCCCAGCCATCCGACTGGCGAACGATCATGTCGGCCTTCATCCCCTCGGCGATCGAAATGACTGCTCCCAGGGCCTTCTTCTCGTGCACCGAGAGCGGCTTGACGATGTAGTCAGGCTCGAAGGCGGGCCGCAGCCTGGTCTCGTACTCCGCAGGCGTGAGACGCACGACCAGATCCACGTCGTTGGTCTGGCGGAAAGTCGCCCACGCGCCGAGGGCCACCGAGCCCGTCACGAAGTAGTCGATACCAGCCGCCTCCAAGCGCCGGAGCAGATCCCGCTCGAACATTCGGTCAACCCTCTCGCGGCAAGCTTTAGCCGCCCGAGCCTGTCACCCCCTCGATGCCACCCATCAATCTTCGGTCGGGTGCAGCGTGATGGACACGTCTCCGATGACGAGCTGTCCCGAGGCGATCCGCATCTGACCGGCCAGGATCTGATCCGCGCCTGACGCGTCGACCAGGTGCGTCTGGTTCGCGGCAGCCAGGTCCCGCACGATCCAGCTGCCGGCGCTCCACTCGATCATGGCGTGGCGCCGGCTGACCTTGGGATCGGAGGCACGAATGTCGGCGCCCAGATCCCGGCCCGCGATCACGCGCTCGCCCTCACCGACGCTCAGCCAGGACTCGCGGCCCGATTCGACGACGGTGATGAAGCCCGCCGCACCGGCCCCGACTCTGGCCCTGGAGGCAGCCGTTGGCCGAACGTCCCCATACCGCAGCACCGGCGGCAGCGCACCAGCCGGGACCGCCGCATTCGACGATTCGAGTGAGCGTGGTTCGGATGCTCGAGACCCGGCCAGGACGATTCCGAGCACGGCGACGATGGCACCGACCACGGCGGCCGCCAGGAACAGCAGCAGGCCCACGCCTCGGTCGATGGTGACGCCCCAGGATCCCCAGTAGAAAGCCGCGTTTCCCGACTCGGCAAGCGTCCAGATAGCCCCCAGCGCCGACGCCACGAAGCCGCCAACGGCGGCCGCTGCGAATGCCAGCGCGAATTCGCGCCGCAGCCGGACCAGTCCGGCAATGGCTCCGATCAGCGCCACGATCGCCCCAAACGTGACGAGGTCCGCCTCGAGCGCCCTCAACCAGCCGGAATTCAGGAGGAGGTGCAGCCACGACGATGACGTTGCCCCGTCGGCGCCGCGGCCCTGGAACCACGGCAGCAGGAAGGAAACGATCAGCAGACCGGCGACGCCGATCTCGGCAATCTCGATCCACCTGCCGCGCACATCTCTGACGGTCACCGCACACACCTTCGATTGCCGCGCCACGGTCCCGGGCGGGACGCGATGCCGACTCGCGCCAGTCTATTCGACCTCTGCCGCGGACGATGCCGGTCGGCACGCGCCGGGCCCCGCACGTTCTTGGTCAGCCAGCGGCGACGGGCGGCTCGGGATCACGAGGCTGCAGGTGGAACGCGACGCCGTAGACTTCGCCGGTGCCCGGGTCGATCCGTGGGGCCGCGGTCATGCGCCATGTCTCACCCGCCAGGCGGACCCAGCGAGCCAGCGGGCGGCCCTGCCGGATGACGGCGTCCATGAGAGTGAACCCCGTCCGGGACAGCCCCAGCATCCCTTCGCGGGCCGGGAGGCCGACGGACCCCTCGCCGAAGACGCGCTTGAAGGCGGGGTTGCCGTGCACGACGATCAAGCCGGCGCCGCGGCAGATGCCGGCCGGGTTGGTCGCGGGCCCGTCTGCGGTCTCGTCGGGCTCGGCAGCCGGATCGCTCGACGGATCGAACGGCCTCACGAGTCCCCGTCCAGCACGGCCCGAACCTTATGAGCCAGGCGGTCGGGTGTGAACGGCTTGGCGAGGAATGGAATGGGCCTCCCCTCGGCGTCGCAGAAGGCTTCCGGCGCGTCGGCGTGGCCGGACGTCAGCAGTATCTTCGCCTTCGGCCTGACTTTGCCCAAACGCGACGCCAGCTCGGGCCCCCGCATGCCGGGCATGACCACGTCGCTCACGACAAGGGCTATGCCATGCTCCGTGGCGGCGATGCGCAACGCCTCGGCCGCGTTGGCGGCCTCCAGGACCAGGTACCCATTGGACCTGAGGCCGAGGACCGCGAGGCGACGCACGCTCGGCTCGTCCTCGACGACGAGGACGGTCTCGGTGCCGCGCGCCGGGGGTTGAGCCGCGGAGACTTGACCTGCGCCACCTGGCCGGGTCGCTCCCTGGGGCAGCAGAATCGTCACCGTCGTCCCCTGGCCGAGCTCGCTGTGGACCCAGATATGGCCCCCGCTCTGCTTGACGATCCCGTGGCAGGTGGCCAGCCCCAGCCCGGTTCCGCTGCCCTGCGGCTTGGTGGTGAAGAACGGCTCGAAAAGGTGCGACAGCACCTCCTCGCTCATGCCCGTGCCCGTGTCCGTAACCGAGAGACTCGCGTAGTTCCCGGGCGCGATCTCCGGACGCGTGCTCACGTACTCTTCGCCGATCACCACGTTGGCCGTCTCGACGACGAGATGGCCGCCCTCCGGCATGGCGTCGCGGGCGTTGACCGTGAGGTTCACCAGCACCTGCTGGATCTGGCCGGGGTCCGCCTCCACGATACCGAGGTGGTCGTTGAGCACCGCGCTGATCTGGATATCCTCGCCCAGCAGGCGCCGCAGCATCTCGAGTGAGTCCTCGACCACGGCGCTCAGATCGAGCGGCACCGGCTCGATCATCTGGCGGCGGGCAAACGACAGCAGCTGGCGAGTCAGTCGAGCCGCCCGCTCGGCCGCCTTCGTGATCTCCTCGATGCTCGGGCGAGCCGCGTGGTCCGAGTCCAGGTCCAGCATCGCCAGCTCGGCGTTGCCGAGAATCGCGGTCAGCAGGTTGTTGAAGTCGTGCGCCACACCGCCGGCGAGGCGGCCGATGCTCTGCAGCTTCTGGGCCTGGAAGAGTTGTTCCTGCAGGGCGCGCCGTTCGGTGACGTCCTGGATCAGGCCGTCGTAGCCAAGCAGCGATCCGTCCGCAGCGTACTGAGGCACTGGGGTCGAATGAACCCAACGGACGGCGCCATCCTTGCGCACGATCCGATGCTCGATGGCCCGCATCCGTCGGTTCGACTCGACCTCGCGGACCTGTTCGAGAACCACCTCGCGATCCTCGAGGAGAACCATGTCGAGCCACAGACCCGAGTCTGCGGCGAAATCCTGGGAACTGTACCCGGTCACCGCGACGCAGCCCGGGCCATGCCGGGTGCCCGTGACGTTGCCGTCCGAGAGGTCCACGTGGACGACGTAGTCCGTGATCGTTTCGGTGATGCGGCGGTACCGTTCCTCGCTCTCGGCCAGGGCCGCGGTGCGCTGAATGACGCGGGCCTCAAGATCCGAGCGTGCTGCTTCCAGCATCTCGCGCAGGACCGCGGTCTCGATGGAGACTGCTGCCTGACTCGCCATGGCCGAGAGGAGGTCGACGTCGGACTGATCGAACTCTCGGGTCCCGGGCTGGCCGTTGACGTTGATCACGCCGAGCGCCCTGTCCCGGTAGAGGATGGGGGCCACCATCATTGGCCCGTGGCCCCAGTCCTGGCGACGTTGGTGGACGCGTTGGGCCTCACGCGGATCTCGAACGCCGCCCACCGAGATCGCAACGACGCGCTCCCTCAACGCCCAGCCACCTAGCCCCTCCATTAGCTCGTCGAATGCGATGTCGAAAACCTTGTCGCGTCCCGGCCCGGCACGGTAGTTGCCAGTCACCAGCTTTCGATCCGAGTCGAGAGCGAACAGGCTGACCCGATATGCGCCGAGAGCCTCCGCAATGGTGTCGACGACACGCTGGAGCAGCGCCTCGACCGTCTCGTCGGCGACCAGCGACCCGGCGACGCGGTACAGGGCCTCGGACCTGACAAGTGCAGCTCGGGTCGTCAGAAGGGCCTGCCGATACCGCGACTCGGAGGCACGCAGATCGTCCTCTGCCCGCTCCCGGGCAGCAAGAGCGGCGACGTACTCCTCGCCGATGGGTTCGTCAATCGGAGCGTGACCGCCCGCCGCGACGGCCTTTCGCTCGTGACCAGTATCCATCCGGACCTTTTGGTGCTCGCAACTGCTGGGACGCCACGCCGTCAATGGCGCGGACCAGCCGGCGTCAGGTGACCACCTCCACCGATTGTACCCGTCGACTCAGCCCCCCGCGCCCTGCCGGCAGACTGCGTTGACGCCCGCAGCTCCCCTGCTCGCACGCACGAGGCGGGCTGCGCGGCCGGCGCGCCCGTCCGAGTCGGCCCAAACCAGGTAACGTTGGGGAAAGCAGCGAAGCCTGGAAGCGAGCGACGATGTCCGCCATCCGAGAGCTGTATCGACCCAGCCTTGCGACCCTGACCGACCTCTACGAGCTGACGATGGGGTCCGGGTATCTCGCGACTGGCCTCGCCGAGCGGCAGGCGGTCTTCACGCTGAGCTTCCGCAGCCTGCCATTCGGCGGCGGGTATGCGGTTGCCGCGGGCCTCGACGACGCCCTCGAAATCCTCGAGCACCTGCGCTTCTCGCCCGAGGACCTCGAGCACCTGCGCGACATGCGCGGGGTCACCGGCCAGCCGCTCTTCCCGCCCGAGTTCCTGGAGCTCCTCGCCTCACTGCGTTTCACCTGCGATGTCGACGCCATTCCCGAGGGCACGGTCGTCTTCGGCAACGAGCCTCTGGTTCGAGTGAGCGGGCCGCTCCTTCAGGGTCAGCTGGTCGAGAGCATGCTGCTCACGGTCATCGGGTTCCAGACGCTGATCGCCACGAAGGCGGCCCGTGTCGTGGAGGCGGCAGGAGGCGGAGACATCCTGGAGTTCGGGCTGCGGCGCGCCCAGGGTCCCGACGGCGCCATTTCCGCGGCGCGCGCCGCGTACATCGGCGGTGTGTCGGCCACCTCCAATGTCCTGGCCGGACGGCTCCACGGCATCCCGGTTCGCGGCACTCACGCCCACTCATGGGTTCAGGTCTTCGGCGATGAACAGGCCGCCTTCGATGCCTACGCCGACGCTCAGCCGGACAACATCACGCTGCTCGTCGACACGTACGACTCGCTCGCCGGCGTTGCCCGAGCCATAGAGACGGGCAGGAGGCTGCGCGCTCGCGGCCGGACCCTGGACGGCATCAGGCTCGACTCCGGCGATCTCGCCTATCTCTCTATCGAGGCCCGCCGCATGCTGGACGAGGCCGGCTTCCAGGAGACGAAGATCGTAGCCTCCAACGATCTCGACGAGCATCTCATCGAGTCGCTGCGCGAGCAGGGCGCCCGCATCGACGTCTGGGGGGTGGGGACCAAGCTCGACACGGCCTTTGACCAGCCCGCTCTTGGCGCCGTCTACAAGCTGACAGCCGTCCGTGACTCTGCCGGCGCATGGCGCTTCCCCGTGAAGCTCTCGGAGCAGACCGCCAAGATCTCGACTCCGGGGATCCTTGGCGTCCGCCGATTCATCGACGCAACCGGCCGCCTGCGAGCCGACATGATCTACGACGAAGCCTTGCCGCCGGACGGGCCGGGAGGCGTGATCGTCGATCCGGCGGACGTGCTGCACATGCGCTCCATCGACGACGCGTGGGCCGCCCATGAGCTGGTTCTGCCAGCCCTGCGGGCCGGGCGGCGCGTGGCCGCCTCCCCGACCCTGGACGAGATCCGCGACAGGGCCCGCAGCCAGATCGGCGCCCTGCATCCGGCCATCCGCCGCTTGCTCAACCCGCACGTGTATCCGGTCGGCCTGGAGCGCCGCCTCCACGAGCGACGCACCCAGCTGGTCCTCGAGCTCAGGCTTCCGCAACCCGTCCGCTGAGCGGGCGATTGCCTCGCGGTCCCCTACTCCGCCGGGGGGAGCTCCTGCGGATCGTCGGTCGGAAGTTCCGCGGTAAGTTCCTCGGCATGTTCCTCGGCCGCCTCCATGAGCTCCACCTCGATCTCCTCCGAGAGCGTGGTCTCAAGCGCGGTCTCAAGCGCCTCCTCGATCGCGGTTTCGGCGTGCGCTTCGACCAACTCTTCGGCCAGGTTCTCGAGGGCAACCTCGACCTCCGCGTCCAGCTGGGTCTCGAGCGCCTCCAGGGCCTCCTCGGATGACGAAATGGCGTCCGGCGTGGTCCAACGCGGATCCATGGCGAGGTGCAGCAGAGCCGGTCGTCCGGCTTCCAAGGCCTGCCTCAACGCCGGCTCGAACTCCTCGTCGGAATTCACGGAGAGCCCCAGCGCCCCGCACGCCTCGGCGATAGCAGCGAAGTCAATCGCGCCCAGCCTGGTGGCCGGCCCGCTCGGGCCGCCGCGGAGCGCCTGGTGCCGCCAGATCGTCCCGTAGCGGCGGTTGTCGAAGACGATCGCCATCACGTGCGCTCGCTCCCGCACCGCCGTCTCCAGCTCCGCCATCGTCATCGCGAAACCGCCGTCGCCGGCAAGGGCCACGCCCAGCCTGCCCGGCCTGGCCAGGGTCGCCCCGATCGCCGCCGGCAGCCCGAACCCCATGGCGCCGGAGGTCGACCCCAGGAACGTCCCGGGCCGGCGGAAGCGATATCCACGCGCCGCCCAGGTCCCGAAGTCGCCGGCGTCGGTGGTGACGATCGCGTCGACCGGCAGAACGCGTCCGAGAGTTGCCACGACACGGCCGGGGTGCACGCCCGGCCCGTCCCAGGGCTCCTCGTCGACCATCGATGCCATCTCGAACGCTTCCCTATCGCTTGCGTTCTGGAGGCGACGCGCATCCAGGCTCGACGCGTCGAGGGCCGCATTCGCGAGCACCCGGTGCGCCATGCGCAGGAATGCCGAGACGTCGGCGGCCATCACTATCTCCGGGTGGTGTGCCAGCGACGCGCCTCGCGGCTCCACGTCCACTTGAGCCCAACGCGTCCCGACGCCGGGAATGGCATACCCGTAGGAGGTCATCTCGCCCATCCGGCAGCCCAGCACGAGCAGCGCGTCCGCTTCCTCCATCCTGGTCCGGACACTCGCCGGCGAGCCGAGGCCGGTCATGCCCAGATACAGAGGGTTGTCGTTCGGGAAGACGTCACCGCGACGCCACGAGGCGACGACAGGGACCTGAAGCGTCTCCGCGAAACGAACCAGGGCGTCCGTGCTGCGGCCCCTCAGAACTCCGGCGCCGGCGACGATGAGCGGCCGCTGCGCATCCAGCAGCAGATGCAGGACCTTTCGGATCAGAGCCGGGTCCGGCTCGGCTGGGTGCTCGACGCGATTGGCCGGCACATGCCCGCCGGCCGCGGGCAGGTCCAGCAAGTCCTCCGGCACCGAAAGGAGCACGGGGCCGGGCCGGCCCTTCAGCGCCGTCGCAATTGCCTTCTCGGCCAGCGCCGCCACCTCGCCGGGCTCCTTGGCCTCCACTGCCCACTTCACGATCGGCTCGAAGGTGCGGACCAGGTCCATCTCCTGGAAGGCCTCCCGCCCCCGGACCTCTCGCCTCACCTGCCCGACGATCGCGATGACGGGCGCCGAATCGGATTGGGCGGCGTGCAGGCCGATCATCAGGTTGGCCGCGCCCGGCGCCCGCCCGGCGAGCACCAGAGTGGGCCGTCCGGTCAGCTGCGCGACCGCCTCGGCCATGAACGACGCCGCGCCCTCGTGGCGGGTCGTGACGATCCGTATCTTGTGTGTGACCAGGCCGTCCAGAAGTCCGAGAAGACTCTCGCCCGGGACGGTGAAGGCGATCTTCACGCCCGCCCGGGCCAACGCTTCGGCCAGTGCATCGCCGACCGTGACGGTGGCGCTCCGGCCTTCACTCATCGACATTGCCGCTCTCCTCCAGATCACCGCGCCGGGCTCAGCCCGCACCCACCGATCGCGGCCGACCGATGGATCAGAGCCTACCGGGCGGGTCTCATCGGTAGTTCGTGAATTGCAGTGCCACCGGTTCATCGAGCTCTCTCAGACGGGCGATGACCCGCTGAAGGTCGTCCTTGTTCTTGCCGAATACGCGTAGCGCGTCGCCCTGTATCTGCGGTTTCACCTTCGGGAATTCGTCTCGAACAAGCTTGCTCAGCTTCCTCGCCAGGTCTTCGTCGAGACCTCGGCGCAGCGTGATGTGCTCGCGGACCTTGTCGCCTCCCGCGGGCTCGATCTTGCCCCAGTCGAAGATCTTGAGCGACAGGCTTCGCCTGACAGCCTTGCTCTCGATCAGATCCCTGATCGCCTTCGCGCGGAACTCGTCATCAGTCAGAAGAACGAGCTCCGTCTTAGCCTGGGTGAGCTCGAAGGTTACGCCCTTGAAGTCGTAGCGTTGCTGAACCTCACGCCTCACCTGATCGAGGGCGTTGCGCATCTCCTGGTCGTCGAAATCGCTGACGACGTCGAACGATGACTCACCGGCCATCTGGCCTCCTGATTGGTCTCTCCCGGGATGGCAGCGCCGGGGCACGCAGATTGTGCCCCAGAACGGGCGGCTTGGGGAGCCGGGCCGCACCGCTCGCCCCCTGACCAGCATAGAGCCGCCGCCGCGACGGGGCAGCGGAGCATCAGCGCCGCAGCGCCTCCACGAGCAGTTCGGCGATGCGGTAGCTCCGGCCGCCACCCATGACCAGCACCGCGTCACCGGATCGAACCTGGCCGGCCAGCCACTCAGCCGTTGCCTCGACCGACCCCGGGGCCGCCGCCGGGATTCGCGGGTTGCGCCGGGCAACCGCCTCCGCCAGCGCGGCGGCCGAGGTGACGGTGGTATCCGGGTCTCGGCTGGCCCATATGTCCGCGATGGCGACTGCATCTGCACCGGCGAGCACCTCCGCGAACTGGTCGAGCATGGCGGCCGTCCGGTGGTACGTGAGCGGCTCGTACACGGCCCAGATGCGCTTCCCCGGCTCTCTCTGGCGGATGGCCGCGAGAGTCTCACGGATCGCGGTCGGATGGTGGCCATAATCGTCGTACACGACGACGCCCCTCCCCCCGCCTTTTCGCTCCAGGCGACGGCCGACGCCCTCGAAGCTGGCGAGCCCCGCGGCGATGGCGTCCGGCGCGACGCCGAGAGCCAGTGCCGCGCCGGCCACGCCCAGCGCGTTGGCCGCGTTGTGGCGGCCCGCCAGGCCCAGCCTGGTGGTCAGCGGCGCGGAGAAGGCAGACCCTTCTATCTCCAGCGTGGTCCCATCCGGGTCCGTCCGGGTCACATGGCCCAGTAGCAATTCCGCCGCTCCCCTGGCCACGAGGGACGCGGCGCTCGCGCCGAAGCCGTCGCTGGACCGGCGCGCGAGGCCTGCCGGCCGGTCGATCTCTGCCGGCCCGTCGATGCTGACGCACACGAGTCGCCCGGGCCAGCCGTCGAGTCTCAGCCGCTGGACCACTGCCACGACGCCCTTGTCGCCAACGTTGGCGACAAGGACGGGCTCGGCCATCGAAGCGGCGGCCTTCTCCAGCCAGGCGACGAAGCTGTCGACGACGGCGGCGCCGTCCGCGAACACGTCGGGGTGATCCCACTCAGCGGATGTAAGAACAGCCACGCCGGGTCGGTATGGGTCGAAGTTGCCCGCGTATTCGTCAGCCTCGACGACGAAGGGCTTGCCACTGCCGGACCTGGCCGTCGACGGCAGCCCGCCCGTGATCGAGGCCGGCAGCAATGCGCCCACGAACGCCGACGGGTCGAGACCGGCCTGAACCAGCACGTGCACGAGCCAGCCCGATGTCGTGCTCTTCCCATGAGTCCCGGCCACGCCGACGAGAAGCCGCCCGGCGGCAGCGTCGGCGATCACTTGCTGCCAGGGCTCGATCGGGATGCCGGCGGCTCGCGCCGCCTCGAGCTCGGCGTTGTGCGGGTCGACCGCCGTCAGGGCCTTGGTCACGGCCAGCCGATCGGGCGCGGGCGCGGCTGTCACGTGCCGCGGGTCGTGGCCGCCCGCCAGAGAGATGCCCAGGGCCTCGATCGCGGGCGTGTACGGCGAGTGACCGGCCGGGTCGCAGCCACTCACCTCGGCCAGCGCGTCGTGGGCCAGGATGACGGCGGCACTCGCTCCGGCACCCGCCGCACCGACGACGTGGACCCGCTCACCGGCGCGCATTGCCTGAGCCTCCCGTGCCGGCGCCAGCCCGAACCCGACCGAGGCAGCGCCCCTGACGACACTCACCCGGTCGCCCCGCCTTCGGCGGGCCCGGAGCCGGCGGACCCGGGGCCGGCGCCGGCCCGCAGGAGCAGCAGCTCCAACGCGGCCCGTGCGCTCGACTCTTTGTTGGCCAGGCGATCCCCGGTCCAGGCGAGGCGCCGCACGTCGACGCCGGCGGCATCGGCCACGGCAACGTACGTCAGTCCTACCGGCTTCGAGGCGCTGCCGCCGCCAGGGCCGGCCACTCCGGTCACGGCGACCGCGAGATCCGCCGACAACCGCTCCCGCGCGCCAATGGCCATCGCCCTTGCCACCTGGGCGCTCACGGCACCGTGAGTCTCGAGGATCTCCAGGGGGACTCCCAGGAGCGAGATCTTGGCGTCATTGGAGTACACGACCAGCCCGCCCCGGAAGTAGCCGCTGGAGCCGCTCACGTCCGTGATGGCGCTGGCGACGCGTCCGCCGGTGCAGGACTCCGCCGTCGCCACAGTCAGGCCGAGCCGCAGACACATCTCCTGCAACCGTTCGACGAGGACGTCCAGCGGATCTTCCGCCACGATCGAATCACCTATCGTTGGAGAGGGTGGGCGCTCCGAACGCGGTAATGCGCCAGCTTCCGGCACCGTGGCCAGTGGTCAGCCGCCCGAACGGGATCCCGTTCACGGTCACCAGAACCCTGTTCGCATACAGCGCGTAGAACCAGACCGACTGATTGGCCACGATCGTGATGTTCGCGCCCGACGCCGCCACGTTGCCGTTGTATGCAGACGTCACCTTGCCGTCTTTCCAGACCTTGAGCGGCGTGCCGTCGCCGCCCCGGATCTGCAGGAGGACGGTCAGGGAGCCGGCCGTCACGATCACGTTGCGGACGACCGGCGCGGTGGCGATCCCGCCGGCCGTCGTGCCGACCACCGTCACCTTCCATCGGCCCGACCACAGCTGCAAGGGAGCCGAGAAGTTCCCATTGATCGTGATGAGCGCCGGCACCGGCGCGGGGTTGTTCGATGCGGTGGGCTTCGGCTTCGGCGTCGTGGTCGGAGAGGCCAGCGGGGTTGCGGTTGGCAACGGCATCATCGTCGCCTGCGGCGTCGGGATGAGCCCTGACGTCTTCACCGGCTTAGGCGTGGGAAGCGAGGAGGGCGGAGGGCCCACGTAAGTGGCCGTCACGGTCACCGATGTGATCCCGACTGTGGTCCCGGTGACGGTGATGCTGGCGCTGGTGAAGCTCTGGCCGTCCGTCGGCGAGTCAACCGCCAGGAATGACGTGATCGGCGACGCAGTGGGCGTCGGCACGTCGATGATCCGCGTCACTGTCGCGGAATCGTGGTTCGAGGTGAGGTCTGTCGCCCAGATGTCGAACTGGTTGTTACCGTTGTGCAGCGTGACGGCGAAGTGCCAATTGCCCGACGCGTCGGCCTGGGCATGCATCGGGTCGCGCGTATCCCAGGAGATGCTGATCTCGGCCTTGGGCGTTGTCTTCCCTACAAGCGTGTAGCTGGTCGAGCCGGTGGGCACGGTTACCAGCGCCCCCACAGGCGAAGTGACCGAGAGCGTCGGGTTCTGGAGGACACGCTGGGCCTGATTGCTGAAGAAGAGCAGGACGGCGACGATGACGACCGCCAGCAACAGCAGCACTATGTGGATCGGCTGCAGCACCAGGGATCGCCCGGGCATGGCGATTGGCTCAAGCCCACCCATGAGCGGCTCAACCGCTCCCTTCTTCTCTCGCCTGTGAAATAAGGCGGGCATCGTTGGCGAGAAGGGTGGTCGCTGCAATACCGGCAACTCGACAACGTACGGCTCAGCCGAGGCCGGCTTGGGCGTGTCTAGCGCCGGGCTCGCCGCAGCAGCCGCCGCGGCCTCGGGCTTGCCTGTCGGCCGCTTGATCCCGGGCAGCCTGAAACCGGGCAGCTTGAATGGAGGCGCCGCGGCGCCCTCCACCGGCAGGATCGGCTTCTTGACCGGGGGCTTCTTGACCGGGGGCTTGACTGGAGGCGTCTTGACCGTGGGGACGAAATTGCCCCGACGCCACTCGCTCTCCGCCTCGTCCGGATCAAGTCCAAGGTAGCTGGCGTAGTTCCGGAGAAAGCCACGCGCGTACACGTCCGCCGGGAGCTCCGCGAAGTCTCCCTGTTCCATCGCAGTCAGGTACTTCATCCGGATCTTGGTGTCGCGTTCGACACGGAACAGATCCACACCCCTCGCCTCGCGAGCGGCCTGCAGCCGGTCCGAGATCGGTAGATTGGCTGCGGCGCCCTCGCCGGGGGCGCTCTCCTCCCACACCTGGCGCCTCAGCCGGCGCGGCTGTCGGTTCGTCGTCATACCTCATCCTCGCCGTGCCCGGTGAACGGATGCGCGGGTCCGGGACCGTCTCTGCGCAGCACCTGCCGCGCATTGGATCCGTCGAACGGACCGATGTAGCCGCGCGCCTCCAGCTGATCGATGATCCTGGCGGCGCGGGCGTAGCCAATCTTCAGGCGTCGCTGGAGAAGCGACGCCGAGGCACGATCGTACTCCTGGATGACGCCTACGGCATCGAGCAGCAGTCGGTCGGCATCTTCGTCCGGCGGTTCGGCGACCCCTTCGGTTTCTTCGCCGGTCTCGACGATGCCCATGTCGTAGTGCGGCACCGCCTCGGCCCGCCAGTGCTCGGTGATGTTCCCGATCTCCTTGTCGGAGACGAAAACGCCCTGCAGGCGGATCGGTCGAGGCAAATCGGCCGGCTGGAAGAGCATGTCGCCGCGCCCGATCAAATCTTCCGCGCCCGGCATGTCGAGGATCGTGCGCGAGTCGATCTGCGACGCCATGGCGAAGGCAATCCGGCTCGGGAAGTTGGCCTTGATGAGGCCTGTGACCACGTTCACCGAAGGCCGCTGCGTGGCCAGGACGAGGTGGATACCCGTGGCGCGGGCCTTCTGAGCCAGCCGTACGATCGGATCTTCGACGTTCCTGCCCTCACGCATCATCAGGTCGGCCAGCTCGTCGACGATGATCACCAGGTACGGCAGGCGATCGGCCGGATCGACGCGGGACTCGTTGAAGCCGGCGATGTTGCGTGCGGTGGCTCCGGCGAAGCGCCGGTAGCGGTTCTCCATCTCGGAGACGGCCCATTTGAGGGCCGCCTTGGCCCGCTCGGGTTCCGTGATGACCGGCACCATCAGATGCGGAAGGCCGTTATACCCGGACAGCTCCACGCGCTTGAGGTCCACCAGCACCAGCCGCACCTCGTCGGGCGTGGCGTTGCACAGGAGGCTCGTGATCAGCGCGTTGACCATGACGCTCTTTCCAGAGCCCGTGGCGCCGGCGATCAGCAGGTGCGGCATCTTGGCCAGGTCTGTCGCCCGAGCGTGGCCGGCCACGTCGCGGCCGAGCGCGAACGTCAGCTTCGAGGCGGCGCGGAGGTCGACCTCCTCGAGGATCCGCCGCAGCGCGACGATGTTGAAGTCCTTGTTCGGAATCTCGATCCCGACGACGCTCTTGCCCGGGATTGGCGCTTCGATGCGGATCGTGCGCGCCGCGAGGGCCATGGCCAGGTCGTCCGAGAGAGCCTCGATGCGGGAGACCTTGATGTCCGGCGAGGGCTCCACTTCGTACTGCGTCACGACCGGGCCGGCGTTCCAGATGGCGACCCTCGCCGGGATGTTGAAGCTGGCCAGCTTGGCCTCGATGATGGCGGCGTTGCGCTGGTGATCCATCGTGCTGTCGCCACTGCGAGGCGCGATGTCCTCGAGCAGGGCCAGGGGCGGAAGATGGTACTCGGGGCGCGGCGGAGTCGTGTCGATAACCTCGGCCGCTGGGACGAGGCCATCCGCCGACGCGACCCCGTGCTGGCCGCGAACCGGCGCTCGGTCGCGAATGGAGCCGCCACGCGGCGCGTCCGTGACGGTCGCGGTGTCGCGCAGCGGACCGCCGTCACGCGTGGTGGCGCCGGGCGCGACCGGCGGCGCGAACGTCAATGAGGTGGGCCCGAGATTCGGGATTGCCGGCGGGATGGCCGGCGCCCGCTGACCCGCGGCTCTTCCTCGCGGCTCGACGGCAATGGCTTCCCGCCCAAGCTGTTCGGGCTTCTCGGCCCTGTCCGCCCGGGCTCCCGTGCCCCCCGGGACCGCGACCGTCTCAGCAGCGGGACGGAATAGCGCGTTCGCGGCGTTCGAGGCAAGCCGTGCGATGGGCGCGACGGCGGCAGGCAGCGACATGTCGAGCGCCAGCAGCAGACCGCCGATCATCACCACCGTCAGCAGGATCGCGGTCCCGGGCGCGGTGATCAGGCCGGGCAGGTTGTGCGCCAGGGCCTTGCCGATGATCCCGCCGTGGGTCGGCTCGAAGAGCTCGACCAGGCCCAGGCTTGCGCAGAAGCCGACCGCCGTTCCGAACGCCGTGAGCTCCCAATCGCCTCGCACGCCCTTGGCGCGCTCGACCATCCACCAGCCGACCATCAGCATCAGGAAGGGCAGCACGCGCCGGCCGAAGCCGACCCAGGGGGCGATCGAGTCGCGCCACCAGTCGGTCAGCTTCCCCTCCCCCGGCAGCATCAGGGCGATCAGCGTGGCAACGCCCACGAGCATCAGCGCAAGGCCGATAAGCGACCGCACCACGTCCGGCGCGATCCGCGGAGCGGAGTTACCGCGACTGGTTCGCCGGCGAGCCGCGACGGGGCGGCTGTTGCGGCTGGTGGCCGAGCCGCCGCGCGTTGACATCTAGACCTCCACCACGACCGGGAAGACGAGCGGCCGCCGCCGCGTCTGCTCGTAGAGGTACCTCGAAACCTCGTCCTTGATCTGGCTCTTCAGCAGGCCCACCTCGCTGGTCCGATCGCCTGGACTCTCGACCGCAGCCATGATGTGCTCGACCGCACCGTCGATGAGCGGGTCGCGCTCGTTCCCGTGGATGAAGCCGCGAGTCACTATCTCGGGCCGGGCGACCACCCTCCCGGTCTGCTTGTCCACCGTCACCACGATGATGAACATGCCGTCGCTGGCGAGCGCGCGCCTGTCGCGCAGGACCACCTCGCCGACGTCGCCGACCGAGAGCCCGTCCACCAGCACGTACCCGGAGGTGACCGGGGCGGCACGGCGGGCGCTGCCGTCCGCGAAGAACTCGATGGCCTGGCCGTTCTCGATGATGAAGACGTTTTCCGGCGCTACGCCCGTCTCCACGGCAAGCCGGCCGTGCTGGACCAGCATCCGGAACTCGCCGTGAATGGGTATGAAGTACCTGGGCCTCGTCAGGCCCAGCATCAGCTTGAGCTCTTCCTGGCTGGCGTGGCCAGAGACATGGGCGTGCTTCACGGTGTGGTAGTAGACGTTGGCGCCGGCCTTGAAGAGGTTGTCGATGGTGCGCGCCACGTACTCCTCGTTGCCGGGGATCGGGCTGGCGCTGACGATGACGGTGTCCCCGGGCTGGATCTCGACGAAACGGTGGTCGCGGTTGGCCATTCGCGCCAGGCCGGCCATCGGCTCGCCCTGGGCGCCGGTCGTGGCGATCACGATCTTGTCCGCAGCCGTGGAGCCGATCTGATCCTTGCCCACTATCTGGCCCGGGGCGTAGGTGAGGTAGCCGAGGTCGGTCGCGATACGGAAGTTCTGCTCCATCGAGCGCCCGACGACCGCCACATGGCGATCGAACGTCGCGGCGGCATCGATGACCTGCTGGATGCGGGCGATGTTGCTGGCGAAGGTAGCGACGATGACCCGGCCGTCCAGCGGCTCCATGATCTCGCGGAAGGTCTCGCCGACGGTCCGCTCGGACAGCGTGTAGCCGGGACTCTCGGCGCGAGTCGAGTCGGACAGCAGGCAGACGACGCCGTCCTCGCCCAGGCGGGAAAGCATGGCGAAGTCCGACCGCCTGCCGTCGACCGGCGTGTGGTCGAACTTGAAGTCGCCCGTCGTGACAACCGTCCCGATCGGCGTATGGAGCGCGATCCCCATGGCGTCCGGGATCGAGTGGCTGATCCGGAACGGCTCCACGCGGAATGGCCCGATCTGGAGATTGTCGCCGGGATCCAGGGGCAAGAGCGGATTGTTGTGTAGCTTGTGCTCCTTGATCTTGATGCCCAGCAGGCCCCGGGCCAGGGTTGAGGCATAGACCGGCACGCCCGGGAAGTAGGGCAGCACGTACGGCAGGCCACCGACGTGATCCTCGTGGGCATGGGTGATCAAGAAGGCGCGGACCTTCTCCCGGTTCTCGCGCAGGTAGGTCACGTCCGGGATCACCAGGTCGATCCCGAACATCTCCTCGTCGGGGAACATGAGCCCGCAGTCGACGACGACGATGTCGTCGCCGTACTCGAAGACGTACATGTTCTTGCCGATCTCCCCGACGCCTCCGAGGGGGATGATGCGGAGCGGCATCTGCGAATCAGGCATCTGTGCTCGAGTGACGGGCGGTATCGGTTCTGTCCATCCTAGAAGAGGCCGAGCTGGGACGTCGGATCGGATTCGACGCCGGCGTCAGCGGTGACATCCGTGGCTGGTTTCGAGTCCGGCCGGATGGCCGGGGGCTCCGGCGCCACCGGTGACGGGGCCGGGGCAATCGCGGCAGGCGGTTCGCCGCGGGCCTGGTCGGCGGCCCGAAGAGCGCGGGCCTCGGTCAGAGCCGTGGGTACTCCCTGCATGTCGGTGAATAGCGTCTGCTTGAGCGACGCCTGTCGCAACGCCGCCGCAGGATGGTACATCGAGAACGTCAGCGCCCGCGGCGCGCCCGAAGCTGCCTCGGCGGCGCGGAAGGTTCCATGAACCTGGCCGATCCTCGCCCCGGTGCGGAAACGGGCCATCGAGAAGCGCCCCAGAGTTACGACCAGGGCCGGGTCCAGCACCTCGAGTTGGCGCGTCAGGTACTGGGCGCAGGCGGCGATCTCGTCGGGTTCCGGATCGCGGTTGCCGGGCGGGCGGCACTTGACCACGTTGGTGACGAAGACTTCATCGCGCGACCACAGGACCGACGCGAGCAACTCATCGAGGAGCGACCCGGCCTGACCCACGAATGGCCGGCCCTGCCGGTCCTCGTTGAACCCCGGACCTTCGCCCACGAAGACGACCTCAGTCGCGGCAGTCCCCTCCCCTGGCACGGTCCGCGTCCGACCCTCGTGCAGGCGGCAGCGCGTGCACGCCGCGACCTCCGCCCCTATGCCATCGAGCGCCGCCTGGCGCTCGGCGTCTCTCACGAGGCTCCCCCGGCCCCGCTCGGGACCGCCCGTCGCGAGCGGGCCTTCACCCAGCCGCGCGCGAGAAGGGTCTCGGCGATCTCCACGGCGTTCGTGGCGGCGCCCTTGCGCAGGTTGTCGCTGACAACCCAGAAAGCAATGCCGCGCTGGACCGAAGGATCGGTTCGGACGCGACCGACGTAAACATCGTCCGAGCCGGCGGCCTGGGTCGCGAATGGGTAGACGTGGTTCGCCGGATCGTCGACGACCACGACGCCGGGGACGGCCGCGAAGGCGCGGCGAGCCTCGTCCGGCGTGATCGCGCGGGTCGTCTCGGCGTGGACCGCCTCCGAGTGGCCGACGAAGACGGGCACGCGGACAGCCGTGCACGAAACCCGCAGCTCCGGCAGATGCAGGATCTTGCGGCTCTCGGTGACGACCTTCCACTCCTCGCGGGTGTAGCCGTTGTCGAGGAAGACGTCGATCTCAGGAAGCGCGTTGAACGCAATCGGGTGCGGGTAGACCGATGCTACCTTGGCTTCTCCTGCCACGTGAGCGCGGATCTGATTCTCCAGCTCGGCGAGCGCCTCCGCGCCGGTGCCCGACACGGACTGATACGTGTCGACGACGACGCGCTCCAGCCCCACGGTGTCCCGCAGCGCCATCAAGACCGGCGCGAGCTGCATCGTCGAGCAGTTGGGGTTGGCAATGATCCCCTCGTGCCACTCCCCGTCCTCCGGATTCACCTGACTGACGATGAGGGGCACCGTCGCATCCATTCGCCAGGCGTTCGAGTTGTCGATGACTGTGGCGCCTCGCGCCGCCGCCTCAGGGGCCAGCTGTCTGGACACATCGGTCCCGGCCGAGAAGAGGGCGATGTCGACCCCTTCGAAAGCCTCGGGAGCCGCCTCGCCCACCGTGAGAGTTCGCCCGTCCGCGCTGACAGTCGTTCCGGCGGATCGGCCGGAGGCGAGCAGTCGAAGCTCGCCGACCGGGAATTGCCGCTCGGAGAGGACCTGGATCATCGTTCGTCCGACGACGCCGGTGGCGCCGACGACCGCGACGGTCAGCGGCTGGCCTTCTCGGGACATGGCTTCACTACTCTTCTGGGCTTGCGGGCACGGTCAGGAGTATACCAGCGGACCGGGTGACGTCGGTCCAGGCATGCATACGCAAACGGCGATACGTATGGATATGCACCCGGTGGATGCCGAGCCCGGCTCCAGGCCGGCGAAGGCGTCTTTCGACGCTCCCGCCGGCCGGCCCGAAGATGACGCGAAAGCTAGCTCTCGGTGCGGGCGAGATGGCGCTGCATCGCGGCCTTGCGCGAGAGATTGATGCGGCCCTGGCGGTCGATCTCGGTCACGACGACCATGACCTCGTCACCGACTGAGACCACGTCCTCGACAGTGGGCACGTGGTAGTCGGCCAGCTCGCCGATCCGGACCAGGCCTTCCTTGCCCGGCAGGATCTCGACGAAGCAGCCGAAGCCCATGATCCGGGTCACCTTGCCCAGGTACAGGCCGCCGACCTCCACGTCGCGGGTGAGCGACTCGATCCACTGGACCGCCTTGCGCGAGCTGTCGCCCGACACGGCGGCGATCTGGACGGTGCCGTCGTCCTCGACGTTGATCTCGGTGCCGGTCTCCTCCTGGATCTTGCGGATCACGGAGCCGCCCTTGCCGATGATGTCGCGGATCTTCTCGGGGTTGATCTTGATGGTGATGATGCGCGGCGCGAAGCTGCTCATCTCGGTCCGGCTGCTCGGGATGACGGCATCCATCTTGTCGAGGATCGCCATTCGGGCGGCGTGGGCCTTCTCCAGGCCCTGGCGGATGATCGCCTCGCTGATGCCCTTGACCTTGATGTCCATCTGCAGTGCCGTGACGCCCTCGCGGGTGCCGGTCACCTTGAAGTCCATGTCCCCGAAAGCGTCTTCCTTGCCGAGGATGTCGGTCAGGACCACGAAGCGGCCGTCCGGCTCGCTGATCAGGCCCATCGCGGCGCCCCCGACGGCGGCCTTGATCGGCACGCCGGCGTCCATCAGGGCGAGGCTGGAGCCGCAGGTCGACGCCATCGAGGTTGAGCCGTTCGAGGTCACGCACTCGCTGACGAGGCGGATCACGTACGGGAACTCGTCCTCCGACGGAAGGACCGGCAGCAGGGCCCGCTCCGCGAGGTGGCCGTGGCCGATCTCGCGCCGGCCCGGGCCGCGCATCGGCTTGTTCTCGCCGGTGCTGTAGGGCGGCATGTTGTAGTGGTGCAGATACCGCTTCTCGGTCTCGGGGCTGATCGTGTCGATGCGCTGCACGTCCGAGGCCGGACCCAGCGTGGCCACTGTCAGGGCCTGGGTCTGGCCGCGCGTGAACAAGCCGGAGCCGTGAGCCCGCGGCAGCACGCCGACCTCGACGGTGATCGGGCGAATTTCGTCGACGCCGCGGCCGTCCATGCGGATTCCCTCATCGAGGACCAGCTTGCGGACGGTCTTCTTATGGACGAGCTGGAACAGGCTCTTGCTGATGCGCGCCTGGCGACGAGCGGCCTCCAGGAGCGCTGCCGGGTCCTGGCCTTCCTGATGGTTGGCTCGGACGGAGACGGCGACGGCGTCTTCGAGAAGCTGGATGCGCGGCGGCAGATCCTGCGCGAACCGGGCCAGCAGAGCGGCCGTCGTTTCAGCGTCGGCAAGGCCGCGATGAGCCGTTTCGACCGTCAGGCCGAAGAAGCGGGCGACGTCGCCGAGCTTGTACGACTCGAGGTCCGGGTAGCCATCGCGAGCGATGGCGAGGGTGTCGAAGTAGCTCGCCTCGGCGAACCTGCCCGGCTCGCCGAGCGCCTGCTCGATGAAGCCCAAGTCGAAGCCGATGTTGTGGCCGACCAGGCTGGCCGTCCCGGCGAACTCCATGAAGCGCAGGGCCGCGTCGCGCGGGGCCGGCGCACCGGCCACTTCCGCGTCGGTGATGCCGTGCATCTGGGCGCCGAAGATCGGGCGGCCAGGGTTCACGAAGGTGGAAAAGCGATCGACGATCTCGCCGTCGCGAACGCGCACGGCGCCGATCTCGATCAGGTCCGCCATCTTGGGATCGCGGCCGGTGGTCTCGACGTCGACGACGACGAACTCGGAGCCGCGCTGGGCGACTCTGTTGACGAAGTCGAGGACGGAGCTCGTCCCGGGCTCGAGGTAGCCGACTATCTTGGGCTTGCCGACCGCGGCCCGCATCTCATCCTGGATGTCTATGAGCGGCTGCAGCGCGCGGTGGCCAAAGAGGATCGCGTCGGCCATCACATCTTCGGGGACGATCGAGGCGCCTGCCTCGACCATCATTATCGCGTCGCGGGTGCCCGAGACGATGAGGTCGATGTCGGAGCGTTCGAGGTCACTGACTGTTGGGTTGACAACGAACTCGCCGTCGATGCGGCCGATCCGCACGGCCCCGATGGGTCCGAGGAACGGGATCGCGCTGATGGTCAGCGCGCACGACGCGGCGAACGTGCCGAGGACGTCCGACTGGTTCTCCTGGTCCGTGGACAGGACCGTGATCACGATTTGGATATCGTCCTTGTAGCCCTCGGGGAAGAGCGGCCGGATCGGCCGGTCGGTCAGCCGGCAGGCCAGGATGGCCTGCTCCGACGGGCGGGACTCGCGCTTGATGAAGCCGCCCGGGATCTTGCCCGCGGCGTACATGCGCTCTTCGAATTCGACCGTAAGCGGGAAGAAGTCAAGGCCGGGTCGCGGATCGGCCCGGTTTGCAGTGCCAAGCACCATCGTGTCGCCGAAGCGGACCGTAACGGCACCGCCGGCGAGCATGGCCATCTTGCCGGTCTCAATGCTGAGGGTGCGTCCGGCGAACTGCGTCTCGAATATCTGAGACACGGGTTTGTGTTCCTCCTGAGCCAGGAGGATGGATGGTGTTCCGAAACTCGCCTGGACGGGCCGAGCGCGAAAGATGCACCTGCGCGAGGTCTCTGCCCCGCGCCTGGGCTGCAGCGCGCTAGCGGCGGAGTCCGAGCCGTGCGATGACGGCACGATAGCGGGCGTTGTCCTTCTTGATCAGGTAGGCAAGAAGGCGCCTTCGCTGTCCGACGAGCTTGAGGAGGCCGCGGCGGGACTGGTTGTCCTTCGGAAAGCTTCGCAGGTGCTCCGTGAGCTCCTTGATCCTTTCGGTCAGGAGCGCGATCTGCACCTCTGCGGAGCCGGTGTCGCCCTCATGGACGGCGTAATCCGAGATCACCTGTTCCTTCGCTTCCCGCGCGAGCGGCACACGATCCTCCGACTAGCTCTCTAAACGTGGATGTTTCTTCTCTCTCTAAATGCCTGGCGGATGTTAGCAGGGTTCGAGGGCCTTCGCCAGACTGGCGAGGCGCCGGGCCGCGCGGTCAGGTTGCGAAAACGACGCGCAAACGGTCCAGCGACTCTTCCCAGGTGCCATCCTCGAGCGTCAGGCCGTCGCCGTCCACGGCGCCGATCGCCGGCCTGTCGGCGCGCCGGGCCGGCGCATCCGCCTGCCACGGCGCCCCAACCAGAACCGTGTAGCGACCCGGAGGCGGCAGGACGACCGGCAGGTCGAAGCGGACGCGAACCGCGTCTCGAAGGCCCGCGGCTCCGTCCACGCGGCCCGTCACGGAGAGCGGCCGTCCGAGCATTCGCCGGACGGCCGCCAGATCGCCGGCCGCGACCCGTTTTCGGATCTCGGAGCTGCGGACCTGCTCGCCATTGAGGAGCAGCGAGTGAACGACCGTGACTTCGAATCCGTCTTCTCTGCCCAGCCCCGTCAGCGCCTCGGGGGTGCCCTGGCGCTCATAGCCGAAGGCGGCATCCGGCGTCATGACGAAGCCGGCCAGCTCCACCCGACTGCGGATGCGCGCCACGAACTCCTGGTATGTGGTGGTGCGAAGTGAATGGTCGAAGTGCTGGACCACCGTGACCTCCGCGCCCGCGGCGGCCAGACGGACGAGCCTCTCGTCCGGGTCGCACAGCAGCGCCGGGGCGAGGCCCATGACGACTTCCTCGGGATGGGCATCGAAGGTTATGACCGCCGGCCTGGCATTGGCTCGTGCGGCCGCGTGGCGGAGCTCCCGAAGCAGGTAGAGGTGGCCCCGGTGCAGTCCGTCGAAGACGCCGACCGCGACGTACAGCCGGCCCATCTCCGCTCGAAGCTCGTCCACTCCCGGCACGACCTCGTGCGGCACTCCGGCCCGGGCGTACTGGAGCCGCGGCTCCCCCGGCCCGCTTCGGGGCGTGGACACGGCCCCGTCACCCTGACTGGAGCTGGGGACCGGGACGACGAACATCTTCTCGGGCACGATCCGCCCCGCTCGCCACGACCCGATGCCCACGAGAGCCTGGCTCGCGTCGACCAGCCTGACCCTGGCCCCGGACTCGACGTGCGGCCGTTGGGCCGGCTTCACCTGCTGACCGCGGGCCGCCGCCACCACCTCGTCGTCGGAAAGGGCCGCGACCGGTATCGACTCAAGGCCGACGTCGATCGGAAGCAGCAGCCCGGCCAGGGCCGCGGCCCCGCCGACAGCGGCCGCGCGCACGGCGTCGAGGTCGTGCGCCGCCTCAAGCCGGAACGGCCCGCTGCGGGTTCGCGTCAGGGCACCGAGGTAAGCGCCGCAGCCGAGCCGCTCCCCGATGTCGCGGGCGAGCGATCGAATGTACGTGCCGGCGCCGCACTCCACGTCCAGCACGGCGGTGGGGCGATCCGGATCCGACCCGTCCCACTCGACCAGCTCGAGGCGGTGGATGGTCACCGACCGAGGGGCGAGCTCGAGCGGCTGGCCCTGTCTGGCCATCTGGTAGGCCCGACC
>PLOC01000039.1 GCA_003141955.1 Chloroflexota bacterium
GTGAACGGGGCGTTGCCGCTGGCGCCGGCGCCGCCCAGGGCGGAGAGCATGGACCCGAAGTCACCACCGGCGAGGGTCATGCTGAACTTGTAGCTGTTGATGTCGGACAGGGCGGTGACCGCGCCGCTCAGCTCACTGGTGCCGCCATTGCCTCCGGCCGGGGTGGCGCCCCCGTTGTTGCCGGCCGGGGTGGCCCCGCCGCCCGTGCTGGGAGCCGCGGAACTCTTGGAGCTGCTGGAGCAGCCGGCCAGGGCGATGGCCAGGACTGCCAGAAGGATGAGCAGGATCCGTCCCTGCCGGTTGACTACCCGAGACATTCACAACCTCCCCAGGTCCGTGTGGTGCCGGCAGTGGTGACGACCCACGGGCGGGCAGGCCCGAGGCAATGGTCGACCGGCGTTTACCCAAGTTATCACGGATGCAGTTGCCCCGAACGATCTTCTCCGGCGCAACGAGACAACCCGACGGACCGGGACGGTGCCCCGGGGCGTCTCGCCGTGCGATCTGGTTTCGCTGTTCGCGTGCCTTCAAGCGCCCGTCGCTTGACGGCGACCGGCCGCAGCCCGCATGATTCGCGCATGGACTTGCACAGCCACACCTGCCTCTGTCCCCGGCGGCGGCCCCGCCGCAGGAGGTAGCAGGCTGTCTCGCGCTCCCACAGGGAGCGGGTCGAGTCGCCCAGGGGCCGCGGTTCCCACAGGACCCGCGGCTTTTTGTTACCCCTCTCGGACGCCGCCGCACCAGCGCCGAGCCGCCGTCCGCAGTGTGAGGATCAGCCTCCCGCCGCAGCCGGCCCTCGGCCTCTGCCGGCACTTCCCGCCGCCCCAGGCGAGCTGCCGGCGCCCCTCCCTACGCAGCTTCCGCGCCCACCTGACACCGAGGACCAAATGGCTCTCCCCAGATCCATCCACACCGCGAAATCGTCCAAGACCTCCGATGACCCGCTGGACGGCCTGGCGGCGCGCGTCTACGACATGCTCGCCAACGACACTCAGGCGCGGCTGGCGAAAGCTCGCGTCGGGACGTGGCTTCGCGCCCTGCTCGACACGCTCTTTCCGCAGGCGGCCGAGCAGACCTACGCCACGCCGGGAGACGTCCGAGACGCGCTCGACGCATCCGCGACCGAGCTTAGGTCGCTGCTCCGGCCGTTGGAGGGCGAGATCGACGACCCGGCCCGGATCGCCGCCGCGTTCTTCCAGGCCCTGCCCGAGATCCACCGCCAGCTGCTGGTCGACGCGACCGCGATTGAGCGGGGCGACCCGGCGGCCGAGAGCGTCGACGAGGTGATCCTGGCCTATCCGGGGTTCCTCGCCATCGCTGCCCATCGCATCGGCCATCGTTTCTACGAGCTGCGGGTGCCGCTGCTGCCCCGCGTCCTGACCGAATGGGCGCACGAGCGGACCGGCATCGACATCCACCCGGGGGCGACCCTGGGGCACCCCGTCGTCATAGACCACGGCACCGGCATCGTCATAGGCGAGACGGCCGTGCTCGGCAACAACGTGAAGCTCTACCAGGGCGTGACCCTGGGCGCGCTCTCCGTGACCAAGTCCCTCGCTTCGACCAAGCGCCACCCGACGATCGGCAGCGACGTCGTCATCTACGCCAACGCCACGATCCTGGGCGGCGAGACGGTCATCGGCGAGGGCAGCGTCATCGGCGGCAACACCTGGATCACCTCCAGCGTCCCGCCCAACTCGATCGTTTACCAGCGCAGCGAGGTCCACGTCCGGCAGGGTCGGGCCGACTTCGAGGCGCCCGACTTCGTCATCTAGCTAGCGTCGAAAACCCTGCGCCGGCCGGACCTTCGGGCCTGGCGCGCGCCCCAACCCAATCCGAGGAGATATCCGTGGCAAAGGCCAACAACATCCTTGAAACCATCGGCAACACCGCCGAGCTCCGCATCAACAAGCTCTTTGACCCCCGCGTCGAGGTCTGGGTCAAGCTCGAGCGGCAGAACCCAGGCGGCTCGATCAAGGACCGCATCGCGCTGTCGATGATCGAAGACGCGGAGAGGCGCGGCGTCCTGCGGCCGGGCAGCATCATCGTCGAGCCGACGTCGGGCAACACCGGCGTCGGGCTGGCTCTCGTCGCCGCCGTCAAGGGCTACAAGCTGATCCTGGTCATGCCGGAGTCCTTCTCCGTCGAGCGACGCAAGCTGATGGCCGCCTACGGCGCCGCCTTCGAGCTGACGCCGCGCGAGCTGGGCATGAAGGGTGCCATCGCGAAGGCGCGAGAGATCGTGGCCGAGACCCCCGGCGCCTGGCTGCCGATGCAGTTCGACAACCCGGCGAACCTGGAAGTCCACAAGCGCACTACGGCCGAAGAAATCGCCCGGGACTTCCCCGAAGGCCTCGACTACGTCTTCGCCGGCGTCGGCACGGGCGGGCACGTCACGGCCATCGGCGAGGTGCTCCGGCCGCGCTGGCCGGGGCTGCAGGTCTTCGCCGTCGAGCCGGAGCTCTCGCCGGTGCTCAGCGGCGGCAATCCCGGCCCGCATCCCATCCAGGGCATCGGCGCCGGTTTCGTCCCCGGCAACTACCACGCAGATGCCGTCAACGGAGTCATCGCGGTAGCGGCTCCGGACGCGTTCAGATACGCGGTCCGGGCGGCTCGAGAGGAAGGGTTGCTGATCGGCATCTCCTCGGGGGCCGTGCTGGCGGCGGTCGCCAGGAAGCTGCCGGAGATCAAGGACGGCGCCCGCATCCTGGCCTTCACCTATGACACTGGGGAGCGGTACCTCTCCGTCCCTGGCCTCTTCGACACTGAGCCGGAGGCCGTCGCGGTCCCCTAGTCGCGGCGCCTGACCTGCTCCGTTCGAGCGGCCGCCCTTCCGGGCGACCGCTCCTTCTTCGTTCCAACCGCCGGGAAACGCAGAAACCGCGCATCTGGGCGTAATAATGACCTGGAGAATGATACATAACCGGTTTACTTAGGGCCGCCGGACATCCGGAATCGAGGTCCCGGGGCCCTGTCTGGCGAGTCAGTCCCGGCCAAACCTTCCGGTGCAGGACCGGGCACGAGACCGGCCCGATGAAGTGCTTCGTTAGGAGCTCGCCATGCGAGCAGAGCTGGCCCGCCATTTCGACGTTGTCGTCGTGGTCTGGATACTCACCCTCTTCGTCAGCTGGAGCGTCATTACGCTCTCGCGCGCACCGCTGAGCAACGCCCAGTGGGACCAGGCCCCCCAGGCCGGCCCGGCCTGGGTCGTCCCCGCCGGCGCTCCGGGGAACTGAGCCCGGACCCGCCGATCATGCGGACCGCCGGCGGCGGCCCGGGGCTCAGCCGACCGGCACCGCCGCGCGGACGGGCTCGCGCAGGCCGCGCAGGATGATTTCGGCCGTGGCCTGATATCCCAACCGACCCGTGTTCACGATCAGGTCGTACCCGTCCGGGTCGCACCAGTCCCTCTTGTAAAGCTGGTGGGTATAGGCCGCGCGGTTGGCGTCGGTCTCGTGCATCTTGCGCCGTGCCTCGGCCTCGCCCAGGCCGAACCGTTTCATCAGGGTCTTCACCCGCACGGCCTCCGGAGCGCGCAGGAACACCCGGAAGACGTTCGGGCGATCGCGCAGGCAGAAGCCGGCCCCGCGACCGACGATGACCACGTTGCCGCCGTCCGCGACCTCGTTGATGACTTCCTCGGTGAGCTGGATGATCGCGTTGCGCGGATCGAAGAGCGGGTCCGGGTAGGGCGGCGACCAGCCGGCGCCCATCGTCGGCTCCAGCGTAGAGAAGGATCGGACGAGGCGTTCGAGCAGGGGCCGGGGCCGCTCGTCCTCGGCTGCCACCTCGCTCGGGGAGATCTGGAGCCGCCGCGCTACTTCCTCGATGAGCTTCTTGTCGACGACCTCGGCGTGGACCTCGGCGGCGACGATCTCCGCAACGCTCGAGCCACCCGCACCGAACTGGCGAGAGATGGTCACGACTGGCATCTCGGGCTCCTGTATGCCTGCTCGCCGGCGCACCCGCGGCCGTTCGGTCCGGATCGATCGGCTCGAGGTTCACTGTAGGCCGACGGGGCAAGAGAGGAAAGAGCCGTCGGAACCTGAGGAACCGAAACCGAGGCCCCAAAGGCGCGAGCAGCCCGGATCAGTCGGCCGCGAGGGCTCCGTGCAGCTCAACCGAGTGGTCCAGCAGCCAGCGTCGCCAGCGCCGATGATCCGGCCGCCTGCCGGCCACGAGCTCCCAGAACTGCGGCCCGTGGCCGAAAATCCGCAGGTGCGCCAGCTCGTGGACGACCACGGTCTCGAGCGCCTCCGGCGGAGCGAGGATCAGCCGCCAGGAGAAGGAGAGGCGACGTGCGCGGGAGCAACTCCCCCAGCGGCTGCGCGTGTCCCGAACCGTCACCGCAGCCGGCTCGACCGCCAGCGCGGGTGCGTGCCGTTCTATCTCACGCTCGATGGCGGATCGTGCCCGCACCCGCAACCACGCCTCGAGGATCGCGGCCAGCTCCCGCCGCTCCCCGGCGCCCGGGCGCACGACCAGCTCGTCGCCTTCGTCGGTGCCCTCGCGAGTCACGACGGTGCGGCGCCGCGCGGGCTCGGCCACGATCCGCAGCCGGTGCGGCTCCCCGCGGAAGAGGAAAGTGCCACCGTCGCGGAGAGGGCCCAGCGCATCCAGCGCCGCTTTCTGGCGGGCCTGTCGCTCGAGGTGGCGCCGCAGCCAGGACTCACGCTCGGCCACGAACGACTCGGCCAGCCGCTCCGCGTCACCTTTGCCGCGGGCCGCCCGGGATGGGATGGTGACGACAACGGTGTGCTGTGGGTCGATGGTCAATCGCACGAGCCGGGCCCGGCTCGAGCGCCTGATCGTGCATTCGAGGCGTCCGCCCGCCATTCGAAGAGAAGCGCGCCACTCGGTCGTCGTCGCCATCGGCCGAAGCGTAACCCCGCAAGCCAGGCTCTTGCTCCGGTGGCGCCGTCACAGGCACCGAGCAGATCCCGTCTGGATGCCGCAACGAAGAACGCTGAAGCGAGCCTGAGGGGGCCGCCGGTAGGCGAGGGGCCTGGGGCCCGGCGGTCGCAAGCGTACGAGGGGAAGACAAGGGGAACACCAGGGGCCCGGAAACGGGCCCCTGGTTCGTTTCCGGATCGACCTTTCCGCACCGCCCTTTCGAAGCCGGCGGGTGTCGCGCAACTTCGCCCCGTTGCTGTAACATTCGCGGGCGCGTGGGGCTATAGCTCAGCTGGGAGAGCGCCTGCATGGCATGCAGCCACCACTGAGCGGTCAGCTTTCAAGCATGTTACGAGGGATTCCGGCGAGCGATTCGGGCCCAGTTATCGGCTCTCATCGAGCGTCAATGGCCGTTCACTGGCGAGGCCGGGGATGGCCGGAACTCAGCAGAGTGAATCCTGCTGGCGGAGCCCACCTGGGGGATCTCCGCTGATTGGATCTGCGATCTGCTCGTCAGCGCCGATGACGATCGCCCAAGGAAGGTTTGATTGTGCGTCTCGGACATGCAACTGGAAGGTGCGGCTCACTCCGCCCGCCTTGACGGACACCTCGACCACTCCACTCCGCAGTCCCGCCGACAGAGTCGCGCAGCCGGTTGCCACTGCGCCGCCCGAGAGCCCCCGAAGGGGCGTCCCGAACAGTCCGGGCTGACTCCAGCTCACGGAGGCATCCTGGTGGCTGTAGTTCTGGACGACGAGATCCAGCGGCATAGCGCAGGCGCAGGCGGACACGGGGATTAGCAGAGCGGCTGAGATCGCTACGACGAGAGCCAGCGCGAGGCTTGCGAGCGCAGCGCCGGCGCATCCGAGTCGTTGGCGATGGCGGCCTCGTGTCGGTGTGTTCGTGACTTCATCAGCCTGGTCGAACATCATCCCCTCCTGTGTTGGCTCGTGTCGTTAGCCCCTGCTATCACTACGCCGCGACCAAGTGGAAGGATGATGGCTGGCGAACCGGATTGCACCGGATTTCGTTCACAGGCTGTGAGAGACGCGAGTGCCCCTGTTGGTTGGTCACCACCTGAGGCAGCGTCGGCCTTGTGACGGAACAAGGCCGACAGGTCGGGAACCTACTGCGCCAGATCGGACAAGACCGTAGCGAGGGCCCCGATCCAGGCAGCGAAGGAAGCGGCGAAGGCCGGACCGCGGACGGTGAGGTCGGGACGGGGCAGGCCGGCGTCGCGCAGCCTCGGGCCGAGCGACTCGGCGGCGAGACGCTCTTCCACGATTACCGCTCCATCCGGAGCGTCGGCGAGCCGTTCGGCTAGGCGCAGCATCTCGATCGCAACAATCCAGCGAGAGGTCCAGTCGGGCGCCGCGACGGCGCGCGGCAGAAAGGCGCGAAGCGGCGAATCGAGCGGGAGTGCCACACGATCCGAGTTGCCCTTCCGGTCGGTCTCGACGACGCCCGCAAGCGCCATGGACTCGATGGCGAGCGCGGCGTTGCGCTTCGAGAACCCGGTTCGCCGGGCGATGTCGGCGACGCGCATCTCCGTCCCGGCCGGGCACGAGAGCAGCAAGGCGAAGACGTCGGCTCTCGCGTTGACGCCGAAAGCCGAGCGCAGTCGCCATATGAGACGGGCGGGAGCCGAAAGGTCCCGGACAGCGACCTTACCGCGCAACGAAGCCGCTATCGGTGTGGCCCCCGCGCCTGCAGGCCATGTCGGGCCGCCAGATGCGGTAACGACGACGGCGAAGGAGGCGAGGGCGGCGGTCGAGTCCATGGCTCGGGCAATGCGCCGCAGACGCGAGGAGTTGACGGCGTCGCCGTAGGCGACGCACCAGTCGAGAGCCACGCCAAGGATGCGGTCGTCCTCACTGGCGAGTTCGGCGGTGGCGGCGATCAGGGCTTCGGGATCGACGACCGTGGCATCTGGGTCGCCCTCAAGCTTCCCGCCGAGAGCGATCCAGCCGGCCGCGATCCGATCGATCGATGCGCGTCGCAGGCTAGTCGAGCCGGGCATCGGCGTCCTCCACCCCGAGGTGCGCAAGCACGGCGGCGAGCTGGCCGCGGAATGCTGGTGAGGGGTCGTGGGTCATCGACCAGCGGGCCGCAGATAAGAGATCAGCCTTGGTAGGACCGAGGGCGCGCAGGTCGTCGAGATGCCGGTCCTGGCTCGGCCAGTGGTCGGCCGCGGCGTACAGCTTGAAACAGACAAGGTCGTATGGACCTGCGAGCCACACCGTCAGGCCGCCATAGTGCCTCGCGGTGAGCCGGTCCTCGAACCCCGCGGGAAGCCCGAGGTCGAGTAGCGACTCCGGCCCGACGTTGAGCCAATCCGGTGCGAGGTCGTGCGCGTCCGCGACCTGGGACACGGCCCTGGCGAGGGCATCGGGAAGCCTGCGGAGCGGCACGATGCCGCCGTTGCCCAGACGCTGGCCCACGATGTCGGCATCCTTGGTGGACCGCGAGACGATCCCGCGAAGTACGAGGTCACCACCCCCGACGAGCACGATCTCGTACGCCTCGCCCCGGTAGGCGAGCACGTCGCCGAGCGCGGCGAGAGCCCGTTCAAGTCCCGTGCGGTCCATTG
>PLOC01000067.1 GCA_003141955.1 Chloroflexota bacterium
GCCGAAAGCGCCCCGGCCCTCAGGTGGTGGACAACAACTGGGATACTCCGAGTGTGGCGCCCGAAGAGTCGAGTGCTCGAACCGCCACGAACGGCTCCGTTGTCGTCACGGTGATCGCGGTCTCGAAGCCCGACCGCGGTGCCGAAGCCGCGAAGCTCAGGCCTGCGGCGCCCGCACCTGCCAGGACGTCCCACGTGGCGACCTCGGTGGCACCGTTCCAGCTGGCATAGACCGCCAGCGCTTCTCCGTGTTTCTCGAGCGCGATCGCCGGCGCGTCCGTCGGCTGTCCGACCCAGGGGAAGCGATAGTCGCGATAGGACTGCGAGGCCGTGAACGTCGCATCCAACAGGAGCGTGCCGTCGGCGCTGTACTCGCTGAAGTGCGGCAGGCTGCCCCAGCCGACGAACACGTTGCCGTTGGGCAGGACCTGCATGTTGCCCTGGCTCGTCGCGAACAGCCCCTGCGGCTGCGCGAAGTCCCAGCCGGCGGCGAGGCCGAACGGATCGCTGACCTTGGCGGAGATCTGCTGGTAGCAGTCGAGTCGCCCCTGAAGTCAACGTAGCCCGCGCGGTTATTCCCGCACCGCCCAGGCGATGCTCAGGCCGCCGACGGTCGCGACGAGGAGGAAGAGCAAGCCCCCGGCCATCGGGGCGGGCAAGCTCGCTCGGGTCGTGAGCCACGCCAGGAACAGAGCGGCGATCGGACCGACGAACAGCTCCGGGCGATCCCCGACCAGGAAGTCGTACCAGAAACCGAAGAAGGACCGAACGTAGCGCATCTCAGTGCCCCGGGCTCGCGCCGGTAACGCGGAGCCGTCGGTTGGCGAGCCGTCCCTGCACGAAGGAGATGCCCACGAGCGCCAGAACGGCATAGGCCGCGAGGAGGGCGAGGATCGTCGCGTCCCCAGCCGGCCAGTCGATCCCAACGCCCTCGCCCGCCCAGAAAGTCCCAAAGCCGGTCAGCATCACCCCCACAGCGAACTTGAGCGCGTTCTCCGGCACGGCCGCCAGGGGTCGGTGGACGAGAAACGCGACACCGAGCACGAGCGCCCCGGCAACTGCCGCCCCCGCTGCGGCGGGGCCCAGCATCCCGGCCGAGGCGCCGAACGTGACCACGATGAAGGCCACCTCGAGTCCCTCCAGAAGAACGCCCTTGGCGGCCACCGTGAAGCTGATCCAGTCCATGCCAGCCGCCGGAACCGGAGGCTCGGCCCGCAGCTCCGCGATCTCCCGCTCGTAAATTGCCGCCTCGTCGTGCTTGGCCCTGGCCCCGCCGGCTCGGAGCACGGCCTTCGTCAGCCACTGCAGGCCGTAGATGAGCAGGAACCCGCCCACTACGAGGCGGACGACGTCGATCGGGACGAACAGGACGATCGCGGTGCCGAAGATCGCCACGAGCAGCGTCAGGGCGACGATAGCGGCGGCCACACCGATCAGGGTGGAGCGCCACTGACGTGTTACTCCGACCGCCAGGACGATCGTGACCGCTTCGACGAACTCGACCGCCGACGCGAGGAAGCTCGAGACGATCGTGACGAGGGCGATCGAGGACATGCCGTCAATCTACTTCCCGAAGAGAGCGTCGAGGACCCGCACCCTCGCCCCGAGCCGCAGGACCGAATTGGCGTAGATGCGGCCGGCCAGCCAGGTGAGCACACCCGCGGTCGCCAGCGTCAGAGCCAGGGCCGAGATCAGCTGCCAGGCCGGCGCATCGCCGGTCGCCATTCGGACCGGCATGAGCACGGGCGCAAACGGCGGCAGCAGCGACAGAACCACGAGCTGGACGCGCTGCTGGTTGCTCAGGCTCAGCTTCTGGAGCTCGTCCCCGGCGCGCTCGGCGAGGCCGAACCGATCGAGCCAGGTCCCGGCCGCGGACTGGGCCGCCGGCGCCCGCATGCCATGCAGCTCCGCGAGGTAGGCGAGCTGCTCGGCGACGCGCATCTTCGGATAGAGGCCGCGTTCTTCGGGCATGTAGCCGATGCGGCGCCGCGCCGAGAACGTCAGGGGAACGCCGGCCCAGCGAACCTCGCCCGCGTCGGCGTCCAGCACGCCGAGCACGATCCGCATCGTCGTCGTCTTGCCGGCGCCGTTGCGCCCGACGAAGCCGAACACCTCTCCCGAGCGGACGTCGAAGCTAAGGTCATGGAGGGCGACGACGTCGCCGTATCGCTTGGTGAGCCCATCGATCTCGAGCGCCCGGTTAGCCACGGCTCGGCCTCTCGCAGGGGTCGCGCAATCGCGCCGGCATCATCGTAGCGGTTGGCGCTCGGGCCAGACGTCAGCGGCGCTAGAGGCCCACGTCTCGACGGCGCATCCCCCACCCGCCCACCGCCAGCCCGGCGGCGGCAAGGACGAGGCAAGCGACGACCCCGCCGGCGTCCCAGTGGCCGACCATCGGCTGACCCAGGTGAGATGTCAGCGCCAGCTGGTGGAACCAATCCGGCAGGCTGAGGGCCGGGGAAAGGAGGTCGATCAGGTAGGTCATGACCACGACGAGGGCCACGACTTCCGCGGCGATGGAGGTCTTCCATCCGCCTACGGCGAACCCGACACCGGCCAGGGCGGCCGCGTACAGCCCCAGGGCGATAGTGCCGGCCATCGGGGTCAGCGCATCGCTCCCGGCCGCAGCGGCGCCGAGGCCGACGCAGACGGCCATGATCGCCGTCATCACAACGATCGCGACATACACCCCGAGCCCGCTGAGGATCGCCCAACGGGGCCGGGCGAGCGGCGTGGACAGGATCATCTCGAGCCGGCCCGAGGTCTCGTCCGAGGCCCAGCCGGAGACCAGCGTGGCGGCGGCGAAGCCGACCGCTATGTACTCGAGCTGGATCATGAGCTGCAGGAAGCCGCCCGCGGTCGTGATGTTGAAGCTGGGGAATATCTGGCCGAACGTCTTGAGCAGATCGGGCGACTTCGCGACGTCGTCGGCGAGCGACTTGCTTATCGCCGCCATCGCCAGAGTGAAGATGCCCAGGCCCAGGCTCCAGGCCAGCGTCATCGGCAGCCGCTCGCCGATCGAGCGTCCGATCGGGCCGCGAAGGCCGCGGAGCGGCCGCGGCAGCCGCGGCGTCCGAACGGCCTGCTGGGCGCCGACGTCCCGCCGCGCAAACGCCTCGACGCCGATCGCAAGCAGCGCGGCGGTGGCGATAGCGGTTGGCACCAACGATGGCCAGTTGTACTGGCCCGCCAGCGGCAGGTGGTCTGCCGTCCACGCGCAGGGCGTCAGGAGCGCGAACGGTGTAAATGCCGGCACAGTTGCGGCATAGCCCTGGAGGATCCAGCCCGCGAACAACGCGAAACCGGCCACCCCGGCCCCCACCGCCCGCCCGAAGAACTGGGCCAGGGCGAAGGCAAGCCCTCCGAAGAAGAGAGCCACGAGCCCCAGCCACAGGGCGTATCCGACGGCCGCCTGCACGGGAATGGCATCGCCCGGCAGCGTCGCGAATGCCGCGCCCGCGAGCCAGGCGGCGAACCCCACGATCACCACGGTCAATGTCATTGCCGTGAGGTGGGCTGTGACCTTCTCGAGCGCGATGCGGCGTTTGCCGAACGGCGACGCTGCGACGAACTCGAGGCTGCCGCCGCGCGCCTCCGACGCCAGGGTGCCGGAAAGGGCCATGATCGACCAGATGGCCGCGATCAACAGGAAGAACGAGCCGTACTTCCACTGGACGTATCCGCCCATCGTGCCGACGTTGACCGCCTTGCCGGCGATCCCGGATGCCGCGCCAAGGCTGGTGGCGAGGCTCGCCAGCTCCACCCGGGATTCTGCGGTGGGATAGGCCTTGGTGATCGCCACGCTGACGACGAGCATGATCCCGCCCATCAGCCCGGCGGCGACGATGAACGCAAGCCGCGAGTCGCGCATGGTCTTGGCGTAGATGCTGCCGAGGCCGTAGAAGCGGCTCCGGAGTGAGATGCGGTAAGGCGCCGCCAGTGGCGCTCGACCTGCCTCAGTGGCCATGGTTGGCGACCTCCACGGCCGTCTGGCCGTACTGCGCCAGGAACGTTTCTTCGAGGCTTGGCTCGCGGCTTACGAAGTCGGCCAGCTCGAAGCGTGCCGCGACCTTGACCACCGGGTCGATTGGCCCCGTGACATGCATTCGGAGAACGTGATCCTCGGCAGTGACGTTGCTTACGCCGGGGATCCGCTCGAACTCGGCGGCCGGCACGGGGCCCGTGAAACGCAACTCGACCTGGTGGGCGGCGAGATCGCGCAACGCGTCGACGCGATCGACCATCACGATGCGCCCTTCGCGGATGATGCCAACGCGGTCGCATGCCTTCTCCGCCTCGGACAGCACGTGGCTCGAGAGGAACACGGTGTGGCCGTCCGCCACGGATTCGCGGAGGACCGCGAAGAAGGTCTGCTGGACGAGGGGGTCGAGGCCGGCCGTCGGCTCGTCGAGGATCAGAAGCTCAGGCTTGTGCTGGAGCGCCGCAACCAGCCCGACCTTCTGTTTGTTGCCCTTCGAGTATTCCTTGAACTTGCGCGACGGATCGAGGTCGAAGCGCTCGATCAGCGACGCCTGGTAGGCGCGATCGAGGCCTCCGCGCAGGTTGGCGAAGTACTCGAGCGTCTCACCACCGGTGAGCTTGTCGTAGAGGGTGAACTCGCCGGGCAGGTAGCCGACCCGCCGGTGTATCGAGACCGGGTCGGCCGTCGTCTCGATGCCGAAGACGAACGCCTTGCCGCTCGTCGGCCGGATCAAGTCGAGGAGGACGCGGATGGTCGTCGTCTTGCCGGCGCCATTGGGCCCGAGGAAGCCGAAGACCTCACCCTGCTCCACTGCCAGGTCGACTTCGACGATGCCCCGGTGGGAGCCATAGGACTTGGTCAGCTTCTCGGTCTTGATGATGGCGACCATTGATGCTCCTTTGCAGAAACGCGCCTCAGTCGAACCAGAGATGCAGGGTTTGGGTATCGGTGATGGGCCACGACCCGGCAGGAAGCCCGAGGATTCGCTCGTACGCTTCGGCATAGGCCGCGAGGGTGAGCTCGACGTCCTCGAATGAGACGGCGGCGGCCTGGCGGGCCAGGAAGAGGTGGCTGGCCGTCTCGTTGGCGCCCTGGAGGAGGGACACGAGCACGCGGGCTGCGCCGTCAGGGGAGCTCGCCGAGAACAGACCGTCGGCCATGCCGTGCCGGACGATCCCCGCCAGCAACGGCGTGAGGCGGAGTTCCATGCCCTGCCGCAGCTTGTCGCGCACGATCGCGTTGTCGTCACAGAACCAGACCCGCAGGAGCGCCAGCATGAGCTCCTTTCGGTCGGCCTTCCAGCTGGCGAGGCCGGCGAACATCCCCTCGAGTTGCTGGAGAGCGGTCAGGTTCGGATCGGTCGAGATGGGCGCCATGGTCCCGGTCGCGGCGTCGACCATGCGCTCCACGACGGCCTCCAGCAGGGCCACCTTGGAATCGAAGTAGTGGTAGAAGCCGCCCTTGGACGCCCCGAGTTCGATCAGGATTTCCTCGACGCTCATCTGCTCGTAACCCTTCACCTGGATCAGGCGCTGGGCGACGTCGATGAACGCGTCTCGCCGAAGGGCGTGGGCCGTTGGGTTGAGCGTGCGCGGCATTGTCTTTCCCGATAACCAACCGACCGTCGGTCTAAGATTACAGCCACGCGTCAAGGGGATCCCCGGGGGCTCTCGCGTACGCTGCGGCCAGCGTCCCGCATTCGCGAGCTCGCGTGCCCTCGCAGCCACCAAGGGGGATCAAATGAAGCGTCACCCGGCATACTTCGTCGTTCTGCTCGTCCTGTCGGCGACGATCGCCGCCTGCTCAAGCGCCACCTCAACCCCGTCTCCTTCACCGACGCCGACGCCCTCACCCACCCCGGCGCAGGCGACCCCGGCGCCAACGCCAACGGCGACTCCTTCGCCCAGCCCGACTCCGGCTCCAACCCCGACCCCGACGCCCGCGCCGCCGGCCGCGCCGACATCCGTCGGCATGACCGATCTACCGCAGCCGGCCAAGTGCCCGGCCGCCTACAGCTTGTCCTGCTTCGAATACAAGGTGACCTGGACCGAGGCCGATCCCGCCGGCGTGACCATCGACGTCTACGCCGTCACGCAGTGCCTGTCGAAGCCTCACTGCACTCTGCCCACGACCACGATCCCGTCTTCCGATCTGTTTCTCCTGAGCAGCGCCGCCGCCAGTCCGGCAGGAAGGTGTGATAGCGGGCTGACATGAGTCACCCGCGGCCCGGTTATGCCGAGGGGCTGTCGCCAGGCCCCAAGACCCTCTTTGAACCTGAATCGTCGAACAGCCAGACTCGACCTTCACGGACCAAGAGGGCCGACTCATCCACGTCGAGCAGCGCCTCGTCTTCGAGGGCGAGCACGGGCGTTGAGTGGAAGGCGTGATAGAAAGCGATTCGCTCGTCGCGCCCGGCGATCGCCTCCGGCTCCGTCGGGTAATGGACGTTGATGCTGAACGGGATCAGCGCCAGCCCATCGAAATCCGTGATGGCCGGGGCATTGATGTCCTGCGAGTTGAGGATGTCGAGCCCGCAAAGCACCGCGCCGGCGCTGAAACCGACGTAGGGCAATCCCGCGCGAATGCGAGCCCCGATCTCCTCGGTCAGGTCGATTTGGCGCAGACGAGAGGCAAGGACGAAGGTATTTCCGCCCGGAGCATAAAGCAGGTCGCATTCGTCAAGCGCAATCAGGAGGGCCGAGCGGTCCATAGCCACGAGATCAAGAAGTCGAACTCGGGCGATGTCTCGAAGGATGTTCTGGTTCTCGGTGAAGTAGAAGGCCGGATCAAGTGCAGCCCCCGGCATGTAGCCGACACAGGGATCGCTCCTGCCGTCGAGCAGAGTGCGCACGCCTTCGCGGAGACGGCCAAGTCCCTCTCCGGGCGTTCCCATTAGCCGGGCTTTGCTCACGTC
>PLOC01000059.1 GCA_003141955.1 Chloroflexota bacterium
GCCGGGGCCGGCGCGGGAGCCGGCGCGGTCGGCGGGCGAGCCCTGCCCGGGCCGTTGCCTGCCGGACGACCGGTCGGCGGCTCGAGCTCGAATGGAGCCGGCGGCAGTGGAAGTGGGGCCGTCCGCCCCGGCTACTCGCCCGCCGGCGTGCGCATGGGCCGCAACGACCACTGCTGGTGCGGCTCCGGCGTCAAATACAAGAAGTGCCACGGCCGGTGACCTGGAAGGCGCGCTTGCGCGATCTGGTCCTCGTGGTCCTGGCTTTCGTCATCGGCTGCATCGGGCTGACCGCCTACACCGTCTACCGGATCTGGGACGTCGGCCAGCAGGACAATCGCCGGCCGGTGGATGCCATCGTCGTCCTGGGCGCGGCCCAGTACAACGGCCGTCCCTCGGCCGTGCTCGCGGCGCGGCTCGATCACGCCATCGACCTGTACAAGCAGGGCTATGCCCCCTGGTTCGTGGTCACGGGCGGCAAGCAACCCGGCGACCGCGTCACCGAGGCGGCCACGGAGCGCAGCTACGCCGTAGCCCGGGGCGTGCCCGCCTCCGCGATCCTCGCCGAGACGACCGGCAGCACGACCCTCGAGTCCATTCGCAACGTCCGCGCCCTGTTCGACCAGCACGGGCTCCACACCGCCCTCTTCGTCTCGGACCGCACCCATATGCTGCGTGTCCTGCTCATGGCCCAGGATCAGGGGATCGAGGCATGGGGCTCTCCAACCACGACCAGCCCGGCGGACAGCGAGGAGCCCATGCACTTCGACGCGCTCATGCACGAACTGGGCGCGCTGGGCGAGTACACATTCCTCGAAGGCGAGCCGACGTATGCGCCGGCCGCCTCGTCTGACGGGACGCCCTCGGCCACGCCCTCGGCGAGCGCCGTCCCGAGCCCGGCTTCGAGCTAGCTGGAGCTCCGCCGACCGTCGGACGCAATCTTGCCGTCGGCTCTCGACGCTGCAGGACCGTCTGTCTTTCGGGCGGCGGTTCGGGTCAATCCAGGCGCCAACCCGCACTATGCGGTGATTTCCCGCCAATCTGGCGAATTTGACCCCTTGGCTGCACCGAATTGAGCCCGTATACTCGCCGCGAGATACCCGTTTCGGTCCCCGTCAGGCCGTAGCGGGAAGTCTGAGGGGTTGTGCCGTCACACAACGAGGAGAGAGTTGAAGCAGGCAGAGGAAGCGGCGTTCATCGATCTCATCGCCTGCGAGCGGGACTGCCGGAACTGTAGCTATGCGGCCGCGCTCGACTGCGATGGAAATTGCGGTGTCTGCCCTCACAACATCTACTGCCCCTGCGTGAACCCCGTCGTCGCCCGGAGCAAGAGTGCACTGCGTCTCATCGAGCTCCGTCCGATCCTTCTCCAGGACGCTCGAGGCCGGGATTAGTGGAACCGGCCGAGATCCGCGACCTGGTCCAGAGGATCCAGGCGACCTCGGGGCGTCTTTGACCTTTCTGCGAAGGAAGGCCGTCTAACCAGGTTGGACTCGGCCGTTGGCGAGCCCGGCTTCTGGGACGATCAACGCGCGGCCAAGAAGGTGCTGCGCGAAGCGGAGGGCCTTCGCGAGGAGCTTGCGCTCTGGCGAAACCTGGAGTCGCGCGCCCGGTCCACGATGGAGCTGCTCGACCTGGCCCAGGAAGAGAACGACCAGAGCGTTCTCGCCGACGTCGACACGGAGGCCCAGCAGCTGGCCGCCGACTACGGGCGGGCCCGCCGTGAGCTGCTCTTCGGCGGCCAATACGACCAGCGCAACGCCCTCCTGACGATCAGCGCGGGCGCCGGCGGCACCGAAGCCACCGACTGGGCCGAGATGCTGCTGCGGATGTACCTGCGCTGGGCCGAGCGCCATCGCTTCGCCACCGAGATCCTGGACCAGACCGAGGGCGAGGAGACCGGGATCAAGAGCGTTACCGTCGCCGTCGACGGTCGAGCCGCCTACGGCTATCTCAAGGCGGAGCGCGGCGTCCACCGCCTGGTTCGAATCAGCCCCTTCGATTCCCAGAAGCGGCGGCACACGACCTTCGCCCTGGTTGAGGTCCTCCCGGAAGTCGAGAGCGACGTCGAGGTGGAGCTCAACTGGGACGAGATCCGCATCGACACCTTCCGCGCCACCGGCGCCGGCGGCCAGCACGTCAACAAGACGGACTCGGCCGTGCGTCTGACCCACGTGCCCACCGGCATCGTGGCCCAGAGCCAGAACGAGCGCTCGCAGACGCAGAACAAGGACACCGCCGCCAAGATCCTCCAGGCTCGCCTCCTGGAGCGAGCGGTGGAGGAGCACGAGGCCGAGATCCGCAAGCTTCGCGGGGAGCACGTCGAGGCGGGTTGGGGCAACCAGATCAGAAGCTACGTTCTCCACCCCTACCAGATGGTGAAGGACCACCGAACGGAGGTCGAGACGGGTAACACGTCCGCGATCCTCGACGGCGACCTGGACACGTTCATGCAAGCTGAGCTCGAACGCGAGGCTACCGGAGCCGTCATCGCCGGCAGCCGGCCCGGGCCGGACGACCGATGATCGAAGGAGTCACCTTCCGTCCGCCGCGACCCGAAGAGCTGGCCGACTGCGCGCTCGTCTGGCACGCCTCCGTGAACGACTACATGTCGCGGCTCGGCCATCCGCTGCCGCCGCCGGTCCTCGAGCCCGCCATGCGCCTGGGCGCGCATCTCCTGGCCACGGACCCGGGCCACTTTCGGGTCGCGGTGAAAGCGGCGCCGGGGGGACGGCGCGAACGGATCGTGGGTTTCGGTATCGGGCTGCAGCGCGAGAACGTGTGGTTCCTCTCGCAGCTGTACGTGCTGCCGGAGGAGCAGCAACGGGGCATCGGGCGGGCGCTCCTGTCGCTCGTCCTGCCTTCGGCGCCTGAGGCGGGCTCCGCGGATCCTGCGCCGGGCACCCAGCCGGACGGTGCGCGGGGCGGCGCGGCGTTCGGCCGCCGGCCGGGAGTGCTGGCGACATGCACCGACAGCGCCCAACCGATCTCCAACGCCCTCTACGGCAAGCTCGGCATCGTCGCCCGGCTGCCGGTCTTCAACCTCGTCGGTCGCCCCAGCTCGCCGTCGCGGCTGCCGTCTCTGCCGGAAGGGATCGAAGCCGTCGCGCTCGAGCCGCCCGAGCTGGTTTCGCACCGAAACCCGGCGGCCCCCGGCAAGTCGGAGCTCCGCCAGACGATCGACGCCATAGACCGCGATGTACTCGGCTACGCTCACCAGTCCGACCACGACTTCCTGCGGGTCCAGGGCCGAACCGGCTTCCTCTACCGAACCAGCACCGGGGAGCCTCTCGGCTACGGGTACTCGTCCCAGGTGGGGCGGTTCGGGCCGGTCGCGTTGCTGGACGAAACCCTGACCGCGCCCGTGATCGGGCACCTCATGAGGGCCATCGAGCCGCGCGGCGCGACCAGCGTGTGGGTCCCCGGCGCCAACGACCGGGCCATGGTCGCGTTGCTGAGAGCAGGCCTCCGAATCGAGGGCTTCCCGGCGATGCTCTGCTGGACCCGCCCCTTCGCCGTCTTCGAGCGCTACCTCCCGGCGGGCCTGGCGCTGCTGTAGCCCGCCGCACCGAGCCATGCCGCCCGCGCGTCGGCGATCTGCCGGCCGGCGCAATCGGTGCTAGCCTCGCAATGTGAGCTCCGTACCCTCTGGATCCGCCTCCGGCACGCCTCGCCGGCCAGCAGTGGCCAAGTCTCATCCGACCGACCCCACCGCGGACGGCACCCCCGTCATCGCCCTTCGCGGCGTCACCAAGACCTATGCCAACGGCAAGTCCGCGCTCCGTGACGTCAACCTCTCGGTTCCGGAGGGCGACTTCGTCTTCCTCGTCGGCCCGTCGGGCGCCGGCAAGTCCACCCTGATCCGCCTCCTCATCCGCGAGGAGCTGGCGACCAGGGGCAAAGTCATGCTCGAAGGCCGCGACCTGGCCCGGCTCAAGCGACGAGACGTGCCCAAGATCCGCCGCCGCATCGGCATCGTCTTCCAGGACTTCAAGCTTCTGCCCAACAAGTCCGTGCGCGACAACGTGGCCTTCGCCCTGGAGGTGACGGGCACGCCTCGGGCGAGCATCAAGCCCGCGGTTGAGCGCGTCCTGCGGGTCGTGGGCCTCGCCGGGCAGGCGGACCAGCGGCCCTCCGAGCTTTCCGGCGGCGAGCAACAGCGGACCGCCATTGCCCGCGCCCTCGTCCACGACCCGCACCTCTTCATCGCCGACGAGCCGACCGGGAACCTCGACCCGCTCATCAGCTGGGAGATCATCCAACTGCTGTTGCGCATCAACGAGATGGGCGTCACGGTCCTGATGGCAACCCACAACGCCGATGTGGTCACCGCCCTCCGCAAGAGAGTGGTCGGCCTCGAGGACGGCCGCGTCGTTCGCGACGAGACGGGCGCCGCCTACCACCGGGAGGACTGAGTGATCGCCTTCGTCGCGTTCAGCCTCAAACGGGCCTGGCAGGGGTTCTGGCGCAACTCCCTGATGAGCCTCGCCGCGACCGCCTCGATGGTCCTGATGCTCACGCTCCTGAGCGGCATGGTCATCCTGTTCCTGGGCCTGAATGCCACCCTCGACTACGTCAAGGGGGAAGTCCAGGTCGTGGCGTACCTCAACGATTCGGCGACCGCCCAGGACGTCGCGCAGCTCACGTCCCAGCTGCAGGCCATGCCCCAGGTCTCGACCGTCAAGTACGTCTCCAAGGACCAGGCCCTCAAGAACTTCCAGGTGAGCGAACCCGGGGTTGCCGATCTGGTCGACTCCCTGCCGAGCAACCCGCTGCCGGCCTCCTTCGAGATCAGCCTGCGCGACCCCAGCGACTACATCGACGTGGCCACTTTCCTGCGCGACCAGCCGGCGGTGGATAGCGTCCAGGACATCGCCAAGACGGTCAGCCAGATGACCGCTGTCATCAACGTCGTCAGCACCGTGGGGATCGTCGTCCTGCTGATAGTCGGCCTGACGGTGCTGTTCATCATCGTCAACACGATCCGGCTGGCCGTCGTGGCGCGCGCCGAGGAAATCGAGATCATGCGACTGGTGGGCGCGTCCGACGCATTTATACGCTGGCCGTTCGTCTTCGAGGGAGCGTTCGTGGGACTCTTGGGGGCGATGATAACCATCGGCCTGTTGATGCTGGTTCAGGCTCCGGTCGCGAGCCTGTTGTCAAGCTTCTTCAACGTCCTGCCGGTTCAGGCGACCGCCATGGTCGGCCAGAATGTGGCCCTCATGGTGTTGGGAACGGGCGTCGGGATCGGCGTCGTCGGTTCCTACGTGTCCGTTCGCAGCTACCTGAAGCGCTGACCGGCATCGCGCCCGGCCCGCACCCAGCCCTCGAGGTTCGACTCCATGCCCGTGTCGAAGAACCCTCTTCATCGAGACCAACCGGGTCCAGCCGATTGGCCGGCGGCCGGCCAGGCGGCCGGCCCGGAGATGGCGCCGCTATCGACTCCGAAGGTCGACCGCGCCGCCACGCCACCGTCCGGCCGCGCAGCCGCCGAGGCCCGCCGGCCGCGGACCTTCGATCCATCGCGCCTGAGCCTGCTAGTCGTGGCCATTCTCGTCGGGAGCGCCCTGTTCGTCGGCGGCTACACGCTGGGCGCGCGGGTGGCGACGACACCGGGAACGCCCGCGTCGCAGGAAGCCCAGTTCGACCCGTTCTGGGACGTCTACTCGCTGATCCAGAAGGACTACGCCGGGTCCCCCAGGCCCTCCACGGATCAGCTGGTCCAGGCCGCCATCAACGGCATGATGCAGAGCCTCAACGACCAGTGGTCTTACTACCAGGCCCCGTCCGACTTCGAGAGCTCGCTGCTCAGCGTCGGAGGCCAGGCCGAGGGCATCGGCGTCGAGGTCCAGCTCCAGGCGATCGACCCCAATTCGGGCATCAGCTGCTCGGCGATCGGCAACGGCTGCGAGCTGGCCGTCGTTGCGCCGATCTGCGGATCGCCCGCCGCGGCGGCTGGGATTCAGGCCGGCGACGTGATCGCGTCGGTCGGCGGCGCCTCCCTGGATGGGCTGACGATCGACCAGGCCACGGCGCTGATCAAGGGGGCCAACGACACATCGGTGACCCTCGGCCTGCTCCGCGGCACCGCAACCCTCCAGCTTTCGATCGTGCGCACGATCTACAACCAGTGCGAGGTCGCCACAAAGACACTCGCCAACGGCGCCGTGTCCTACATCTCGGTGAGCGGCATCAACGATCCCGCCGCCTCGCAGTTCGATCTGGCGCTCAAGAATGCTCTCGCGACCGGACGGCGCAACTTCATCCTCGACCTCCGCGGCAACGGCGGCGGCTATGTCCCGGACGCGGTGGAGATCGCCAGCGAGTTCATTGCGTCCGGCACGATCCTGTATCAGCAAGATGCGAGCGGCACCCAGACCGAGATCGCGGCCGACCCGGGCGGCCGCGCCACCGACCCTTCGATCAAGCTGGTCGTGCTGGTCGACGGGAACACCGCCTCGGCGGCGGAGATCCTGGCCGGAGCGCTGCAGGCCCGCGGCCGCGCGCCCCTGATCGGCACGAAGACCTACGGCAAGGGCGTCGTGCAGGAGTGGCTGCCTCTCCCCAACAACGACGGTGGCATCCACCTGACGGTGGCCCGCTGGCTCACCCCCGACAAGGTCTGGATCCAGGGCAAGGGACTGACGCCGGACGTGGCCGCCACGACCGAGGGCGCTCGGGCGGGGACGGATCCCGTGCTCGACGCGGGTCTGGTCGCCCTGGGCTACCCGCCCGAAACCACCGCTTCGCCGAGCCCCTCGCCGAGCGGAAGTCCGGCGCCCAGCGGCAGCCCCTCGCCCAGCGGCAGCCCCTCGCCGAGCCCCAGCTAGACGCCGAAGGCCATCGAGTTGCCCCCTGCGCCTCGCCTCGCGTCTGGCGACCCCCTGTTGCGCCTTTCGGCCGGCCCCGATACCATGCGCGAGAACGAAAGGAGGTGATGTGCAGTGTCAAAGGACTTGCCGACGCGCTGCACCACCTCGTCAGGAGCTGACACCTAAGAACAGCCCCTGACGGGTGGTGACTTACGCAAACCGAATGCCGGTCCTTCGGGGCCGGCATTCGTGCGTCCTGCGCCGGATGACGATTTCGACCGCCCCCCAGATCGCCTCTTCCGCTACCCTCCGAATGTCCGGCCGACCGGCCGTCAGCCCCGAGGAGCCCCACGTGGGCGAAGAGAAGACCGTCGCCCAGAACCGAAGAGCGCGCCACGAGTATTCGATCGAGGATTCGTTCGAGGCCGGCATCGCCCTGACCGGGACCGAGATCAAGTCGGTTCGGGCCGGGAAGGTCAGCCTGGCCGAGTCGTACGCGCGGATCGAGAACGGCGAGGCATGGCTGGTCGGCGCGAACATCTCGCCCTGGGACACGGGCAACCGCTACAACCACGAGCCCAAGCGGAACCGCAAGCTGCTGCTCCACCGCGACCAGATCGTGGCCCTGCTGATCAAGACGAAGTCCAAGGGCCTCACCCTCGTCCCGCTCAAGATGTACATCACCGGGCGGGGTCGGGCCAAGCTGGAGATCGGCCTCGCCCGCGGCAAGCAGCTCCACGATCGCCGCCGCGACATCGCCGACCGCGACGCCCGCCGGGAAGTTGAGCGCGCCATGGCCGACGCCGACCGAGGCCGCGACCGGCGCTGACAGCGCGGCGCATGCACGCCGGGCAACAGGAGAATCGATGGAGACAGAGACGCCGCACATCGCGGGCAGCTATCGGACGTCGACACGCGAGTACATGGGCCACGTCCCGGCCCTCAACCGGGGAACCAGGTTCTCCATCGGGTTCGGCGTCCTGGCCCTGCTCCTGGCCGTTCTGAGCCTTCCCTATCTGGTTCCGGTCGTCATCGAACTCGCGCTGGCCATCGCCTTGCTGTCCGGCTACTACGCCGTGCCCTTCACCTGGCTGACCCTCCGGTCCAGGAGAGAGCAGGTGGAGCAGTCCGTCGATGTGTTCGCCGACGATGCGGGCCTCCATTTCACCCATGGGGTCACCGAGGTCGACGTCCCATGGGCGGAGATCGACCGGCTGCGCGAGGACCGGGATTGCTTCTTCGTGATGGCGCGCTACTCCAGGGTCTACATCCTGCCCGAGCGAGCGTTCGATCCAGCCGGACTCGAGGCCTTCCGACAGCTGGCCGCTTCCAGGACCAGGCTCGGACGGGGCTGACTCCGGGGCCGAGTTGACCTGTGCCGGGGCCGCTGTACAATCCGCGGGCGCTGGTAGCAGCGGCACCTGTGGGGATGCGTGGTTTCGACAGGGGCCGGTTACCGGAGAACGCGAGCCGAGGTGCCGTCAGGCCTCGTTAAACAGGCGGCAAACGAAGTAACTGGCAACAACCAGTCTGCTTTCGCCCTCGCTGCTTAGGCAGTAAGGTGAACGTGGAAGCAGCCTCACCTCCGTGGGCTGTGGAAGCGTCATTGAGCGGAGGTGCGATTCCGGGTAGCGTCGCGTAGCCGGATTCAAAGCCCGCAAGGGAACGTGACTGGAGCGCTCGGAAGGCTGCCGATGGTCGGCCGAGCGATCGACGACAAATCATCGGACACGCTCGTAGTGGTCTCCGGCGAAGGTTTCTGGACGGGGAGTTCGACTCTCCCCCATCTCCACCATTTCTTTGCCCTGGTCGCCTCTCGACGACGGCAACGGAGGCGGCGCCGGACACCGAAACGCCAGGCCACGGACGGGGCCGGACCTGGCGTCGGTGATGTGGCGGGGCCGATCGCTCGGCGGGACGGGGCTTGCCCCGACGCTACTTGACGAGCGTCTTGGCGACCTCGGGCTCGAGGTAGGCAAGGTAGCGCTCGGCGCGCATCTGGACGGCGTCCTTGTCCGCCTCCGCGGCCGCCCGCTCCTTGTTGGCGTTGACGACGCCCTGCAGCCCGAGGGCCACGCCGAAGAAGGCGCCGCCCAGGCCGGCGATCGCGATGGCGACCATGCCCATGAAGGCTGCCGGATCGGACAGACCCTTGGCGTTGCTGCTCGTGTTGCTCGTGTTGGCGTTGATCACGATCAGCCACAGCGCGATCAGGATCGCCACGAAGCCGGCGACCACGACGATCAGGCCGTACACGACCGCCATGTATTCGCGCGGGGCATGCACGACCGGGGCCACCGGAGTGGCGACGACCGTGGCCGGGATCATGACCGAGTTCCCGGGGACGGCGGGGGCGGCGGCCGGGGCGGGCGCGCTGGCGGGCGCGCTGCGCCGTCGAGTGGCACGGCCGGTGGTGGAGCGGCCGGTGG
>PLOC01000101.1 GCA_003141955.1 Chloroflexota bacterium
TAGTCGTCCGCGCCGGCGTCGAGTGCGGCAACTCGATCCTCCTCCCGACCCCGGGCCGAGACCACGATGATCGGCGTCGTGGCCTCGCGGCGGACCCGGCGGATGACGGCCTGGCCGTCGAGGTCGGGCAATCCNNAGGTCGAGCAGGATCAGGTCCGGGCGGCGGCAGTCCCACAATCTCAGCGCCTCGCGCACGTCGCCCGCCTCGTCGACGTCGTGGCCGCGCGCCCGCAGGTTGCCGGCGATCGCGCTCCGGGCCGTTTCGTCGTCCTCGACGAGCAGGACGACCGCGCCGCCGTCGCTCATCTCGACTCGGCCGCGGGTTCGGCCGCGGGTTCGGCCGCCCGATCGGCTGCCCGATCGACCGCCGCTTCGGCCACCCGATCGACCGAAGGCTCGGCCGCCGCCTCGACCGGCAGGCGGACCACCACCGCCAGTCCGCCCAGCTCGCTCGCGCGCGCCTTCGCCAACCCGCCCATCGCCTCCGCCAGGCCGCGAACGACCGTCAGCCCGATGCCGGATCCGCCCTCGCTGCGCGAGCCCAGCCGCCGCGGACCTCGATAGAAGCGCTCGAAGAGGTGNNGCGGCGTTCTCCAGCAGGTTCGTCAGGATCTGGTCGACGAAGATCGCGTCGATGCGGACCGGCGGCAGATCGCCCGGAATCGAGACCTCTACCAGTGCGGGCGCGAGCACCGGCGCCAGGCGTTCGACCACCGGGTCCACCAGGTCGGCCAGATCGTACAGCTCGAGCGACGGGTGGAGCGCTCCGCCCTCGATCCGGCTCAGGTCGAGCATGTTGCGCACTAGGCGGCTCAGGCGCTGAGCCTCCGCGTCGATCGAGCCGGCGGCGGCACGCTCCTCGTCGCGCGTCCAGTCGACATCCGGATCCATGAGATTCCCGGCGGCCGCCCGAATCGCGGCCAGCGGCGTGCGCAGGTCATGCGACACCGAATCGAGCAGGGCCGATTTGAGCGCGTCTCCCTGGCGGGCGACCTCGGCGGCGGTAGCCTCGGCGGCGAGGCGGTCCCGTACGACCGACTGGCCGAGCTGGTCGGCGGCGGCGGCGAGCAGGCGGGTGTGCGAGCGGCCGGGGAACGGGTCGCCGTGGACGCGGGTCGCCCACACCGAGCCGATGACCTCGCCGCCGGCCTGGATCGGGACGCGGAAGACGGTCACCGGTTCGTCGCGCCCGCGCTCGTGGGCTTGCTCGCGGCCGGCCTCGCGGCCGGCCTCGTGGCCCGGCTCGTGGACTCGGCCCCCGGCTGTCTCCCGCACCCGAGTCCAGCTCGGCTGCGCCTCCGCCGAGCTCGAGTGCACGACCCAGCGAGAGACGAGCGACGGCCGGGGCTCCCCGGGCCGGCTGTCGGCCACGACGCGTTCGGCCGCGACGGACCCGCCCAAGCCGACCCAGACACGCTCCATCTCGGCCTCGCGCACCAGCCGGCTTGCCAGCAGCGGAGCCGCCTCGAGGGCGGTGGCCGCGTTGGCAGCGTCGCGGCTCATGGCGAACATGGCGCGAGCCTCGGAGGTGCGCAACTCCGCTTCGCGCCGGCGCTGGAGCTGCATGGCGCTGAGGCGGCCGATCGCGATCGCCACGACCAGGAAGAGCAGCAGATCCAGCCACTCCTCCGGCGCGGCGACGGAGAAGGTGTAGAGCGGCTTCACGAAGAAGAAGTCGTATGTGAGGAACGAGGCGACGGAGGTTGCGATGGCGAGCCGGCTGCCGTACGCCATGCCGACGGCCACTACTGGCAGCAGGTATACGATCGAGGCGTCGGGCACCTTGAGCGTGTGAACGATGACGGCGGCGAGCGCCGTCGTCAGCACCAGTCCGACGCCCGCCACCGCCAGCCCCCCGAGCGACGGGCGGCCTGGTCGCGCGATGGAGATGCGGGCTCGGCTAAGCACGCGCTCATGGTAGGCCGACGGGCTCGCGGCGCGGCATCAGAAGTCGCCGCTGGCCTCGCGGGTCGGAGGTTCGCGAGTGAGGCATTTGGGCTGCTTCGCCCTTGACCGGCAGCCGACCTCAAGCGAATGTTGAAGCTGTCAGGAGAGTCGACTGAACCCGGAGGTTGAGACGATGACTCAGAACTTCGATGCTGCCGAGGAACGAGCACGCCTTGCCGCCGCAGACCTCTCGGCCGCTGCCAACGATGTCATAAAGCGGCACTCGATCAGCTGGCGAGACGCGCGGGACGAGGTGGACTTCGCGGAGCTTTCGCGGTGGACCAGGTACTACCCGGAGCGGAAGTTGGACGATGCACGAGAGGACCTGGGCTTCGCGAGCCGAGCTCAGACTGAGATCGAGAGCATCTCGGCCTCTCTAGGAGCGTTGGCATCGGGGCGCAGCGGAGACGCCGGTGCGGCCGGCGCAGAGCTCACCGGCCGTCTCGCCGTCCTGGCCGCCAATTGCGAGCGACGGGCGATTTACCTCAGGTCGTGAGGCCCGTCAGACGGCCCGCATCAGATCCACCGCACGGCGGGTCCGAACGCTCGCCCCATCGCCTCGACGAGGCGTGGATCGAGCGGCAACTCGACGGAGGAGCAGTCCTCGACCCGTACCTGGTCCGGGGCAAGGTGCACTGTCAAAGCGCGGCCGTCCCAGCTGAGTGAGTCCAGATGCTGACGCGGCACTGCCAGAAGGTCGATCCCATACCGGGCGAAGTCGACACTCGCGGAGGGCTCGTTCGCGATCACCAGCTCCCTTGACCCGAGGACGGCGACACCGGAGGGTGGACCCGTACGGCCACGGCGGATCCGGGCGACGTCGCCGGCGGCGATCACGACCGGCTCGCGCAGGTTGGGCCGAACGGTCGGATAGTCGAACACCGCCTGCCACCTGAACGGCAGATCGGACTGTCGCATCTGTTCGCTCCGAGGATCGAGCCACAGGAACCCGGATTCGACCGGGAAGTCCTTGCGCGCCAGCTGGCCTCGGAGGTCGCGCAGGTTCTCTTGCAGGTCGTCTCGGTAGACCGAGTTATACCGGACGACGAGCTGGGCATTCGCGGCGAGGAGCCGCACCCGGCCATAGAGCAGGATCGAGCGATCGTCGACCGCGATAAGCCGATCGATGGGAATCGACGAGACCCGACCGCCGGGGCAGTCGTCGACCCAGAGGGCGACGTCCTTGACGCCGAAACCGAGGACCCTGGCCGGCGTGATGACGCAATGCCTGGGGGAGACGAGACGAGTCGTCTTCGGGACGATGAACAGGCGCTCGAGGGGGAGCGGGCCGCAATCGACCTCCAGAGCCGACCGCGCCGACGGTGGCACATCCTCCGGCCGCGAGGGGCGGAACGGAGGGCCAGGTGGCCGGCCGCCGATCTTGTACCGGTCCCGCGACGAGACCGGTATCTCCCCGGGTTCAGCCGGGTCGGTCAAGGACCAACGAGAGCCCGGGGTCAGCCGCCCTCTGAGTCGAGTCCATCTCCTTTCCGGCGAAGAATAGGAACTCGATGGCCCAGGTCCGGGGAGGGTCCTCATGAGGTAAAGCATGCCCGACCCACCCCGTTTCTGCCGACTGGCGACGGAGGCAGGGGCGGCCAGGGCCGGCAAATGCTGGCCACGGCCTCGTTCGACCAGATCGACGGGCTGGGGATGCACGAGACGACCGTCTCTCTCAGCGCGCACGCGGTCCGCAACGGGGTGGGGGCGGTGATGCCGGCTGAGCTGCGATTACCCGTATGTGGTCGGGGCGAGAGGACTTGAACCTCCGACCTTGCGGGATCAGGCGGGTCCTGGGGGCGGCACTTCGCGGAGCGAGTCGCCGTCGGCGACGCGATAGCCGATGCCGGGCTCGGTCTCGATCAGGCCTTCGAGCGAGACGTCGCTGACGGCCGAGAGCTTGCGGCGCAGGCGATTGACGTACACGTGTAGGTAGGTGCTTTCCTCGGCGTAGGCCAGGCCCCAGACCGCGCGCAGCAGCCGGGCCTTGGTGAGGACCCGGCCCTGGTTCGAGAGCAGCACCTTGAGCAGCTCGTACTCGCGTGGGGTCAGGCGGACCGGCGTGCCCGCAACCCTGACCTCGCGGCGCACCTGATCGAGCTCGATCGGCCCGAGCCGCAGGCAGCCCGCGGCGTCCGCGTCGGGTCCGCCAGCGCGCCGCAGCACGGCCCGGATCCGGGCGTTCAGCTCGTCGGTGGCGAACGGCTTGGTCAGATAGTCGTCGGCGCCCGCCTCGAGGCCGCCGATCTTGTCCCGTTCGTCGCCCCGAGCCGAGAGGATGATGATCGGCGTCGTGGCTTCGCGCCGGATGCGCCTGATGACGTCGACGCCATCGAGATCCGGCAGGCCGAGGTCCAGCAGCACCAGATCGGCCCGGTGCGCGTCCCAGAGACGCATCGCCTCCTTCGCCGTGGCGGCCTCGAAGACGTCGTAGCCGCGCCGGGTCAGGTACGCAGCCAGGGTTCGTCGCGCCCCGTCCTCATCCTCGACGAGAAGGATTGCCGGCCCGCTCATGCCATCTCGCCCGAGGGTGGGGCCGAAACCCGGTCGGCGGGTATGGCCGTGGGATCGGCCGTCTGCTCGGGGACGAATGCCCGGCGGAGCCGGACGTCCACGTGCAGGCCGCCGAGCTCGCTGCGGCAGGCCGACACCTCGCCCTCCATTGCCCGGGTCAGGCCCTCGACGACGGTCAGGCCGATGCCCATTCCCCGCCGCTGCGCCTCGCCGGGCGGTCCGGCCTGGTAGAACTTCTCGAACAGGTGCGGCAGAGCGGCGTCCGGCACACCGCGCCCGTCATCCTCGACGCTGACCTGCACGAGCCCGTCGTCCAGGTCGCAGCCGCGCACGCGGATCGTTTCGCCGCCGTATCGGATTGCGTTCTCGAGCAGGTTGGCCAGAACCTGGCCCAGGTACAGCTCGTCCGCCAGCACCGGCGAGAGGGAATCGGGCAGCTCGACGAGGATGCGCTTGCCCGGATCGGGTCGGGCCCGCTTGACTGCCTGACGGACCACGTCCTCGAGGTCGCACGGCTCCAGCTCCGGCTTGAGGGCACCGCCTTCGATGCGGCTCAGGTCGAGCAGGTTCCGGACCAGCCTGCCCATCCGCTCTGCCTCCGCGTCGATCGCCAGGAACGCCTCCCGGTGGTCGTCCTCGGACCACTTCACTGACTCGTCGAGCATGCTGCCGGCCGCCGCCCGGATCGTCGCCAGCGGCGTGCGCAGGTCGTGGGAAACGGAGTCGAGCAGGGCCGTCTTCAGGGCCTCGCTCTGGCGGGCGATCTCGGCGCTGGTCGCTTCCTGGGTCAGCCGGTCGCGGACGATGGCCTGGCCGAGCTGGTCCGCCGCCGCGGACAGGATTCTCGTCTCGGCCCGATCGGGCTCCAGCTCGTTGCGCGCCCGGAGCGCCCACAGCGAGCCCAGGGTCTCGCCCGCCACTTCGATGCGGACCCGATGCAGCGCGGCGCGCGGAGCGCGCCGCGCACTCCCCGTCGCCACGTGAGCCCGGACCCAGCGCATCTGACCGTCCGGCCGGCGCTGCAGGACCACCTGCCAGCCCGGCATGGGGAGGGGCTCGGACGCGGCCGTGTCGGCGAGGGAGCGTTCCTCGGACGGGTTCGCGCCCAGGCTGACCCAAACCCGATCCATGGCCGTGATCATCTCCAGCCGCGTAACCACGGCCGGGGCCGCCTCGGCGACGGTCCGGGTCGCCGCGAGCACCCCCGTGATGGCGTGGAGCGCTTCTGCCTCGCGGGCCCGGTCCGCGGCCTCCCTCGCTCGCTCCGCCTGCAGTGCCGCCAGCCGACCGATCACAGAGGCGACGGCGAGCAGAAGGAGCAGGTTCAACCACTCGTCGGGGCTGTTGATGGTCAGGGTGTAGAGCGGCTGGACGAAGAGGAAGTCGTACAGCAGGAATGCCGCGACCGAGGTCAGCATCGCCGGCGCCGTGCCATAGCGCATGCCGACGGCGAGCACCGCCAGCAGGTAGACCGGCGCCGGGTAGGTCACGTGGATGCCGGCTCGAAGGAGGGCGATCGTCAGCGTGGAGGCGCCGAGCGCGGCAAGCGCCAGCGCGGCCATCCCGATCAGATCCGCTCGCCTGGGGAGCCTGACTCGCCAAAGATCCATCACCGGGATCGTAGTCCCGTCAGTGGCGGTGGCGGCCCTTTTCGGTGGCTCTGTTGAGCGGATGTTGAGCGGCGGGACGCACCAGTTCGGGGTTTCCTCGTGGCCCCTCGGTCTAGGTTGAGGGTGTGACATTCGCTGAAAGCGTGCTAAGGCTGGTTCGGGCTGGATCTCGCGTCGATTCGGAGGGAGATCGGTCCCCGACCAAGGTCGCCCTTGCGGTGACGGCCGAGCCGACCGACAATTCCTTCGCGGTCGAACCATTCGCCGTGGACGATCAGGACGCCGAGCCGGCGCCGGAGTTGTCCCCGCTCGAGCCCGGCTTCGCCGACATCGAGGCCGCCGTGGCCCTGGTCGAGACCGGGTTGGCGACTCGGGTCGTGCTCACCGGCTTCCCATCGTGGCCCGGCCTGTTGTGGCAGGCCTACCAGCTCGCCGAAACCTCCAACGTAATGATCCTGCCGACCGTCGTCCGTCCCGGGGGCCGCGTGGACATCGTGATCGCGAGGGACACCCGCCCAGATGAGTGAACAACAACAACTGCGTGGCCGGAAATTGGGAGACCGGCGCGTCGTCGTTGATCGTCCACACGCCCGCTACTTCCGTTACGTCGCGCCCGGCGTCCTGGAGGCCAAGCTCGAAGCCCAGGCGCCGCGGACGGCCTACCAGCGTCGCATGGGCACTATCCGTGGCATCCTGTTTGGCCGGCCGCTCTCATCCGCCGCGGAGCTAAGCGAGCGCCTGCCCAAGTGGAAGGCCCTGCCGGTCTTCTCTTCGGACGTGATGTCCTCCGTCGCGTACGCGACCGGAGCCATGATGCTCATCCTGGTCGGCGCGGGGCAGGACAGTTTCAAATACGTCCTGGGGCTGTCGGTCGTCGTCGTCGCCCTGCTGGTCATCGTCACCTTCAGCTACCGCCAGACGATCCGGGCCTATCCCAACGGCGGCGGCAGCTACATCGTGGCCCACGCCAACCTGGGCGTACTGGCCGGCCTCACGGCCGCCGCATCGCTGCTCACCGACTACGTGCTGACCGTGGCGGTGAGCGTGTCGTCCGGCGTCCAGGCGCTCTACTCCGCCTTCCCGGCCATCTATGACTGGCGCGTACAGCTGATCGCGCTCTCGATCCTGCTGGTAATGGTCGTGAACCTGCGCGGGCTTCGTGAGAGCGGCACGCTGTTCGCCAGCCCCACGTACATCTTCATCGGCTCGATGCTGCTGCTGATCACGGTCGGTGTGATCCGGTCGCTGACCGGTCACCTTCCTCAGGTCGAGAACGTCCCGGCCGTGACCGGCATGCCGGCGGAGACCATGGGCCTGTTCCTTCTCTGCAAGGCCTTCGCCAACGGCTGCTCGGCCATGACGGGTACCGAGGCGGTGGCCAACGGTGTTCCGGCATTCAAGCCGGTCGAGTGGAAGAACGCGCAGCAGACCATGATCATCATGGCCACCCTGCTCGGGATCATGTTCCTCGGCACGAGCTACCTGGCCGTCAACGTCGGGGCCCATCCGACGGGGTTCCAGGCCAACGGTGAGAGCGTGCTGTCGCAGGTCGGGCGGACGGTGTTCGGCGGCCCCGGTGTGCTCTACTACATCCTCCAGCTCTCGACGATGGGCATCCTGATCCTGGCTGCCCAGACCAGCTTCGCCGACTTCCCCCGCCTCTCATCGATCCTGGCCCGCGACGGCTTCTTCCCTCGCCAGTTCGCCCTGCGCGGCGAGAGGCTGGCCTTCAACTCCGGCATCGTCGCCCTGGCCCTGGTCTCGATCTTCCTGGTCGTCGCCTTCAACGGCTCGCCCGATCGCCTGATCGGCCTGTACGCGATCGGCGTCTTCACGTCGTTCACGCTGTCGCAATCGGGCATGGTCCGCCACTGGTTCAGCGGGCGCGGGCCGGGCTGGCGCCGCAGCGCCGTGATCAATGGCATCGGCGCGGTCGTCACTGCCATCGTGGTCGTGGTCATCGCCATCTCCAAGTTTGACCAGGGCGTGTGGATGATCATCATCGTGGTCCCGATCCTCATCTCCATGATGCTCTTCATCAAGCACGAGTACGCCCAGGAGGAGGTCGGGCTGGAGGTTCAGCCGGATGTCGTGTTCGGGCCGCCCCATCGCCGCCAGAGAGTGGTCGTGTCGGCCCAGGCCATGAGCCGGGCCGTGGTCCAGGCCGTGAAGGTCGGCGAGACGATGGGCGAGGAAGTGCAGCTGGTCCACGTGACGCTGGATCCGGCCGAGGGCGAGCATTTCCGCGAGCGAGTGGAGCGCCAGCTGCCGGGCGTTCGGGTCGTGCTGGTCGAGTCGCCGTACCGGGCCCTCGTTCGGCCGTTCGTGCGCTACCTGGAGGTTTCGCAGGCCGAGGATCCGGGCCGGCTCACGATCGTCCTGCTGCCGGAGCACCTGCCCCGCCACTGGTGGGACCGCATCCTGTACAACCAGAACGTGCATCGCATCCGGGCGGCGCTGGTCGGTCGCAAGGACTTCGTGGTGCTGGACACGCCCTACCGGCGAGAGGCGTAGCCGGCGCGGCCCGGCGTGGGTCGGTCAGACCTCGATCATGCTTCCCGGGGTCGCCACCTCGATGGCGCCGCGGTAGACCTCGCCGGCCCGCTCGACCGCCTCCTCGGGCGCGAGACCCGGGGCCAGGTGAGTGAGGACCAGCCGTGCCACGCCCGCGTGCTGGGCGGTCAGGCCGGCGTCCTCGGGGGAGAGGTGGACGGACGGGATCTCGATCAGGTCCGTGCCGACCTCGGCGACCAGAACCCGCGCGCCCTTCGCCAGCGTGACGAGGTTGTCGCACGGGCCGGTGTCGCCGCTGTATGCCAGGCGGTGCTCGCCCAGCCTGGCGGTCAGCCCGAAAGCCGGGACGCCGTGCTCGACGGTCCGAGCCTGGATGCGCAGGTCGCCGATTTCGGCGATGCCGCGATCCTTGAGCTCGACCACCTGGAAGAAGTTGCTCATGTGGTGGTCGGCCGCGCTCCTGACGAAATCCTCGACGCGCTTGGCCCAGCCGGCAGGGGCCAGGACCGGGATCTTGCGCATCGGCTTCTCCGCGTACGCGAAGGCGTAGTAGAGGAGCGGCATGTCGGCGAAGTGGTCGGCGTGCAGGTGGCTGATCCACACCGCATGGAGATCATCCAGGCTCATGAGGTGCTGCAGCGGGCCCAGCGTGCCGCCGCCGACGTCGACCAGGACGTTCGCGCCGCCGCCCTGCAGGAGGTAGCCCGAACAGGGCTCGTCGGCCTTGGGATATGGGGCGCTGCCCAGCGTCGTCCACCGGATAGGGCCGTCAGACTTCCTGCCCCTGGCCGCCACGCGTCTTCCCTCCACGATGCCTCCACCTGGTGAGTTGCACGGATCGTAGTGCCCGCGGCGGCTCTCTGCTAGGGCCGCTCTCCACCTGCCGGCCCTGCCCGGGGCGGACGCGGCTGATCGTTCGACCCCCGCGCGAAGTCTGAAGTCGCACGACCACGCTTGTCCGGCTACCCCAACCGGCAGGCTCCACCTACTCCATTCGCGCTATGGTGAGCTATTCGCGGATGCTGATATTGTTCGCTGATGAGCGAAGTACTGCCCAAGCTCATCGAGATCGAAGCGGCACTCGAGGCCCTGGAGAGCCTGTGGGACCCGAGCGGCCACGACGTGCCGGAGTGGGTGGCGCAGGACCTGACCTTCGGGCAGATGCGCCTGCTCTTCCTGCTCGGCAAACACGGTCCGTCGCCGGTCAGCCGTGTCGCGGAGTGGCTGGGCGTCGGCCTGCCGGCTGCGAGCGGGATCGTCGATCGTGTCGAGAAGCACGGCCTGGTGACGCGCCAGCATCGCCAGGACGACCGGCGCGTCGTCGAATGCGCCCTCACCGACCAGGGGCGCCAGCTGATCGAAGAGATCGGCGGCATGCGCCGGGAGATGCTCCGCCACACCCTCGGAGTGCTCTCGGAGGAGGAGCTCGCCGATTTGACCCGCCTGGTCAAGACCGTCCTCGAACGAGTGAGGACGAGGAGCGAGCGAACGCAACTGCCGTCTTCTGAGTCCACCTTCTGAGCCGCCCCACTCATCCGACATTCGCCGCCTGACCCCGAAAGTGAGGAATGCCCCAAGTGATCCGTTTGACCCAATTGGCCGTGAGCAAGCGCAGCGTGACTGTGCTCATCACGATCGCCATGCTGCTGGGCGGCATCTTCGCCTGGGCCTCGCTCAAGCAGGAACTGCTGCCTGACATCGCGTTCCCGTACGTCGTGGTCATCACGCCGGTCCCGGGCGCCAGCGCGCAGGACGTCTCCACGGCGGTGACCGAACCGATCGAGCGCTCCATCGGCAGCCTGCCGGCGTTGCAGCACATCGATTCGAGCTCGGTGAACAGCCTCTCGATCGTGGTGGCCTCGTTCGACTACGGCACGGACGTCAAGGGGACGACCGCGACGATCGACACGAACGTCAAGGCCCTCGGCCTGACCGCCACGTCCACGGTTGAGTCGTTCGACATCAACGCCCTGCCGCCGCTCACGGTGGCGATTCAGGCGAAACCAGGCACCACCACCGCGCAGCTGGACGCGCTGGCGGCGTCCACGATCGTGCCGGCGCTGGAAAGCGTCGATGGCGTTAGCACGGTCGATCTGAGCGGCGCCGCCCAGGAACGCTTGATGGTCGAGCTCGACCCGGCCAAGCTGGCTGCCAACAACATCTCGATCAGCCAGATCTCCGGCTTGCTCGCCGCCAACAACCTCGTTCTGCCGGCTGGGTCCCTTCCGACCACGACGGCCGCCGGGACGACGATCAATATTCCGGTCTCGGCCCAGCATCAGCTGCTGCTCAACTCCCCGAACGACATCCTCTCCCTGGCCGTTGGGGTCAAGACCCCGACGGCCGGCTCCGGCTCGACGGTGCCGACGGTCATCACCCTGGGTGACCTGGGCACCGCGCAGCTGGTCCCGATCTACGCCAGCGGCTACGCCGAGCTGAACAGCGACCCGAGCCAGGGGCCAGCCGGGTCGTCCCTGGTCCTCTCCGTCTCCAAGACGTCGGACGCCAACACTGTCGACGTCGTCCAGGCCGTCCAGGCAAAGCTCGCCCAGCTCCAGTCCCAGAGCGGCGCCTTCCAGGTGGTCACCGTCGAGGATCTGTCGAGCTTCATCATCGAGTCCCGCGACAGCCTGGTCCGCGAGGGCTTGCTGGGCGCGATGTTCGCCATCATCACGATCTTCATCTTCCTGATGAGCCTGCGCTCGACTCTCGTTGCCGCGGTCAGCATCCCGGTCTCGATCATGACCGCGCTGGTGCTCATGCTCGTGGCGGGGGTCACGATCAACATCATGACCCTGGGCGGATTAGCGATAGCCGTCGGCCGGGTTGTGGACGACGCCATCGTCGTCCTGGAGAACATCTACCGCCACCGGGGCCGGGGCGATCCAATGCGCGAGGCGGTCATCTCGGGTACGCGTGAGGTGGCCAGCGCCATCACCAGCTCCACGCTCACGACCGTGGCGGTGTTCCTGCCGATCGGCTTCGTGGGCGGCATCGTAAGCCAGTTCTTCCTTCCCTTCGCCCTGACGGTGACGTTTGCCCTTCTGGCCTCGCTCGTCTGCGCCCTGACCGTCGTACCGGTCATGGCCTCGCTCTTCATCGACCGCATCAAGCTGAACCCGGATGAAGGCGCTCAGCATCACGACACGTTCGTCCAGCGTATCTACACGCCGCTGCTGCGCGCCGCGCTTCACAACCGGCGCAGCCGCTGGGCCGTGATCGGCATCTCCGCGGTGCTCGTCGTGTTCGCCGGGTTGCTGGTCCCCCACATCCCGACGCAGCTCCTCGACACCGGTTCGCAGAAGTACCTCCAGATCAGCGTCTCGCCGCCTTCCGGCACGCCGTCGGCTTCAGTTCTCAAAGAGGCCCAGGTGGTCGAGGCCAAGCTAAAGAGCTACTCGGAGATCAACCTCATCGAGACGACCGTCCCCGGCGACTCGGACACCGGCTTCTCGGCGCTTGAAGCCGCCTTCACCGGCGGCGCATCGAACAGCGCGTCGATCGTCGTCCGGCTTGACGACAGCGTCGACCTGAACGCCGAGCAGAAGAAGCTCTCCGACGGCCTCGCCAGTCTCCAGATCGACTCGTGGCAGATACAGGTCGCCCAGGAGAGCATGACCGGCAGCGGCTCGATCAGCGTGGTCGTCAGCGGGACGAATCCCGCGGACGTTCAGAACGCGACGGCGGCCGTCATCGCGGCTCTCTCGAACAAGAACGACTTCCCGGATCTGCTGAACGTGAAGAGCGACCTGGCCACCACCGCCTCCGAGGTCGAGATCGACGTCGATCCGAACAAGGCGATCCTCGACGGGACGACGACGGTCGGAGTCCAGGGTGAGGTCCAGAACGCCCTGACCGGGACGAAGGCGGGGACGGTCAGCCTGGCCGGCGTGCCCGCCGACGTCTACCTCCAGCTGAACGCTCAGCTGGACTCGCTGCCGGCTCTCCAGCAGCTGCCTGTGGGCGTGGCGGATATGCCGCTCGGTCAGATCGCCACGGTCTCTGAGCAGGCGACCCAGGCCCGTATCAGCCGCGTCGATCAGTCGCCTGCCGCCACGATCAGCGCCGACACGACAAGCCAGGACACCGGCGGCGTCTCGACCGAGATCCAGAAGGAGATCAACAACCTCCAGGCCGCCGGCAAGCTCTCCGGCGTGACGGTGACCCTTTCCGGCGTGACCGAAGAGATGAACAGCGCCTTCGGCGGCCTGCTCGTCTCGATGGCGATCGCGATCCTGCTGGTCTACCTCGTCATGGTCCTGGTCTTCAACTCGCTGATCGACCCGCTGGTCATCATGTTCAGCCTGCCGCTGGCCACGATCGGCGCCTTCCCGGCCCTGTTCATCACCCAGCGCGCCATCGGCATCAGCTCCATGATCGGCTTCCTGATGCTGATCGGCATCGTGGTCACCAACGCCATCGTCCTGCTCGACCTGGTCGAACAGCACCGGCGTCGAGGCTTACCCATGTACGAGGCGCTTATGCAGGGCGGGCGGACGAGAGTCCGGCCCATCCTGATGACGGCCATCGCCACGATCCTGGCCCTGATCCCGCTCGGCCTGGGTCTCTCCCAGGGCGAGATCATCGCCTCGGAGCTGGCGACGGTGGTGATCGGAGGCCTGTTCACCTCGACCTTCCTGACGCTCATCGTGGTCCCCGTCGTGTACTCGCTCGTCGATGACGCGAAGGTGATCTCGCGCCGCAAGCTCGGCTTCGCTGCCGAGACCGTGGAGGCGGAGCCCGCCCAGCAGTAGATTCGGGGGAACACAGAGGTGTTCCGATAGAACAGCGACCGAAACCGCTGATCCCCGCAGCCGAGTACCCGGAGCGCTGGCTCCGGGTACAGGCCATGATGGCCGCCCGGGATCTCGACTTCCTGGTGGCATATGCCGACGACCGGGCCTCGTTCGGGCCGGCTCATGCCCGCTGGCTGGCGGACTTCCCGGTCCACTTCGAACCTGCCTGCATACTCATCTCCCGTCAGGGTGAGCCGGTGATGCTGGTGGGGCCGGAGAGCGACCAGTACGCCCTGGTGGCCGGCCGCATTCCCGACGTGCGGGTCCTGCGCGAGCTGACTCACCCCGACGAGGACTATCCCTATGCCCGAATCCAGAGCCTCGCAGAGGCGATGGCCGACATCGGCGGGGCGTCCGCGGCCCGGCGGGTGGGCCTGGGCGGCCGGGGCCTGATCGGCGCCGACCTCATGGCGGCCTTCAAAGCAGCCCTCCCGGCAGCCGAATGGGTGGACGTGGAGAACGCGCTGTGCGATCTGCGCGCCCAGAAGTCGCCGGCCGAGCTGGCCGTGATCCGTTATGCGTACAAGATCGCCGAGGTCGGTGTCAACGCCGGGGTCGACGCCGTCGGGGCGGGCATCACCGAGCGAGAGGTCGCCGCGGAGATAGAGGCGTCCATGCGCCGGGCCGGCGCCGAGGGGACCGGCATCGACACCATTGTGGCCTCCGGGCCGAACTCCCGGCCCATCCTCGCCCGGTCCACCTTTCGCCGCATCCAGCCGAATGACCTGGTGCTGCTGACCGTGGCCCCGCGCTACCAGGGATATCACGCCGCAATCGGCCGGGTTGCCCTGGTGGGCAATCCCGGTCCGGAGGTAAGGCGCGCGCTGGCTACGGCCATCCGGGCCCAGCGGGCCGCATCGGAAGCTCTGCGCCCCGGCCGGGAAGGCCGGCAGGTCGAGGCCGTCGGCCGCGGCATCGTTGACGACGCCGGCCTGGGGCAGTACTTCCTCTACTCAGGCCTCCACAGCGTCGGCGTCATCGAGTTCGAGCCGCCGATCTTCGGCCCCAGCAGCCCGGCGACGCTGAGGGAGAACATGGTCATCTCGATCGACATCCCCATGTTCAACACCCCCTGGGGCGGCCTGCGGATCGAAGACGGCTACGCGATCACGGCCACGGGCGCCGAGCCGCTCAATCGGACGCCCTATGAGATACAGAAGTAAGCCCGGATCCACCGGTCACACGCCGCGGATCGCCGGCCCGCGGCTCAGCCGGATGTCGCCGCTCGATCGGGCACCGGCACGCGGGCGCCCGTGGCTGCCTCGTCGGCGCGTGGTATGAGCAGGTAGCCGAGGAGCGCCCCGGCCACGTTCGCAGCCACTCCGAACACGATCGCGGCCTCGATCGAATTGGTCACGATGATGCCGGCCACCGCAGCCCCGATTGGAAAGCCGGAGAAGTTGAGGTTCATCGAGACCGTGAAGGCCCGGCCCATCCAGGCCGGGTCGGTCCGTCGCTGGCGCAGCGTGAACAGGGCGATGTCGAGCGGGCCGTTGGCCAGGCCGGAGATGGCCATGCACGCGACGATGGGGAGCAGCCCGGCGGGCCAGAGCAGAATGGCGGTCGTTCCGATGAAACAGATCGCGGGCAGGATGATCAGCCGGCGCTCGCGACCTTCGGTCCGGAGCCGGCCGCAGACGAAGGCTGAGACGACGCCGAAGGCTCCGCTCAGGCCGAACACATAGCCGACCATGTCCTGGCCCATGCCGAGGCGCTTCAGGACCAGCAGCGGCACGACGATCTGGATGACGCCGCCGGACAGGTTCAGGGTGGACAGCGAGATGGCCAGGGCCCGCAACGTCCTGTTGTGCCAGGTGTAAACCAGACCCAGCCAGGCGTCGCGCAGGAGGTTTCCGGTGGAGGCGACCTCGGTGCGCGGGTCGGGGGCGCCGATCATGACGAGTGCGGCCGCGAGGTAGCCGGCCGCGATGATACCCAGCGCCGGCTCGAATCCGAGCACCTGGGCGAAGACGGCGCCGAAGGGCGCGCCGACGACAGTGGCCAGGACCCAGCCATTGGAGTCGACGGCGTTGACGCGCTCCCACAGCGGCTCGGGGACCAGCAGCGGGAAGAGGCTGCGCAGGCCGCTGCTGCTCAACGGGCCGGTCAGGGACGAAATCGTGACGATGGCAAGGAGCAGCCAGGCCGGAAGGTCGCCGGCGAAGGAAAGCGTGGCCACCAGGAGCAGCGAGGTCGAGGCCACGAAGTAGTCGAGGATGATCAGCCGCACCCGGCCGTGGCGGTCCAGCAGGGCGCCGGCGATGGGGCTGACGATCATGCCCGGGGCAATGCTGGCGAAGGCGACGATACCCGCGAGGGGAGGCGAGTCGTAGCGCTGCAGGGCGAACAGGATCACGACGATGCTCACCATCGACTGCGAGATCCTGGCGATCTGCATGCCGAGCAGAACCCGGCCGAGGGACGGTACGGCCAGGAGCGCGCGGTATGAGGGCGCGGGGGTGACGGGTTCAGCCACTGGGCTCCGGCAGGGGTGCGGTTCTAGGACGCGGAGCGTGCCACAGATTCGCGATCGGTGTCGAGCACGGCGCCTACTCGATCGGGTGAGCCCCCATCTGCGGAGCCACTCGATCGGAGAGGCAATGCGAGACCGACCGATGGGGCCAGCCCTGAGCTGTCAGGCCTTCACGCCCCAAAGTGGATCGACCACCGTCGGCGTGCTGTCGCTCGTGCTGGCGGCCTGGTCCAGGTAGGCCTGCGAGGCGGCCTGGGACGTGCTCGCCGTGGTTCCGGTTGCCGCGGAGGTGGCGCTCGAGGCGCTGCTCGGAGCGGGTGTCTGGACTCCGATCAGCACCAGCGCTTGCGCGGCCGTGGCCGGCGAGAGCGACTGGAGCAGCGGCAACAGGGTATCGCCGGCGAAGAGGCCGCCCGAGTTGGCGGCTGCGCCGCCGTACACGCCGCCGACGGACGCGGGGTCGACGCCAAACTGGCTCGAGACCAGCAGGCCGTTGAGAGTGTTGACAGAGGCCGCCTGCGCCAGGTAGGCCGGAGGCAGGCCGAGTTGTGCCAGGTCGGATTGGGCCCGCGTCGTGTTGCCGGCATCGGCATTGGCACTGCTGGCCTGGACCGCCTGCGACGCTGTCGTGGCGGCGCTTATGGGGTTTATCTGGCTCATATGCGAGCAGTCGGTGGCGCCGCGTCGGGCCTTAGGGGATTCCCCCTAGATGTGGTGGCGCGGGGCACCGCTTTCGCCGGCCCGGCTAGGTCACGAGGAGCGGCTCCGGGCCTCGCGTCAGCTCACCGAGTCGCCGCCCTCGCCAGGCGGCATGACCGCCGGCGGGATCGGGTCCGGAGGCGGCACGACCGCGGGCGGGACGACCGCCGGCGGTGGCGGAGGCGGAGGCGCCCAAGCCTGTGGCGGAGGCGGAGGCGCCCAGCCCTGTGGTTGGGCCGGAGCCTGAGGCGGCCAGGTGGAAGGGTCGTAGCCAGGTGGCGGACCGAAGGGATAGGCCGCGGCACCGGCAGCCGGCACCATGGCTGCCGCGACGCGGCGCCGGCGACGCCACAACACGAACAGAACCACGGCGAGCAGGGCCAGGAGCAGCCCGAGCACGGCGCCCAACCTCATCAGGCCCTGGTCGGCCGACCCGTTGATGGTATCGATCGCCTGCTGAGCCGCGGCGCTTGCGTCGTCGGGCTTTGCACTCGTGAGTGCGCTGGTGGCCTTCGCGATCGACGCCCCGGGGTCGGTGCCGATCAGCCCGATCGTCTGGAAGATGCTGTGGCTGCCGTCGTTCAGCTGCTTTGCCTGGGCCACCTTGCCGGCCGCGTCGGCTTCGGACTTGATGAGGGCGAGTACCGCATCCAGATCGGCCTGCGTCTTCGCGGCTTCGAACTGCGTCTGGATGGGTGTCCCATCGAGGCTCAGGCCGGAGACGTTCTCCTGAATCTCGGTGCGCAACGTCAGGATCTGGGTCACGGTGTCCATCGCGGTCTGGGCGCTCACGAAGTCCCAGGAGGCCATCGGGCCGCGGACCGCCAGCGGCATGTTCCAGCTGCCGGCCGTGTCGAGGAGCTGGTGGTAGTTGGATCGAGCCGTCGATCGGGCGGCCAGGTCGGTCGAGCTGAAGATGCCGTAAGCGGCGAACATCTTCTGGGCCTCGTCCAGGTCCTTGACGCCCGCAGGGACCATGCCCCGCTCATCGATCAGGTCCAGCAGGGTCTTGGGGGAGATGGGCGGCCCGCCCAGGGGCGACTTCTCGGCCGGTGACGCGCCGACGTAGGCGATCTCGCCGTTGGACGCGGCCTCGAGGATGGCCTTGAAGTTGGCCGGCCCGATCGCGCCGGCCAGCTCGGTCACGAGGTAGCACGAGGCGGCGTACTGCCAATCGGTGACGTTCTCGTCGACCGTCGTGGAGTTGATGTCCAGGTACTGCCAGGTCATCAGGTCCGGCGAGCCCGTGCCGGGGTACGCACCCGGGTCCTCGCACGGCTTGTAGCTGCCGGTGCTGGCGACCTTCTCGCTGTAGCCGGCGAACCCCTCGTCCATCCACGTGGCGGTGAAGAGGATCGAGTTGAACCAGATGTGCGACAACTCGTGCGAGACCGTGGCGTTGTCCGTGTCCTCGGTCACGGTTGCCGTCTTCGTCGTCGGGGTGTAGCTGCCGGCATAGTCCCCGAGCTGGGAGTTGCCGGCCTCCGTGACATCGATGGTGCCGCCGGGCATCTGGAGGCCGGTCAGATCCTCCAGCTTCGGGACGTCGCCCCGGACGTCAGCGCCGATGGTGCTGGCCCAGGCCGAGTCCTCGGGCCAGGCCAGGATGTCGAAGCTCTGGTTTCCGGCGGTCAGGCTCGTGCTGGTCAGGTTGGAGATATCGGTGGCCTCCAGGCACGTCCAGAACTTGTAAGGCGCCGAGATGGTGCCGCTGCCGAAGGTCTGCAACCCCTTGGCGTCGCCCAACCGAGACAGGTCGGTCCCGGCTTCGAAGACGACATGGAAGCCGTCGGGCACGACCACGTTGAGCGCCCCGGAGTCGAAGCCGTTGCCGACGGCGCAGAGCTCCGCGTACGCCTTGCCGGCTCGGTAGCCACCGGGCGCATGCGGAGCCGCGGGGATCGCGTAGGTCACGGTGACGACTCGCGTCTGGCCGTACCAGACCGCCGGATAGGTGAGCTTTATCTCGCGGTAGTACGTGCCGGTCGTGACGAGGCTCTGCTTGACCTTGCCGGCGTTCGATGTCGCCTTGACCGGCCCGGCCTGGACTTCAACCTCGACACCCGTGGTGGTGTAGTAGTAGTCGTAGAGAGCGTCCGGCGGCTTGGTGTTCTTGATCGACAGCTTGATCGTTACGTCGATCTCCGACTTTGCGGTGTTCACGACGTAGGTCGTCGTCCCAGTCTCGATGGCTCCGCCGGCTGCCGCCAGCGCAGGCAGCGGAGAAGCCAGTGCTGCCATCCCGGCCAGGAGCACGGGTACCAGCCCAAGAACCAGACGCCTGCGCACGACGAACCCCTTCCCGCTGACGTGGTGCTCGATGGAATCGGCGCTTCCGCTCGGTGACGGGGCTCCCCAGCCCGCGAAATGCACCGTTCGAGCGCCAGTCAAGCGATGCCGGGCGACCAAGTCAATGGCCGTACGTACCGAACGTCAAAATGCCCGAATCGGGGCCCGGCGAAGGGGAAACGATCGGCGGCCGTGAACGGCCGACGTCCGTGACAGGCTAGCTGTCCTCGCCGGGCGCTATGGTGGTGCCGATGCAGCTCATCGATGGGCAGCCCGTCTTCGCTGCCACGGACCTGGTCGGCTTCCTGGCCTGCGAGCATCTCGTCGGGCTGGAGCTGGCTGCGCTCGCCGGCCTGGTCGCGAAGCCGGAGCGTCTCGACCCGGAGCTGGATCTGATCGCGAAGCGCGGCGAGGAGCACGAGCGGCGATATCTCGCCGGGCTGGAGGCGGCGGACCGGCGTGTGACCCGGATCGCGGAGGACAGCGGCCTGTCCGATCGGCGGGCGCGATTGGAGGCGGCGGCCGGGGCCACTCGTGAGGCCATCGAGCGCGGCGACGACGTGATCTACCAGGCCACGTTCTTCGACGGGCGGTGGCTGGGGCTGGCGGACTTCCTGGTCCGCGTCGATCGGCCCAGCCGCCTCGGCGCCTGGAGCTACGAGGTGGTGGACACCAAGCTGGCCCGCCACGTCAGGGCGTCCGCGCTGCTGCAGATCTGCTCGTACGTGGAGCAGCTGACCGCGATCCAGGGGCTGGCGCCCGAGCGGATGTACGTCGCTCTAGGTGGGAGCGCGCGGACCGTCGAATCCCATCGCGTCGCCGACTACATGGCCTACTACCGCATGATCAAGGCGGCCTTCGAGGAGCGGGTTCGGGCCGATGGCGGGTTCACCGCCGCCGCGTACCCGCCGATCGGGACATACCCGGAGCCGGTCGAGCACTGCGAGGTCTGCCGCTGGAGCCAGGTCTGCGCCCGCCGCCGGCGGTCCGACGACGACCTCTCGCTCGTGGCCGGGGCATCGACCCGTATGCGCCGGGCATTGAAGGGCAGGGGAGTGCCGACCCGCCGGGGCCTCGCGGGACTGGAGCTACCGCTCGCCGAGCCGCTGGTGGAGGTCGGCGCCGGCGTCCTCCAGACCGGCCGCGACCAGGCCCGCATCCAGGTCCGCGGCCAGGACGAAGGCCGGACGATCTACGAGCTGCTGCCGCCGGGCCGGCTGGCGGACGGCACGCTCGAGCCGAACCGCGGCCTCACCAGCCTTCCCCCGCCGCGACCCGGGGATCTCTTCTTCGACATCGAGGGCGACCCGTTTGCGCTGGACGACGGGGTCGACTACCTCTTCGGGATCCTCGAGCCCGGCCTGATCGGGCCGGATGGCGATCCCGCCTTCCACGTCTTCTGGGCGGTCGACGAGCAGGGCCAGGTGACGCACGAGTCGGAGAAGCGAGCCTTCGAGCAGGCGATCGACCTGATGATGGATCGGCTGGCGAGGGACCCCGAGATCCACATCTACCACTACGCCGCCTACGAGCCGACGGCCGCCGGCCGACTGATGGGCCGCCACGCCACGCGTGAGATCGAGGTCGACCGGCTCCTGCGCGGCAAGGTCTTCGTGGATCTATTCCGCGCTGTCCGGCAGGGCCTGCGCGCCTCGGTGGAGAGTTACTCAATCAAGAAGCTCGAGCCTCTGTATGGGCTCGAGCGCGAGGAGGGCCTGCGCGACGCCGGTTCGAGCATCGTCGCATTCGAGAGCTGGCTGGCCGAGGCGGAGACTGGGACCGGCGGCGCGGCGGCTCGATCGCCGCAGACGGACGCGACGCTGCGCAGCATCGAGGCCTACAACCGCGACGACTGCGTCTCGAACTGGAGGCTGCGCGACTGGCTGGAGGAACGGCGGCCGGAGCTGGCCGCCGAGATGGGCGAGCCGCTGCCGCGCCCCGGGCCGGCCGAGCCCGAGGCGGCGGAGAAGCTTTCCGACCACCTGGCCCACGTCGCCGACGTGGCGGATCGCTTGTGCGCGGGCGTCCCGGATGAGGAAGCGGATCGCACGCGCGAGCAGCACGCGCGCTGGCTGCTGGCTCAGCTGCTGAGCTGGCATCGGCGCGAGGAAAAGGCGTTCTGGTGGCGCTTCTTCCACCTGATGAACGACCTCACGGACGAGGAGCGAATCGCCGAGCGGGAGCCGATCGGCGGGCTGACGCTGGTCGAATGCCTGGGGCCCGCGGCGCGCTCCACGGATTACCGGTATCGCTTCCCCGAGCAGGAGCACGCCATCGACGTCGGGACGGAGGTGTGCGACCCGGCCACGGGACGATCGCCGGGGACCGTGGTGGCACTGGACGCCGCGGCGGGCACTCTGGTCCTGCGGCGCGGGCCCCGCACGGACGGGCCGCATCCGACTTCCCTCGTGCCGAGCGGGCACGTGGGCACGGGGCCGCTCCGCGACAGCCTGCTTCGGATCGGCGAGTGGGTCGCGGAGCGCGGCATCGAAGGGCCGGGCGAATACAGCGCCGCTCGGGAGCTGCTGCTCCGGCTGGCCCCCGGGGTCCGCGGCGGGGAAGCTCTGTGCCGGCCGGACGAAGAGGCGCTCGACGCCGCCCTGCGGATCGTGCCTGCGTTGCACGGTGGTTGCCTGGCGGTCCAGGGCCCGCCCGGCTCGGGCAAGACGTACCTGGGCGCGGCCGCGATCGTGGAGCTCGTCCGGCGGGGGCGAACGGTGGGCGTGACCGCAAACAGCCACAAGGTCATCGGCAATCTGCTCGATTCGGTCGCCGAGCGCGCCGTCGAGCGCGGCGTGAAGGTACGCATCGGCCAGAAGACGGACATGAGCGGGGACTGCACCTCGGACGCCGCGGAGGCGTTCGAAAGTGCCGGCGCGCTGCTCGAGGCGATGGACGCCGATCGATTGGACGTCGTAGGTGGCACGGCCTGGGTCTGGTCGCGGCCGGATTTCGCCGAGCGACTGGACGTTCTGGTGGTGGACGAGGCCGGCCAGTTCTCGCTTGCCAACGCCGTTGCGGTTTCGCCGGCGGCCCGCAGCCTGCTCCTGCTCGGCGACCCGCAGCAGCTGGATCAGCCGCTCCAGGGCACCCATCCGCCCGGCGCCGAGGCCTCCGCGCTCGGCCACGTGCTGAGCCGGGAATCGACCATGCCCGCGGACCGCGGCCTCTTCCTGGAACGTACCCGCCGGCTCCATCCGGATCTCTGCCGCTTCACTTCGGAGGCCTTCTACGAGGGTCGGCTCAGCTCCGTGGCCGGCCTGGAGAACCAGGATCTGGAGGCGCCGGGCGCGCTTTCGGGCACGGGCGTGCGCTATGTCGCGGCGCGGCACGAAGGCAACAGCAGCGAGTCGCCCGAAGAGGCGGAGGTTGTCGCCCGGCTGGTTCGCGAGCTGGTCGAGGGCGAGGCGATCTGGACGGACCGGCTTGGGCAGACCCGCCCGCTCACCTGGGAAGACGTCGTGATCGTCGCTCCGTATAACGCCCAGGTCGCGGAGATCGAGCGGCGACTGCCGGCGGCGCGGGTCGGGACTGTCGACAAGTTCCAGGGCCAGGAGGCGCCTGTATCCGTCTATTCCATGACAACGTCGGGGCCGGACGAGGCGCCGCGGGGCATGGAGTTCCTGTACAGCCTCAACCGCCTCAACGTGGCCACCTCACGGGCTCGCTGTCTGGCGGCCGTGGTCGCCAGCCCCGCGCTGGTGAGGGTCCGCGCCCGCACGCCCCGTCAGATGCGGCTCGCCAACGCGCTTTGCCGTTTCCTGGAGCTGGCCGCGCCACGAGCATCGGACTGCTGAGGACGCGCCAGATCCGGTGCCGGCGCCCGAGGATGCAGGTGCAGTGTCGCACCGGGACGACCGATACCCTCGAAGCGAGCCCTGTCGCAGGGAAGGCGCAGCCTGAGCGGCGCGAACCCCGTCGAGCGGGTGAGGCACGAATCGGCCCGGTAGAGCGCACCGAGGAACTGACATGCAACCCAGCAACGCCCCGTCCCGTCTCGCCGCCTTGCGCTCCGCGCTCGTTCGTCGCGGCGTCTTCGCCGGGCTCGGGCTTGCCCTCGCGCTCCTCGCCGCGGGCGGCCTGGCCCTCGCGTCCGGGGTCGCAATGGCCCCCGCGCTGGTGGCACTCGGGTTCGGTGTGGCGATCGGCTGGGTCGTCACCGCAGCGATCTCCATATTCACCGTCGCGCGGCCCCTGGGCCGGCTCACCCAGACCGTGATCGCTCTCGCCGAGACGGACACAGCCGCCGTGCTGGACGCCCTTGGCGCCCTGGCGGAGGGGGATCTGACCCGCAAGCTGAAGATGCAGGTCAGGCCGATTGCCGTCGACGGGACCGTCGAGGTCACCCGCCTGAGCGACGGGATCGGAGGAATCATCTCCCGGCTCGGCGAAAGCGCTTCTCAGTTCAACACCGTCACCGACGAGGCATGCCGGCGCCTGTTCTACGTCGGCGGCGACGGGTACCTCCAGGGCCAGACCGGCGGCGACGCCATGGGCCGCGCGCTCGACGGCAGGGGTCAGGTCCTCGTGGTGACCGCCTCCTTCAACCATCTCAGCCTGGAACTGCGCCGCCATGGATTCGAGGGGATCCTGCGGGAGCGATATCCGGGCGTCGAGATCGTCGAGGCGGTCGAGACTATCGGCGAGGGGCCGGAGATGTGCGTCGTCACGGCCGCGGCCCTGAGGCGCCACCCGCGGCTGGCAGGCATATACGTCACGGTCGCCGGCGGCGGAGCGGCCCAGGCCGTGGTCGATGCCGGCCTGGCGGGGAAGCTCACGCTTATCAGCCACGATCTCGTGGACGAGTCGATGCCCTACGTCGTCAACGGCGTCATCACGGCCGCGATCGGCCAGGACCCGTTTGGCCAGGGGCACGATCCGGTCATCCATCTGTTCAACCACCTGGTCGCCGGCTGGCAGCCGCCCAAGTCGCGCTTGCTGACAGCCATGGACCTGGTCACGGCCGCCAACGTGGGCCAGTTCTGGCAGGCAGGGAAGGGCGCCATCGAGTCGGCGGCCGTCGCGGCCCGCCGCCCCAGGCCGATGCAGGCCGCGCACCGCCGCATCCGCATCGCCGTCCTCGGCCTCGGGGACACCCCCTTCTGGGAGCTTGTCCGTGCCGGAGTGGTAGCTGCCGCCGAGGAGCTGCGACCCTTCAACGCCGAGGCCGTGTGGATCGTCCCCGAGTCGAGCAGGTCCTTCGACCTGGCGAGTCGCGCGGCGGTGATCGAGGCGCTCCCGGCGCAGGGCTATGACGCCATCGCGACGATGGTCATGGACACGGGGCTGGTGGCGACCATCAACCGGGTCGTCGCCGCGGGCGTGCCGGTCGCGACGTTCAACTCGGAGTCGTCGAGCCTGCGTGGCCTGATGGATCAGCTCTCGCATCGTGCTCAGAAGCTCATGGAGGTGAGCGACGTCATTGCCGGCTCCGCCCAGTCCTCCGGCCTGGCCACGAGCCAGATCGCCGAGAACATCTCGCAGATGGCAGAGGCGGCCACCAGCGAAGCCGGCGCCATGACCAGGGCTAACGCCAGCATCGCGCGCATCGCCGAATCCGTCGAAGTCATCGCCAGCGGCGCCCGCGACCAGGCCAAGGCCGCGGACAGCCTGTCCGAGGCCGCCGCCCACATCGCCGAAGCCGTCGAGGTCGCCGGGTCGAGCTCGGAAACGGTCGTGGCCGCCACAGTCGAGGCCGTGACCACGGCCGAGCGCGGGTCGGACGCCATTCGCCAGAGTCTGGCGCAGATGAAGTCGATCGAAGGCGCGGTCGACTCTTCGGCGGCGACGATCCAGGAGACCAACGCTCGAGCCCAGCAGATCGGCGAGATCGTCGGCACCATCGAAGACATCGCCGCCCAGACCAATCTGCTCGCCCTGAACGCGGCGATCGAGGCGGCCCGAGCCGGGGATCAGGGCAGGGGCTTCGCCGTTGTCGCCAGCGAGGTCCGCAAGCTGGCCGAGAAGTCGGCGGCGGCGACCAAGGAGATCGGGGCGATCATCACCTCCGTCCAGGCCAGCGCCCAGCGCGCCGCCGAGGCGATGGACGTCGCCATGCAGAAGGTGCACGACGGTTCCGCGCTGGCACAGCACTCGGGCCAGGCACTCGACCAGCTGCTCGAGTCGGCCAAGACCACGCAGCGCCAGACGGGCGAGATGGCCAGGGCCAATCAGACCGTGGCCGACGTCATGGTCGATCTGACCTCGGCGATCCTGCGCGTGTCGGCGGTCGTCACGGCCAACATGGACCGCTCCGAGATGGCCGCCGGCGGCATTCGGGAAACGCTCGAAATCGTCGAGAGCGTGGCCGCCCTCTCGGAAGAGAACGCGGCCTCGGCGGAACGCGTTTCCTGTTCGACGGGTCTGGTTTCGCAGCAGGCGCAGGAAGTGAACGGCGCCGCCACCGAGCTCACCGCCATCGCGCGGGAGCTCGAAGGGGCGACCGCTCGATTCAAGCTGGCCCGCGACGGTGAGCCGGCGGAGGTCGCGCCGCCTGGCGCGGCCGAAGAGCAGGCGGCGGATGCGGGTTCGCCTGGCCGATCCAGGAAGGCCGCCTGACCGCGCGCGGGCTACTCTAGTCGCCGGACCGGCCCTCCTTGATGTCGACCGGTCGCCGAGAGAGGAGCCCGGGCAATGCAGTACCGCAGGTTGGGAAAGACCGGCCGAGACGTGAGCGCGATCGGATTCGGCGCGTGGGCGATCGGCGCCGACTGGGGGGCCGTGGACGACGCGGAGAGTCTCCGGGCGCTGCATGCGGCCGCGGACGCGGGCGTGACCCTTATCGACACGGCCGACGTGTACGGCGACGGTCGCAGCGAGAGGGTGATCGGTCAGTTCCTGCGCGAGCGAAGCGGAGAGCGGTTCTTCGTCGCCACCAAGATGGGTCGGCGGGCACCCCTCGACATGGCGTTGTACACGCCCGAGAACTTCCGGGCCTGGGTGGATCGAAGCCGGGAAAACCTGCGCATGGATCGCCTCGATCTCGTCCAGCTGCATTGCCTCCCGACCAGCATCTACTACCACCCGGAAACCTTCGCCGCCCTTGACGATGTGGTGGCCGCGGGCGCGATCGCGAGCTACGGCGTCAGTGTCGAGCGGGTCGAGGAAGGCCTCAAGGCCATCGAATACCCGGGCGTTGCCTCGGTCCAGATCATCTTCAACATGCTCCGCCAGCGCCCGGCCGACCACTTCCTGGCCGAAGCGAAGCGTCGCGACGTGGGAGTTTTGGCGCGAGTCCCGCTGGCGTCGGGGCTGCTGACCGGCAAGATGAGCAGACAGACCGACTTCGACGCCTCAGATCATCGTTCCTACAACCGTCATGGCGAGGCCTTCGACGTGGGCGAGACCTTCGCCGGCGTGGACTACGAGACGGGTCTGGCCTTCGTCGAAGAACTGCGAGGCATGGTCCCGGCCGGCGCCACGATGGCCCAGATGGCCTTGCGCTGGATCTTGATGTTCGACGGCGTGACTGCCGCGATCCCCGGGGCCAAGTCACCGGAACAGGCCCGGGCTAACGCGGCGGCGGCCGACCTGGCGGCGATTCCGCCGGCGACGCTCGAACGGATCCGCGCCATGTACGAGGAGCGCGTCAAGCCTCTCGTGCACCAGCGCTGGTAGCGGGAACGGGCGCGGGCGTGGCCCGCGTCACCATGTCGCGCCGTTCAGCCATGCGGCAACCGTCCGTAGAGCTCGCGGTAGGTGGCGAAAATGCCCGCGTAGAGCTCGACGTTGGCCGGGTCGGGGTCCATCACGCGTGTGTCGGCAGGCAGCGGCGGAACTCCGTGGGCCGTCGAAGGGATGATCCCGCCGGCAACGGCGCCGAGCAGCGCGGCGCCCCGAGCCGATCCGTGCTCCGTTGCGCCGAGGGCGACCGGGAGATCCAGCACATCGGCGATGATCTGCTGCCACAGGCGATTGACGCCACCGCCCGCGACCACGCCCGACGTGGGTTGCACGCCGACGCCACGCATGAGCTCCAGGCCCTCGGCCAGGGCAAAGGCCACTCCCTCCAGAACCGCCCGGGTCAACTCCGGGGCGCCGTGGCTGATGCGCAGCCCGACCATCGCGCCTCGCGCGGACGGATCGAAATGGGGGGTTCGTTCACCGCGCAGGTACGGCAGGAAGATCAGGCCGTCGCTCCCGGCCGGGACCTTCGTGGCCGCCGCCAGCAACTCCCGGCTGCCGTTGGGGTCGTCGGGGCGCAGCAGGCGAACAACCCAGTCGAGCGAGGCCGCGGCCGAGAGGATCGCGGCCATGACGCACCACTGGCCGGGGACCACGTGAGCCAGGCCGTGGAGCCGCCCCTCGGGATCGATGTGCGGCTGAGCTACCGGTGCGAGCACCTGCCCACCGGTGCCGAGCGAGATGAGCACGGCGCCCTTTGCGTCTTCCTCCCGGGCCATGCCCAGGCCAAGGGCCGCCGCCGGGGCATCGGCTCCGCCCACCGCCACGGCGATCCCGGCCGGCAGACCGAGGGCCCTCGCGGCGTCCTCGCGCAGAGATCCGGCATTCGTCTCCGATTCCATGATCGGAGGCAGCAGCCCCGCGTCGATCCCCAGCTTCTGGCAGATGTCCGTCGCCCACGTTCGGGCCTGCAGGTCGAACAGGAGCGTCGCCGAGGCGTCGGAAACGTCGCTCGCCACCTCGCCGGTCAGGCGTGCCCGCAGGGCGTCCTTGGGCTGCACGATCCAGCGCGTCCGGGCGAGGACCTCGGGCTCGTGGACGGCGACCCACATGATCTTGGGAGCCGTGAAGCTCACGTTCGATCGGTTGCCGGTTCGGGCGACCAGTTCGCCGCGCGGAATTCGCTTCTCGATCTCGGCGGCCTCCGCTCCGGCTCGCCCGTCTGACCACATTAGCGCGGGTCGAAGCGGCACGCCGTCGGCGTCGAGGAAGACGGCGCTGTGCATCTGGCCGGTAAGGCCGAGGGCGACCACGTCCGCACCGCGCATGCTCGGGCGGGACAGCATCTCGGACATCCCAAGTCGCAGCGCATCCCACCAGCGATCCGGGTTCTGCTCCGCGTAGCCGGGCTGACGGGATTCCGTGGCGTACGAGGCCATCGTCACCCCGAGGGCATTGCCCTCTTCGTCCAGGGCGAGCAACTTGACCCGCGACGACCCAAGATCGATCCCGATCGAGACGCGCACCGATATCTCCAGACTGCTCCCCACACCGTCGACCTGTCGGCTGCTAGGTTACTGCCCGGCGCGAAATCGAGAGGCGAATGCAAAGTATCGAATCGGTACGAGCCGGCGCCGGAGACCCGGCAGCTGGCCTGCCCGGCGGCCCGGCGCACCGAATGGCGCGGGGCGTCAGCGGCCCAACCCAGGCCTGGCGCCGGCTCCCTGTCATCGCGCGAGGGCTCATGAGCGCTGGAAGTAGGCCGCCACCTCCCAGGGTGTGACCTGGCGGCGGTAAGCCTCCCATTCGAGCGACTTGGCCGACTGGAAGAGCTCGAGCAGCTCGCTCCCGAGGGCGGACATGATCACGTCGTCGTCCTCCAGCGCGGCCAGCGCTTCGCCCAGGGAGGCCGGGAGTGGCCTGGTCAGGCTGTGGCCGCCGCCGAACCCGTGCTCGACCTCCTCGAGCGGCGGCCCGAGCTCGAGGCCTCGGTCCAGGCCATCCAGGCCGGCGGCGAGCATGGCCGTGTACGCCAGGTACGGATTGCAGCTGGGGTCGGGGAGGCGCAGCTCCAGGCGCGTCTCGAAGACCTCGGCCGGCGGGTTCTCCTGGCGGACCTGGGCGGGAACGCGGATCAGGGCGGAGCGGCTGTGGCGCCCCCAGCTCCCCGCGACCGGGGCTTCGTAGCCGGGCACGAGCCGTTTGTACGAGTTGACCAGAGGAGCGACCAGGGCGCACAGCCCGGGTGCGTGCTCGAGCTGGCCCGCGGCGAAGGCCCGGGCCACGGCTGAGAGCCCGTAGTCCGCCGCCGGGTCGTCGAAGACGCTGCGCCCCGCGCGATCCACGAGGACCTGGTGGGTGTGCATGCCGGATCCCGCGGCGTCGGCCAGCGGCTTGGGCATGAACGTGGCCTGCATCCCGCGCTCGCGGGCCAGCTCCTTCACCGCCGGCTTGAGCGTGGTGACCGTGTCGGCGGAGACCAGGGCCGGCAGCATCGGCAGGTCCAGCTCGAACTGCCCGCTCGCGACCTCGTGGTGGCTCGACTCGATGCGGATCCCCATCGCCTCCAGGCTGGCCACGATCTCGAGCTCGACCTGGCGCGATCGCCCGCGGGCGCGCTCGAAGTAGCTGCTCGGGTCGTCGGGAAGGGGCTCCACGCCGTCGCCCAGGGGGAAGAGGAAGAACTCGATCTCGGGCGCCACCAGGTAATTGAGCCCGGCCGACTCGGCCTGCTCCAGGAGCGAGCGGAGCACGGCCCGGCCGTCGCCCGGGTACGGCTCGCCGGTTGGCGTGACGACCTCGCAGATCAGCCGGGCGCAGGGCACTCCCGCGACCGGCCCGAGGATCGAGAAAGTGGACGGGTCCGGGCGCAGATACATGTCCGACTCGACTTCCCGGGCCAGGCCCTCCAGCGCGGATCCGTCGAACCACTCGCCGGCCAGGAGGACATGGGCCAGGCGCCTGGCCGGGACGGCCACGGTCTTGACCGCGCCCGTCACGTCGGCGAACTGGAGCTCGATCTGCTCGACCTGGGCCTCTCGGGCGGAGGCGACCAGGCGATCCACCGTGCGGCGGTCCAGATCGGTCAAGCCCAGACCGTTGTCTGCGGCCGTCTCGGCATCGTCGGCCGCTGCTCCCGTGCCGCCCCCGTTCGAGCGACGCGCCGAGGGTGTGCCCTCGTATGGCGTGGATCCGGTTCTGTCGGGCATGTCGTTCCTCCCGCGCGGACGTGGGCCGTTCGCGCGGCTATGCGTGGGCATGGACGAGAAGGTATGCGATCAGGACGAAGAGAATGCTGGCGGCCAGGAAGCCGGCGCTGATCCCGAAGATGAGGAGGATCAGCTTCTGGTCCGAGGCGCGCGTTACCGGGGCCTCGTCGCCGAAGATGAACTGCGACAGCGGCAGGTCCCGCCAGTGCTCGAGATCGCTCTCCAGTGAGGCCGCGTCCTCATAGCGCTCGTCGGGGAGCTTGCGCAGGCACTTGCGGACGATCCCCTCTATCGGTGGCGGCACCTCGGCGTTGATCTCGTGGAGCGCCGGGACCGGCGCGTTAAGATGCTGGCTCATGACCGAGAGAGCGTTGTCACCTTCCCACGGAACCCGACCCGCCAGCATCTCGAACAGCATGACCCCGATGGCGTAGACGTCCGTCCTGGCATCGCCGCGCTTGCCCTGGATCTGCTCGGGCGACATGTAGTCGGGCGTGCCGAGGGCGGTCGAGAACCAGCGCCAGGTGAGCCGTCGGGCGCCGGCCATCAAGGCCACGCCGAAATCGGTGACCACCAGCCGCCCGTCCGAGGTCACGAGCACGTTCTCGGGCTTGAGGTCGCGATGGAAGACCCCCTGCGAATGGGCGTAGGCCATCGCCGCCGCCAGCTGCCGGCCGAAGTCGACCGCCTGCTCGACAGAGAGGCGCTTCTCGCGGGTCATGTAGGCGCGCAGCGTCTCGCCTTCGATGTACTCCATGACCATGTAGGGGCGGCTGCGGTCCGTCGTGAATTCGAGCGAGCGCTGGATCCCCGGATGGCGGAGATGGCGGGAGATCTCGAGCTCGCGCCGGAAACGGTCGAAGGTCGAGACGTCGCCCATGATCGTCTCGTGGGGGCACTTGAGGACGACCTGGCGGCCGCCGGGATCCTCGGCCAGGAAGACGTCGCTGAAGGCTCCCTGGCCTATCGGCTTGACGATCGTGAACTGGTCGAGTTTCGCGCCCGGCTGGAGATCAGTCGTGGTCACGAGAATAACCTCCGCCATCCCTGCGGCGCTTCGGGCGCCTGCCCGGCCTCGCGCACGCGAATGGCCATGGCTGTCGCATTATCGTCGCCGCCACGGTCCAGAGCGAGCTTGACCAGCCGGTCGCACGCTTCCGCCGGCGAGTGGGCCAGCGCCTCCGCGATCTCGCTCGCGGTCACGTTGCTCCACAGCCCGTCCGAGCAGAGGAGAAACGCGTCGTCGGAGTCGAGGCGTTCCGTCCGAACGTCGACCCGGACGGTGATGTCGCCGCCGACCGATCGGGTCAGGGCGTACCGGGCGGGGTGGTCGATGGCCTGCTCAGGAGTGATGATGTGCATCCGGAGCAGCTCCATTACCTGACTGTGGTCGGCGGTCAGAACCTCGAGATCGCCGTGGTGGCGGCGGTAGACGCGGCTGTCGCCGACATGGGCAAGGTGCGCCTCGCCGGGTGTAATCGCCAGAGCGCTCAGGGTGGATTGCATCTTCCGGCCCCCGTGGCCTCCGATGGCGGCGTCGAAGATCGCCTGATTGGCCCGATTGAAGGCCGCCCTCAGGGTGCCCGTGAGGCGCCCGCCGTCGGCCACGTTCTTCTGGGTGTGCTCGAGGCAGGCCTCGACCGCCAGTCCCGATGCAATCTCGCCGCCGCCGTATCCGCCGAGGCCGTCCGCCACGGCGAAGACCAGACCCCGTTGCGAGGTTGCGACCGCCTGAGCGAGCGTGTACTCCTGGGCCGGCATCACGAAGGCCGAGTCGCTGTCGAGGGCAGCCCAGCCGAGCCGGTCCTCGTTGTGGTCCCGGACGTGGCCTGAGACGGACAGGCCGGCGTACTCGACGGCCAGGGCCGCGGTCACGGCCTGCATCTGTCTGGCGAAGGAGCGGCCATCTGCCTGGGCTTTCCTGCTGGAGATTGGGGAAGACCGCGCCGGGAACCTGCCGGCGCGGTCTCGATCCTGCGATCCGGTGGCGGCTACCGCTCCGGGACCACGGTCCGGGGCTTGACGAGAAGACTCTTGTTGGTCGCGGCCGAGTTGAAGACGAGCCAGACGGCGCCGACCACGATCCAGATGACAACCGCACCGAGGGCGATCAGCGTGTCGGTCTGGGTCGACCCGCCGGCCGAGACGCTCATGAGGACGACTCCGGCGAGCATGCCGACATTTGCCACCAGCCCCGCCACCGGGACGATCACGTGTTTGACGATGTTCCTCTTGTGCCTTCCCCCAAAGGCGAACAGGACCAGCGCGTTCGTCATGCCATAGACCAGGAAGGTGCCGGTGTTGGAGGCGAGCGTGATCTGGAGCAGGTTGTCGGCCGAGAGGACCGCGTATCCGCCGAGGAGTGCGGAGATGACGGCAAGAGCAATCACGCCGTAGTGCGGAGTCGCGTGCCGGAAGTGGAGCATGCCAAGGACGCCGGGGACTTCCCTGTCTCGGCCCATGACGTAGGTGATGCGGACGCCGGTGTTCAGGCAGGCCAGCGTGGTGCCGATGAGCGCGATCAATACGCTCAGCGCGAGGATCAGAACGAGGGCCACGCCGGTGCCTCCCAGCATCTGGTCGCCGATGAAGCGGATCATGTCGCCGATCGGGGCTGACGAGGCGGCCGCCGCCGCGTAACCGCCGACGGTCTTGCCGGTCGCGTCGGTAGCGGTGATGCTGCCGTTGACCAGGAAGTTGGCCGAGACGTACTCGATGACGTAGGCGACGGCTCCCTGGATGGCGAGCGACAAGAGAACCGCCCGCCGGACGTCGCGCTTGGGGTTGATCGCCTCGGCGCCCAGGGCGGTGACGGATTCGAACCCGACCAGCAACAGGATCGCGATCGTGCCCTGGAAGAGGACGTTTGTGAAGTTGTGCGGCAGGACGACAGAGGCGATACTCGAATGTGCGTACGCCAGGTCCGGATGTGTGAGCCGGAACGCAATGGCCAGGATTGAGAACCCGACGAGGGCCGTCAGCTGGATCGCGTTGATGATGACGGCCGTCATTGTCGAGCCGGAAATGCCGCGATATGCGATCAACCCGACCAGCGCCGAGAATACGAACGCGGCCCCAACTTCGGCCGGTTGATTCAGCGTCACGCCGAACAGGCTCATGATGTATACACACAGGATCGCCGTGAACCCGACCATGATGCCCGGGTAGATCCAGTAGTACAGGTGTGAGACCCAACCGACGACGAACTTGGCCAGTCGGGCGAACTTGTAGTGGATCGCCTCCTCCTTCTCCAGGAAGGCGGCTTCGGCGAAGTAGTATGAGGATCCGGCGCCGGCCTCCGGGTATATGTTCGACAGCTCGGCATATGAGAACGCGGTGAGGAATGCGAGCACGAGAACGAACAGCAGTCCCGGGACCATGTCCATCGCGGTCGTGATGCCGCCATTCTGCTGAACGACCTGGGCCTGGAACGTTGTCCAGAGAAACGCGCCGGGCGCAATCAGCGCCATGGCGTTGATCGTCAGCCCGGTCATCGTCAGGGTGCGCTTCATTTCGGTGCCTGGCGCGGCGGCCATCGTGTCCTCCAATAGGCACACGGCGTAACCTGCGCCGGTCACGAGTCGACCGGTGGCTGCCGTGCCTGGGGCAAGAATGGGCGACCGGGCCGCGAGATTCAGTATTGCGTCAGTGCCGCTTAGGCGGCGGGCGGGTTGCCTTATAGGCCGTCGCAGGTTGTGGCGCGGTTGCGGGCAGAGTGCGAAATCCGCTCGAAATCGAGCTACCGGGGAATCTGCAGCGTCGGGCTGCCAGGTCGCGCCTCTCGAAGGCGACGACGGCGAGGGCCAGGAATAGCGCGGCTACGGCTGCCAGGACGGCCGCGTCGCCCATGTTCAGCCCGTTCCGAAGCGGGTCGTCACCCCATGTATTAGCGGAAGAATGAGAGCGGCTGGATCGCCCCCAGGCCGTCCACGACGGAACTGAGCGGGTCGCTCCAGGACGACACGGCGGCGCGACACGGGATATGACAGAAGTATGTCGATGGTGCCGCGCGATTCCTCGCCCGCCGTGAAACCGCTGGCCGTTCCGGCTGCGAATGCAACCAGAGCGGAGGGCAGGATCATCGAGAACAGTTCTATGTGAAGGAAGCCGATGAGAGTGCTGGCATCGCCCATGCTCGCCCCCAGCGGTTTCGCCGCCGGCCCCATCTTCCTCGAGCATCGAATTCAGATCGAATAGCTTTGAATGAGTGGGAAACAGAATGGCAAAATAGCCGGTCATTGCCCCACAACCGAGGCTCACCCAGAATGTGGGCCAGCGCAAATCTCGCACGGTCTTGGTGAAGACGTTACGCAGCAACATGGCCGGCCTCCCCGGCCGCGGTCTTGTCGGCCGCTTCGCCGGATCCGTAGTAGGCCATGAATATCTCTTCGAGGCTCGTGTCGATGCTCCGTATGTTGTGGACCTCGAAACGGGCAGCCGCTTTGATCAACGCGTCGACGCTTCCCGTGACCGTGCAATGCAGCGTGCCGTCGATTACGGCGAGGTCGCGCACGCCGGGCAAGTTGGAAAAGGTTGCCGCGTCGACTGGTCCCCCGAAGTCGATCTCGAGCCGGTGCAACGCCCGAGCCTTGAGGTCCGCGATCGTTTCAACAGCCAGCAGCCTGCCCTCGCGGATGATGCCGACGCGATCGCACAGGTGCTCCACCTCGGGCAGCTGGTGCGACGAGATGAAGACGGTCCGGCCGCCGCTACGGGCCTCCTCACACAGGCGCTCGAATTCGAGCTGCACGAACGGGTCCAACCCGGCCGTCGGCTCGTCCAGCATCAGCAGCTCCGGGCGGATCATGAACGCGGCGACCAGCCCAACCTTCTGCTTGTTGCCGCGCGAGAGCGTCTTGATTCTCTTGAACGGATCGAGCTCGAGCCGTTCGATCAGGCTGTCGCGGTAGGCCGCGTCCACGTGACCGTGCAGGTTGCCCAGGTAGGTCAGCAGCTGCCGGCCGGTCAGTTCGCTGTATAGCGACAGCTCGCCCGGCACGTAGCTGATCCGCCGGTCGATGGCGAGCCGGTCCCGATGGATGTCGAGGCCCAGGACCCACGCCTCTCCGCTGCTTGGCCGGATCAGGTCCAGCAGCAGCCTGATCATCGTCGACTTGCCGGCGCCGTTGGGGCCCAGGAAGCCGAAGATCTGACCTGCCTCGACGACCAGATCGACGTCGACGATGCCGCGCGAACGGCCGTAGCTCTTGGTCAGACCTCGGGTCTCGATCGCGGCCGTCATGCGGGGGAAACTCCTTTCGCGCAATCGAGCGCTCTTCCTCGCGGCGTTCGAACAGCTGAGGCACTCACGCGCGGCGAAGTCTAGAACGTTGGCGCGTCCCAGCTGAGCTCCCAGGCCCTGTCGCTGCAGGACAACACCCTCAGCGATGCCACGCAGCTGGGTAGACTGCGCTGAGCCTGGCCTGAGCCGGGACCGTGACCCTTGAGGAGCGAGCCAAACATGACGACGATTACCGGGGCGCCGTTCGGCACGGTCGCCGGCAGGGCGGTGGACCTCTACACACTGGCCGGCGATGACGGCGCCACGGTCAAGATCTCGACCTACGGCGGCATCGTCACCTCCTGGATCGCGCCCGACAGGACCGGCCGGCAGGCCGACATCGTCCTCGGCTTCAATGACCTTGCTGGCTACACGAGCGAGAAGTACCTGAAGTCCGGCCCCTACTTCGGCGCGATCATCGGCCGCTACGCCAACCGGATCGCCGCCGCCAGGTTCAGCCTGGATGGCGTCGAGCACAAGCTCGCGGTCAACAGCGGCGCGAACAGCCTGCATGGCGGGCGCAGGGGCTTCGACAAGCAGGTCTGGCAGGGCAGGCCCTCGGTGGCCGGCGTGGATGCGGCCCTGGAGCTGACCTACGTGAGCGCCGACGGCGAGGAGGGCTTCCCCGGGCAGCTCTCGGCCAGGGTCGTCTACACGCTGTCCCCGGGCAACGTTCTGCGCCTCGAATACTCGGCCACCACGGACAAGACCACCGTCGTCAACTCCACCAACCACTCCTACTTCAACCTGGCCGGCGAGGGCAGCGGCGACGTCCTGGGCACCGAGGTCCAGATCGCAGCCAGCAGGTTCACGCCCGTGGACGCGAACCTGATCCCGACGGGCGAGCTGCGAGACGTGACCGGCACGCCGTTCGATTTCCGCACGGCGACGGCCATCGGGGCCCGGGTCAACAAGGCCGACGAGCAACTCGAGCTCGGGGACGGGTACGACCACAACTGGGTCGTCGATCGCGGCTCGGAGAAGGGCCTTGTTCCGGCCGCGACCGCGTACGAGCCGCGGAGCGGGCGTCTGCTGGAAGTCTTGACGACCGAGCCCGGGATCCAGCTCTACACCGGCAATCACCTCGATGGGACCTTCGTCGGCAAGGCGGGCAAGCCCTACACGCTACGCAGCGCCTTCTGCCTCGAGACGGAGCACTATCCGGACTCTCCCAACAAGCCCGGCTTCCCGAGCGTGACCCTCGAGCCGGGCGAAACCTACTCGACCACGACCGTCTTCCGGCTCTCGGCAAGGTAGGGCAAACCAGCCTTCGGCATGGTCGGTGCCGACGGCTCCGTCGGCGGCTACTCGGCCGGCCGCCGCCGGGCCCGGCCTCGAACGCCCGAGGGGTCAGACTGCCTGGACGTCGAAGATGGAGAGCAGTTCCTGGAACTGGTCGCGGACGGTGGCCGTCCGCTCGTCCCAGCGCTCGCGATTGATGCCGAGCGTCGCGAGGGCCGCGTCGCCCTCCATCTGCCGGTCGGCCGCGTCCACGACCGCTGGATAGCTGAGCTCGCGGACCAGCACATCGGCTGAGGCGACGAGGGCGCCCAGCGACCCGGGGCTGGGTACGTGGTGGTCCCAAAGAACGCGGGCGATGACCGGCGGGAGGTTCCACTCGTAGGCGAAGACGGCGCCGACGTCCTGGTGGGTCGTACCGGCGAGCTCGATCTCCATCTCCAGTTGACCGGCGGCATTGCGGGCGTCGTGGGCATGCGGGTCGAGCAAGTAGCTTGCGTACCGCTCGCCGACGTCGTCCAGCAGGTAGACGTGGCCGAGGTCGTGGAGGAGGCCCGCGGCGAAGGCGGTGTCCGGATCGGTGGTCCGGGACATCTGGGCCAGGATCTTGCCGACGACGGCGCTGCGAACGGCGTCGCCCGTTAGGCGGGCGGCCGCAAGAGCCTCGCGCGGGCTGCGGTTGCCGGCCCGGCGCGAGACGATGAGCGAAGTCAGGACCAGCTGTCGCAGGACCGTGTCGCCGAGCAGCGCCACCGCCCGCGAGAGAGTGGTCACGGGTTCTGCGGGGGCGTAGAAGGCGGAGTTGGCCATGCGCAGCACGCGGGCCGCCAGGGCAGGGGAGCCGTCGATCAGCTTGGCCAGCTGGCGGGCGTTCGAATCGCCCTGCCGCAGCTGCTGCTCCAGTCGAAGCAGGCTGGCGGACGGGCTGATCGCGTGCGCGTGTTGGACGATCTGGCGCGCCCGGTCGAGAGTGGTGCTGGTCAGTACTTCCACGAGAAAGGTGTCGGCGTGCCGGCCCCCGGCTTGAACGATCCAAATGGCCTGACGCGGAGTCTGACGATTCGGACGGATCGACGGGCCCGCGGCGCCCTCGGACTGAGACGGAGGGCGCGTCGCATGGCTATCATGGGCGCTCAACTCCAGTTGGGGGAGGCAATCTGAGCTCATGGCTCTGATCGAGACTGCGAGTCTCACGAAGAACTACGGGACCGTCAAGGCCCTTGATCGTCTGGACCTGCAGGTGGAACCGGGGATCATCGGCCTAGTCGGAGCAAACGGCGCCGGCAAGAGCACGCTGATCAAGATCCTGCTCGGCCTGGTCCCGCCGTCGAGCGGGCGTGCCTCCGTGCTCGGGCTCGACGTGGCGGACGAGACGCGCGAGATCCGCAAGGTCGTGGGCTACATGCCCGAGAACGACTGCCTCCCGCCCGACGTCGGCGCCACCGAATTTGTCACGCACATGGCCCGAATCTCCGGCCTGCCGCGAACCGCCGCCCGCGAACGAACCGCCGAGGTGCTGAGGCACGTTGGCCTCTACGAGGAGCGCTACCGCCAGATCGGTGGTTACTCCACGGGCATGAAGCAGCGGGTCAAGCTGGCTCAGGCGCTCGCCCACGACCCCAAGCTGCTGCTCCTGGACGAGCCGACCAACGGCCTGGATCCGACGGGCCGCGACGAGATGCTGGATCTCATCAAGCGCACAGGGACCGATTTCGGCATCTCGGTCGTGGTGGCATCGCACCTCTTGGGCGAGATCGAGCAGGTCTGCACGTTCCTGCTCGCGGTCGACGCCGGCCACCTCTTGAAGGCCGCCCCGATCTCCACCTTCACTCAGCGCACGCCGGTCCTGGCGGTCGAAGTCGAGGAAGGCGCGGATCGGCTTACGGCAGCCCTGACCGGTCGCGGCTTCAAGGCCAGGCAGGAAGACCAGTGCGTGCTCCTCGTCCTGGAAAGCGAAACCCTCTACGACGCGGTCCGGGACACCGTTGCGGATCTCGCGCTGCCGCTGGTTCGAGTCCAGCAGGAGCGCCGCCGGCTCGAGGACATCTTCCGCGAGCCCGAGCAGGGGCTGGAACCGGCCGCCGGAGGTGCCCAGTGAGCGCCGGCAACCGCCTGACCGCCAGCTCGCCCGCGGGCAGCATCTACGACCTGGGCTACCGCCACTATGAAGGCAAGCGCCACGGCCGCTGGTATGCGGCCTGGTCTCTCTACGTCGAGAGCCTGCGAGGCGTCTGGGGCTTCGGGCGACCGATGAGCGCCAAGGCGGCGCCGTTCATCCTTGCCGGGCTGTATTCCTTCTTCGCCTTCCTGCAGCTTGCTTTCTCTTCCACGCTCGCGAGCGAGATCAGCAGCGGCCAGCAGGTTCAACTGTTCGCGTACGACAGCTACTTCACCACCTTCAGTCTCCTGCTGGTCCTCTTCTGCGTGGCCCAGGCTCCCGAGGTCGTCTGCCGCGACCAGCGATACCAGGTGCTGTCGCTCTACTTCACGCGGGCTATTGGCCGCGCCGACTATGCTCTCGCCCGGGTCGCGTCTCTTTCGACCGCGCTGTTCCTGGCCCTGATCGTTCCGATGATCGCCCTCTTCGTCGGCGACGTGCTGATGAAGCCGGACACGATCAGCGCCATCGGCGATGAGCTGCCGAAAGCGCTGCCGGCCATCCCGGCCGACCTCCTGATCGCGGCCAGCATGGCCTCCATCTCGCTGGCGCTTTCGTCCTACTCGCCGCGGCGCGCCTACTCGGCGATTGGACTGATCGCTTACTTCCTGCTCATGGAAGCAGTCCCGGCCATCATCTACGCCGTCGCCAATCACGGCGGCTGGAGTTCGGCCGACAAGCTCGTCCTGCTGACGCCCATCACTTCCCTGACCGGCGCCACGGACTGGTTCTTCGGCAAGGCGCTGACCTCCGACTATCCAGCGACGCTCGGCCCGGCCGCGTATGTCCTGGCCTGCCTTGTCAGCGTGGGCGTGTTCTCGGCGATCCTGCTCTTCCGCTATCGGAGGATCGCGGCATGACGGCGCAGACCATTCCAGCCGCCGATCAGGCGGTGGCGCCTCCCGTGATCGAGCTGGCGAACGCCGCGCGCTGGTACGGGAACGTCGTTGCCGTGAACGACGTGAGCTTCAGTCTCGGCGCCGGAGTCACCGGACTGCTCGGGCCCAACGGGGCAGGGAAGACAACGCTGCTGCACATGCTCGCCGGCTTCCTGGCGCCGTCGGCCGGCACGGTCCACGTCCTGGGCCGGAGCCCTCATCGCGACCCGTCCGTATACCGCCAGATCGGGCTCGTCCCGGAGCGGGAGTCGGCCTACGCGTTCCTCACTGGTTACGAGTACGTGCGCTTCAACGCCCGCCTGCAGGGCATGCGGAACGCGGATTCCGCGGCGCGCGCCGCCATTGAGCGGGTCGGTCTGGAGGACGCCGCCGACCGCGCCATCGGCACCTACTCAAAGGGCATGCGCCAGCGAGCCAAGGTTGCGGGCGCGCTGGTCCACGATCCCCAGGTTCTGCTCCTGGACGAGCCTTTCAACGGCATGGACCCGCGCCAGCGCCTGTCGATGATGGACCTCCTGGGAGAGATGGCCGCGGCCGGCCGCACGATCCTGTTCTCCTCGCACATCCTGGAGGAAGTCGAGAGGATCGGGACCGAGATCCTGGTCCTGGTCTCGGGCCGGCTCGCGGCGTCGGGCGACTTCCGGGCCATCCGGGCCCTGATGACCGATCGGCCTCATTCGATCACGATCCGTTCCAGCGACGATCGCAGGCTGGCCACGACTCTGATGGCCGATCCGGCCGTCTTCGCCGTGGAGCTCAAGGAGAACGCCCTGTCGGTGCAGACCGCCCATCTCTCCGCCTTCCGCAGGATCATCGCCGTCGCCGGCCGGACGGCCGGCGTGCGGCTGATGGAGGTCGTGCCGGCCGACGAGTCGCTGGAGAGCGTGTTCGACTATCTGGTGCGCCGATGAGCGAGGCCTCGATGACCGGACCCCTGGTTGCTTTTCCGGAGATCGTGCGGCTCACGCTCCGCCAGCAGCTGGGGCGGCGGCGGACCCTCCTCCTCGTGCTGCTCGCCGCGCTGCCGCCGCTGCTTGCCCTGGTCTACCGCGCCTTTGGAGAGGTGGACGTCAGTGGCTTCACGGACAGTGTCTTCGAGCCGGTGTCCTTGACGATCGTCCTGCCGCTGGCGACGGTCCTCTTCGGGACGGGCGCGTTTGGCGCCGAGAACGACGAGGGCACGATCCTCTACCTGCTTGCCAAGCCGATCTCGCGGTGGGTGATAGTGGCGGCCAAGGCCTTCGCGGCCGTGGCCCTCTCGCTCGTCCTTACGGTCGCCTCCGTCCTGGTTGCGGGCGCGATCGAGGTCGTGCCCGCCGGCTCCGACGGCGTCTCCGCAACCGAGGCATATGTCGGGGCGATGGTCGTCGGCTCGCTGTGCTATGTCACGCTCTTCCTGACCCTGAGCTTGTTCACCCGCCGGGCGCTTGTGCTCGGCATCGGCTATTCGCTGGTCTGGGAGGGCGCCCTCTCGTCGCTGCTGCCCGGCATCGCCAACCTGTCCGTGCGGCAGTACGCCCTCGGCGCGGCCGATAGCTTCTACCAGCTCCATACGGAAGCAGCCCGACTCTCCCCGACAACCGCTCTGACCCTGTCGGCGATCCTGATCGTGGTCGCGCTCGCGCTGGCGACCTGGCGCCTGATGCGCTTCGAGCTGTCGGGCTCGACCGACTGATCGCCCCGAGGTTCGCGCCCCGCCGAGGCCCAAGCCGCGGCCGAGATCCCGTGGCCGCCTACTCCGCGACCGGCAGCCCCAGGATGTTGAAGCCGCCGTCCACGTAGATGACTTCGCCCGTGGTCTGGCCCGATAGTGGGCTGGCCAGGTAGACGGCGGTGCCGGCCACGTCCTCGATGGTGATGTGAGAGCGGAGCGGAGCCACCTCCGCGAAGGCGCCGTACATCATCTTGAAGCCGGCGATGCCGTGGGCGGAGAGGGTCCGCACGGGCCCGGCGCTGATGGCGTTTATGCGGATCCCGCTGGGGCCGAGGTCCGCAGCCAGGTACCTGGTGGACGCCTCCAGCGCGGCCTTCGCCACGCCCATGACGTTGTAGTGGGGCAGGACCTTCTCGGCGCCGTAGTAGGTCATGGTCATGATCGAAGAGCCCGGGGGCATGTACGGCCGAGCCTCGCGAGCCATGGCGATCAGCGAGTAGACGCTGATGTCGAAGGCGGTGTGGAAGCCGTCGCGGCTGGTGTCGGCGAAGTGGCCGGCCAGATCCTCCTTCTCGGCGTAGGCGACGGCATGGACGAGGATGTCGAGGTTTCCCTGCCTGGCCTTCCAGCGCGCGAAGACTCGCCGGATCTCGTCGTCGTCGCGGACGTCGCAGGGCTCGACGAAGGTCGAACCGATCGAGTTCGCCAGAGGGCGGACGCGCCGCTTGATCAGCGAGGGCATCGAGCTGAACCCGACCATCGCTCCGTTGTCGTGGAGCGCCCTGGCGATTCCCCAGGCGATCGAGTGGTCGTTGGCGACGCCGAATACCAGCGCCTTCTTGCCTTCCAGCAATCCCATCCGGTTGGGTTCCTCCGTGGTCTGCCGCAGCGGGATCGCCGCTCTCCGGCGTGGTGCAATCCTTGCGGCCCGTGGGCTGACGGGCTCGGGCGATTCCGCGGTGACCGGCCCCACCATGTCCAAACCCCGATCTGCGTACGTTGTTACTCCCTCGGGAGCAATAGCCGTTGTCGCCACCTGCTCAACCTCGCTGGTCGCGCTCAGAGGGGAAGGCTCCGACGACGCCGTTCCAGCGTCGCGACCACGATCAACTCCCAGGCCGAGCAGTCGCCGGCCCGCCCAGAATAACCCTAATGTAGTTGCTATACTACTGGACCTCACCTGCAGGAGTTGCGCCGCACGGTTCGACTCGCGAAGAGAGTACGATCGAGCCCCTCGCCTACAGTGGGGCGCTCCCACTACAGTAGATATCGCGACGGTCACGACTACAGCAGTTGGAGCCAGTGGCCGGAGTGTCTCCCGGCGGTGGACTTGGTTGCCTCCGCTCCCCGGGATGCCCTACGTCAGCGTCGGAGACATATGAGCCGCGAAGATGGTCGCTCGCTTTCCGTCGGAGCTATCATCACGAAAGCCCTGGTCGGCATCATTGCCTTGACCGGGTGCTACCTCTCACTCTTCTCAAGGACGGCGTCGTCCAGGCCGCACGACGACTTGGGCGGGACGCCCGGGCGGGCCAGAGGGTGGGGGAACGGCGACCACGCGCGGCCTGGCTCTGTGTTCTCGAGGCTAATTGGGATAAGGTCGCCGAGCCCGCTGGGTTCCGCCGCCAAACCTGGGTTTGCCGCCACCGCCTCGACGCG